>JAZNLG010000041.1:0-2750 GCA_045578965.1 Lachnospiraceae bacterium | reverse complement strand
AATATGGCCGTTTACAGCGTTTGATGCTTCTGAAGCAAGGAACACTGCAGGACCTGTTAACTCTTCCGGCTTTAACCATCTGTCAGCAGGAGTCTTTGCACAGATAAACTGGTCAAAAGGATGTCTGCTGCCATCCGGCTGGATTTCGCGAAGAGGTGCAGTCTGGGGTGTCTCAATATATCCGGGTCCTAAGCCGTTACACTGAATGTTGTACTGACCGTATTCGGAACAAATATTCTTGGTAAGCATTTTTAAGCCGCCCTTTGCAGCAGCATATGCAGATACGGTTTCACGGCCGAGTTCTGACATCATGGAACAAATGTTGATAATCTTACCTGCTCTCTTTTCCATCATTGCAGGAAGAACCGCCTTTGATACGATAAAAGGTCCGTTTAAGTCAATGTCAATAACCTGTCTGAACTGGTCTGCTGTCATCTCATGCATGGGAATGCGCTTAATAATACCTGCATTGTTTACCAAAATATCAATGGTTCCCACTTCTTTTTCAATCTGAGCAACCATAGCCTGAACCTGCTCTTCGTTTGTTACATCACATACATAACCGTGTGCCTTGATGCCCTTTTCTTCATAAGCAGCAAGCCCCTTATTTACTAAATCCTGATTGATATCGTTAAAGCAGATGGTTGCACCGTTCTCTGCGTATGCAGATGCAATTGCAAAACCGATACCGTAAGATGCTCCCGTTACAAGAGCGATTTTGCCTTCCAAAGAGAAATTTGTAAAGTTTGACATAAGTTTCATCCTCCCAATCTTTTATTTTACATTTAAAAAACAGTTCATATGTTACATTCTGCATTACATTCGCAGAATCTTACGGAATGATGACCATTCCGAGATTTACAGGGTTACCCCCGCTTTAAAAATGGAAATCTCACGATAACCATGAATTTCATTCTGAGTTTTTTTGCCGCTTGCCACCTCAAGAATATATTCAAATAATTCATCGGTCAAAGGCTTTCCTTCCAATGTAGGACTTGCGTCAAAATCAATCCAGTTGGCTTTTCGTTCCGCCAAATTGTGATTGGTTGCTATTTTAACAGTGGGAACCGCACCGCCGACCGGTGTTCCTCTTCCTGTAGTAAACAATACAAGGTGTACTCCTGCTGCCATTAAATTGGTAATGGCAACAATATCATTGCCGGGACCGTTGAGGAGGGAAAGGCCGCATTTACTCAGTCTGTCGCCATAATCGAGTACATCAACCACTTTGGACAAACCGCCTTTTTGAATACACCCCAGAGATTTTTCCTCTAATGTGGTAATTCCGCCCTTCTTGTTTCCGGGTGAAGGGTTCTCGTAAATTACCTGATTGTGTCTTGCATAATAATCTTTAAAATTATTAATCAATGACACGGTTTTATCAAAAACTTCTTTGTTTTCACATCTCTGCATTAAAAGATGTTCCGCACCGAACATTTCCGGAACTTCCGTCAGTACACAACTTCCGCCCATGGCGATTACCTTATCGGAAAGGCGTCCCACCAACGGATTTCCCGTAATGCCGCTGTATCCGTCACTTCCGCCGCACTTCAAACCGATTTTTAATTTGGATACGGGTACTTCCTGACGTTCAAAAGTATCTGCATAAGCCTGCAGTTCTTCTACAATCTTAATACCTTCGGCAACTTCATCGGAATAGTCCTGACAATTTAAAAACTTAACACGCTTCGGATCATATTCTCCCAAAACGCCCTTAAATACATCAATGTTGTTATTCTCACATCCAAGGCCTAGTACCAGCACACCTGCTGCATTGGGATGATTCACCATTCCCGCAAGAATTTTCTGTGTGGTCAACTGGTCATCTCCCATCTGGGAACATCCAAAGGGATGCGGGAAACATCTCGCTCCGGTAACATTGGCAATACGTTCTGCTACTTTATTGACACAGCCTACCGTATTTACAATCCATATTTCGTTACGGATACCAACTTCACCGTTATCTCTTACATATCCCATAAAAGTACGTGTTTTATCTTCTTCCGGGATATCATAAAAGTGAGGTTCATACGTATATTCCAGATTACCGGAAAGATTGGTCTTTGTATTGTGCGTATGCACATGTTCACCCTTGGCAATATCGCAGGTTGCATGTCCGATAGGGTTACCGTATTTTATAATATTTTCACCCTCTTTAATATCTTTTAGCGCATACTTATGACCATCTTCCAGATTAATATCAACATTATCAAGTACATTGATTAACATTTTTCAATTTCCTCCGCAAGGAATGATAAATCTTCGCCCCAAAGTTCTGTATTTGCAAGAATTTCCTTGGTAGAATGATTTTTCATAAAATCAATTACATCTGCATCATCATTGGTCATATCTGTCTTGTAGAACTCAATCAATTTCTTGAACGAGAACAATAAAGTTGCAGGCATCTTATCGTATCTCTTGATATATTCTAAAATAGAGGGCAATACTCTTACCTTAAATTTACTTACTGAGTTCAACGCAATAGAGGAAAGATAATGCTTAATATAGGGATTACCAAAACGCTCCAATACGCTGTTTGCATAAGATTCCAACTCTTCTTTTGACAAGTCCAAAGTAGGAATAATTTCCTCAAACACACACTTTCTGATGTGCTCATACATTACAGGGTCATCGATACAACTCTTCACCGTATCTTTGCCTTCCAACAATGCATAAGGAACCAAAGATGTATGTGCACCGTTTAAGATACGTACCTTTCTGGTGCGGTACATTTCCAATTTATCTTTTGT
>JAZNLG010000040.1:0-3487 GCA_045578965.1 Lachnospiraceae bacterium | reverse complement strand
CAGGTATAATTCGCATCCACCGCCCCGACAATAGGCGCATTACAATGCGGACAGGCATCTTTTACGATTTTACGGGCAAGGGCAACACGCAGGTTGCCTTCATTCATATCCAAGGTACAATTTTTCAGATATCCAAAGCGCATAGCGCGGCGAATTGTTCGAATCCCCATACTTGGATACATCTTTTTGCGAACAATGGGAACCTCCATAATATTCACAAAAGGCTGCTTACATCTCTCAAAAAAATATCCGCAGGGCTCAAGTATCATAACACTGTTTGATCGTGTAAAACCAATGATCACCACAGGCGTTAACACCAGCATAGTCATAATGCCCATAATGACCAAATCCTTCAAATCATTTTGAATGTTTTCTGCAGTAGGCGGTGCCTGACCGGATTCAATCATCTCATATTGATATTCTTTGATATAATCCTCATCATTTACCTTAAAAGCATTATCAAGACTCATAAAAAGGCAAATTACCATAACCGCAACACCCATCATAGGTCCGGCTAAAAATAACAACTTCATGAAAGGATAGCTTTTTTTATTATAAAAACTGATATTATGGCTTTCCTTTGCTCTCTCATTGGAAATACTGTAAAAGCCATCCTTGGTTAAAACCCTTGCAAACAAATCCGAACTACCGCAATATTTACAACTTCCCGTAAAATATTCTTTTTTCTCAATGATTGCACCACAGTTTCGGCATTCACAAGTACTGGTTTTACTGTTTAATACAATGGTTGATATATTATCAATGCTTTGTATTTTATAATTTTTCATATAAACATACGGAAAGAAGGCTAACTGCACCCTAATCAACCAAGCCGGGCTTCCCGTTGTCTTCTCTAACTCTTGAAAAGAAACATATCCATCCAGATTTCCTTCAAAATAACCGGAATAAAATGCTGCATCCCCAATCCAACGCTTCGATATCCCTGCTAATATTAACAAAATCACAGCAATGTGAAGTCGAATCACGCTTCCTAAAAAAGAATTTGCATAGAATACAGTTTCCCAATCATTCCAATAGGTACTGATTAGGGATAAAATATTCCACGTTGACACCAAAACCCAAAGGCAACCAATCACATTAAATATCACATTTTTAATTTTTAAAAAAAGAATTGCTTTGTTCCTTAAGTACATATAAAATTTTCCTCTGCCTAACTTTTATACGTGAATGGTTAATAACCGCAAATTATTCATCGTCTACCGAAGCAAATCCGACTCTGTACAATTCATTTAATGCAGCTTGCGCTTTCTCTGACTCTTTCTTTTGCATAATTGCATTACGGTCACTAAGAATCGACAACATCTCATCCACCAATTCGCCTTCCGGAAGATAAGAATAATGTGAAAGATAGCCAATCATTCTAGCCGCCGTAAAATCGGTATTCATATTTCGTGTGATCATATCACAAAGGGCTTCCGGATATCCCCGTTCCACCAGCATGTGATACAACTGCATACTAAGTTCAGTTCTTTCTTTCATTTTTACGTTCCTTATTGTCTATGTAAGTGTCAGCAGGGCGGAAGCATTGTAAAACAGGAATTTGTCAAATTATTTAAATTATTTAATTAATAATCTCATCTGCATTAATTCGGCCTTTTCGTCATCATTTGCAGCCATATCGGCGAATGAATAAGCATCCTCAATAGAAAGTCTATTACTGCACCCACATTCCTTTTCACTACTCAAATATACTTTAGGAAGATTATGAAAAACATCAAGTTTATGTGCAACACATTTCCAATCCGTAATCCTTTTAGTAGTTTCTTTTATCGAAACATCCAATAAAGAAATCATAAACCGATTAAGAATGCAATATTCCTCTGAATATTCCTCACTGCCGGACAGAACCGGTGTTTCTTCTTTATACTTAGCGGCATAATCAAGAATCCCATTCCTTATTTGATCCAAATCTTCGCTTTCAAGAAGATTCACAAGCGCTTTCATATCAACCAAATGGTTACATATCTGTTTCTTGTGTAATATTCTGTATCTTTTATTCCAGGCATTTGCCCTCTGTCGAATTGCTGCTATATACAAATACTTACCGATTACATTTTGATATGACATCATTTGTTATACCTTTTTCCTTCAGTCTTCCCATGATTTATAGCATCCGTTCTTACTAACAAGTCATGAGTTGTTACTCCGCTAAAATCAAATTTTCTTTTCGCTATATTATAGTGTTTGAATAACTCTTTCGTTACGTATGGTGTTAAATCAGTGGATACAATCATATACTTATGCTACCACTACCATCTGTTCTTTAACTTATTCTGCAAACGATACAACGTATTCATAGCATCGAGCGGTGTCAAAGTTGTAATATCAATCTCTTTTAACTCAGCGATTACATCCTCGTCCGTTACCGTATCAAATAATGAAAACTGTGCCAAATCCACTTCATCATACTTGGGCACTGACGCTTTTTTATCAGCCTTTCCGGTAGGTTGCGCAATGCTTTGAACCTTCTCGATAATATCATTGTCTGTCAACTGCTCTACAATTTCCTTCGCGCGGTCAATGACCATATCGGGCACACCGGCAAGTTTGGCAACCTGAATACCATAACTCTTGTCCGCTCCGCCTTTGACAATTTTACGCAAGAAAACGATATCATCGCCCTTTTCCTTGACTGCGATGCAATAGTTGTTGACGTTACTCATTTTACCCTCAAGTTCGGTTAACTCATGATAATGAGTAGCAAACAAAGTCTTTGCCCCCAGCAACTTACGATTACTGATGTGTTCAATTACCGCCCAGGCAATACTCAAACCATCGAAAGTAGACGTACCGCGACCGATTTCATCAAGAATCAAAAGACTCTTACTTGTGGCATTACGTAAGATATTAGATACTTCATTCATCTCAATCATAAAAGTACTCTGACCGCTGGCAAGGTCATCGGACGCTCCGACACGGGTAAAAATACGGTCTACAACGCCGATTTTTGCACTGCCTGCAGGCACGTAGGAACCGATTTGCGCCATTAATACAATCAAGGCAGTCTGACGCATATATGTTGACTTACCGGCCATATTCGGGCCTGTAATAACCGAAATACAGTGGTTATTATTATCCAAAAAGGTATCATTAGGGATAAACATATCGTGCTGGATCATTTTCTCAACAACAGGGTGTCTTCCGTCCTTAATATCGATAATACCCTTTTCATTTAAAGTCGGTTTCACATAATGATTCTGTTCCGCAACGAAAGCTAAAGAACACAAGGCATCCAAAGTTGCAACCGCCTTGGCAGTACGCTGAATACGCTCCAACTGCGCTGCAATGTAATCACGAACCTTACAGAATTCATCATATTCCAGGTTATTTAACTTATCCTCCGCATTGAGAATCGTATCTTCCAACTCTTTTAAACGAACCGTTGTAAAACGCTCCGCATTGGTTAAGGTCTGCTTACGGATATACTCTTCCGGCACCAAATTCAGGTAGGAATTGGTAACTTCCA
>JAZNLG010000039.1:0-9626 GCA_045578965.1 Lachnospiraceae bacterium | reverse complement strand
TTCTACTACAGCGACCCCGGCGACATTATTCTCAGCATCGACTATGAAGGAAATAAAATCCACTACAACAACTTCGCCTGCAGGTGGGACGAGAACGATGAAATGATTTCCGCAAACACCACGGCTACGGAAGAAGAAATCCGCACCGCGGTAAAAGAAGCAGGCTTTTTCATTCCCGAAAGGGCAGAGTTTACCAACTTGGAAAACGGCACCTACCGATTCCGGGCAAACTGCATTTTATATGAAGACTTCGTCTACGACGGACAGGTCAACGTCACCTATAACAACCATAGTCAGATTGAAAACCTTGACTATAACATTATAAAATGCACTCCCTACAAGGACTTCCCCATCATTACGGAAGAAGAAGCCTATACGCGCATTGCTGACGGCATCTTCCTGTATGAACCTGCTTTTGAACCGGAACACATTGTAGTGAATGACATTTTCCTTGCCTACGAGGTAGATTCCAAAGGCTTTTATCAGCCGATTTATATCTTTGAATGCAATATTGACGACTTGGATACAAGACTTTACACGCCGGCTATACGTTAGCCGGCGTTCTTTTTTATAAATTTGACAGCCAGGTAATGGCAAGGTCAATCCAGATTTCGCACTCCGGTTGCAAACCGTAGTTATTAAGTCCCAACGTAAGATGGTTGGCCAGTCCCAAGCCGTGAACACCCTTGGAAAACATATGAAATTCCGTGGGAATGTTCTTTTCTTTTAATGCGCTTACAAAGAAAAGCGAATTTTCTACAGGGACAGTGGTATCGCAGAAAGTATGCCACAAAAATACAGGCGGCATATCGTTATGAACCGCTTTCTCCAAAGAAAGTTTGTCTAACAGGGGGGCTTCTTGCAGCGCCTCGTAAGGTTTTCCCAAAAGGCACTCAAAGGAACCCTGATGGGCATATTCGCCGGACGTAATTACCGGATAACTTAGCATCAGGCCTGCAGGACGCAGTTCCTGTGCAGACATCCCGGTAATCTTTGAAAGAAAATCTTCCTGATAAAAGCAGGCATAAGAAGCCGCAAGATGTCCGCCTGCGGAAGCCCCCTGCACAATAATTTTATCGGGATTTACATTCCACTTATCTGCGTTCTTTCGAATCAAAGCCACACTGTAAGCCACCTCACAAAGGGCGGTAGGATACACTGCCGGCGCGCAACTGTAACGCAGAACCGCAGCATGGAAACCTGCTGCATTGAATTTCAATGCAACCGCTTCCGCCTCCCTGTCACTGGTAAAGGAATAACCACCGCCGGGACAAATAAGCACCAACGGCTTCGGCGGTGCAATAATCTCAGGCGACGCTTCCAGCAAATAGGTCACAAGCTTAGTATTCGGCTCTGAACCTTCAACGACAATTTGAAAAGTCTGATGAATCATAACAATCCTCCGTAACTTTTTTACAGGTACTTAAACATATCCTTGGCTTCTTCCTTGCGGACGGTTTCCTGTACGGACAGAATTTCTGCATCTACGGTTTTATCGCCGAATTTAATGGAAATCTTATCGCCTACCTTCACGTCCTGGGAAGCCTTCGCCACCTTACCGTTCACTGTCACACGACCGGCATCACAGGCTTCATTGGCAACGGTTCTTCTTTTGATTAATCTGGAAACTTTTAAATATTTATCGAGTCTCATTCTTCTCTCCTTCAAATTTCATTTATTTTTAAGTAAAATTTGAAAAGTAACACTTTTATTTTATACAAAATTTCGGTATAAAAAAGACCGACATAAAGTCGGTCTTTTGAATTCATAATCTTACTTATAATTAAGCGTTGATCATATCCTTTAAAGCCTTACCAGCTTTGAACTTAGGAGCCTTAGAAGCTGCAATCTTCATAGAAGCGCCTGTTAAAGGATTTCTACCTTCTCTAGCTGCTCTTTCAGCAACTTCAAAAGTACCGAAACCAACTAACTGGATCTTTTCACCCTTCTTTAATTCATCTGCTACGATGTCTGTGAAAGCCTTTAAAGCCTTTTCTGCATCTTTCTTAGATAATCCTGCCTGATCAGCCATAGCTGCGATTAATTCTGTCTTGTTCATTATTGAACTCCTCCTCTTACTTTTATAGGATGTTTTAAGTTTCTTGGTTGTGTAAACAACCACTATACTAGTTATAGTTGTTTTTCCGTAATTTGTCAAGAAAAACTTAGACAAAACCACGATTTTTCGGGGCTTTTTGAACTTTTAGGCCAATTACTTCCTACAATCGTCTGTCAAGTCCTCTTCTATGCTATTTTTCATATTTTCGGATGGTTTCTTCCACACAGTCAATCAACAACTGCTCGGAATAAATTTTCTTCTCTGCAGCAATCGCAGATAGTTCCATAAGCATCTTGCCCAGCTCTTTCTCCAACGCCTCTTGAGAAATATCTTTTCCTTGCTGTTTTAAATCCTCAATACTTTTACCCAGTTTGTCCAAAGAGGTTTCATAATCAAGAATCGGCTCATACACCTTATTGACCTTCTTAAGCACTTTGGAAGCTCTGGTAAGAGCCGGATGTTCCGCCGGAATCTCGCGCAAAGGAGATTCAATCCAGGTCTTTCCTTCCTTCTCTTTCTTTTTAATATCATCCCAGTTATTTAGCACATCCGATACGCCGGACACTTCCGTAGTTCCAAATACATGCGGATGACGACGCACCATTTTACGGCTGATTTCATCTACCACATCTTCCATGGTAAAAAGACCTTCTTCGCCGGCAATCTCTGCATGCATCACAATCTGCAAAAGCAAATCGCCCAATTCCTCACACATATTATCCGCACTTCCGCTCTCTTCCAAAATGCGTACGGAAGACAAAAATTCATAGGCCTCCTCCAACATACACGGGCGAAGGCTGTCATGAGTCTGCTCCCGATCCCAAGGACAACCATCCGGTGCCCTCAAGGCCTTAATAATCTCCAAAAAATCCTCATAGGTGTATCTTTCTTTATTTACCATCGTTTTTCCTCTTATTGCATATATTATATAAAATGTTCCGGCTTGTTTCTTTCTCGTCTGTGATTCTTTCATTCTACATGGATATTTTATATTCCATAAAGAACCGTGTGAAAACGTCAGCACTTAATGAGTACAAACAAAGTGCCGTACGAATTTAGTGTCTGTTACGTTTTCGCTCGAGCGAGAGCGCGTTCTGTTGGAATATAAAATAATCCGCGTATTTTTACACAAGCGAAAAGAAACAAACCGGAACATACCTCTGTCACTGCCCAATCTCAATCAAATCTGAAAATGAATAGTTCACATCCTTGTCGTTATTATCTAATTGGAGCGTATAACTTCTTGTTTGGTATCCGGTTTTACGTAAGGTAATGACTACGCCATTCTGAGGCTTGGTAAAAGAAACGGGAGCAATGCCTACATAACTTCCGTCTACATACACCTCTACACCGGAAGGCCCGTCCACGTACATTTTAGCCGTGGTACTGGCAGTACCGGAGTTGCCGGTAACGCCGAGAGGTCCGGAAGATTCCTGGTTGCTGTTTTCCGAACTGCCCGTATCGGAACTGCTCTCGGAAGAACTCTGGCTGCTGCTTTCCGAACTACTCGTATTGGAACCGCTCTCGGAAGAATCCTGGCTGCTGTTTTCCGAACTGCCGCTATTGGAACTGCTCTCAGAAGAAATCTGACTGCTGCTTTCGGAGTTTTCTTCTTTCTCAGAATCCTCTTCCCCATTTGCTTCTTTGGTAAGCGTTAAGGAAACCGAAGCCGACGGCTCGCCCACCTTAATATAACTTGCTGTGGTTTCATACCCTTCCGCCCTGCAAATCAACTGGTGAATGCCGTATTCCATAGACACCGGCGCACCGGTATCCACCTTGGTTCCATCCACAAACAACTCTGCATCAGAGGGGCTTAAAACAAATAAAACATTACCGAATTTCTTTTCCACATCAATATCGCCCAAATCCAAAGTTACTTCCTGATTACGGCCGATGGTAACACTTTTAATGCCTGTAATACCGTCATTGCTGACCAAAACCTCATAGGAGCCTTCCGGCACCGTAAGAAGCATATCCTCGGTTACGGAGCGGATGATTTTATTACCTACTTCTATCCAGCCACCCACAAAATACTCGTCATTTTCCAGTCGTAAATACCCGTGACCGTTCTGCAGATAAATACTGTATATGGTATGGTCCTTGCCGCAGACAGATATTACATCTCCCTTGGCAAGTTCCATTTTATCCAAATTCAGATTTCCGTCGGAAATCGCAAGAAAATCATCCAATTTATACTCTTCATTCAAAAATACAAGACGACTTTCTTTTTTAATAAATTCCTCAAATGTAATGTCCGAATACACAAAATAATCCGGTGATACATCAAAGGACAATAACTTCTTTGCGCTTTTATCAAAGGTAATCTGCGCAATTACGCCGCAACGCACCTGCTTCGCAGACATAGCACTACCATACTTATCGTTAAAGTTTGTTACTCCGTCATAAGTTAAGGTATAGCGCAGTCCCGTCTCAAGATTCTGGAACGTTGCACACTTTTCACCGGTATCCAAAGTGACAAGAATTGCCGTATCCTCATATATGTAGTTGGCACTCTGTTCCTCTGTGGGTTCTTCTGCTACCGGCACTTCCTCCGGTCCGCAGGATACAAGCCCCATACACAGAAGAAACATTGCAATTATGCTTAAGTATCTCTTCATTGCAGCCCTCCGTAGGCATTCTTTTCCTCATTGTATCACGTTATATTTCATCATCAAATACTTTATTTAAAAACACATTTTTAGCCTTTTCAAGCCGTATGGTATTAGCAAGTTTGGATTTGTATTGTTCGGATAAAAAGGCCTTATTGGAATTATAATAAAAATTGGCAATTTTACGGAATTTCTCAGGATACGCAAGACGATAAAAAAGTTGCCGCCGCTCGCTGTCCGTCAGGGGATTTACCGATTCATATTCGGCTAAAAGATTGCGCCCCAGAGTCACATCCCAATCTGCCTTTTCCAGTGTCTTTCGAAGAAATAACGCCACATCCCGCACTCTGCTGTCCCATTGACACTTTTCAAAATGCAAAATAGCAGACTTTTCCTTACCAAATAAAACATTGTGATACTGAAAATCCCCATGGGCAAACTCTTTTTTCTGCTCCACATTTTTATAAAAATCACTGAAATCTTCCGCTACTATGCGTTCCTCTACGCGGACTGCCCTGTCAAGAAACAAATTATAGGCATCCAAAAGAGCCAGTTCAAATTCGCTTTTACGACCTCTTCCTCGGATAAAAGAGCGGATTTTCTTAAGACCTTTATTTTGTCGGATAATATCCTCTTCCAAATCAAATCTGTGAATTTCAGGCATTTTTTCTTCCGGCCAAAAGAGGCCTTCATGAAGTCTTGCCAAGGCAAACATAGCCATTTTTAGGTCCGCTTCTTCTCCGGGCGAACACTCTCTTCCCTCAAAATAGTCTTTGACGACATACCCTGCGCCTTCTCTGTCATAAGAGATAAAATTACCCTCTTTATCCGCCACCAGAGTATCCACAAACACTTCTGAATCATCAGGAAGCGAACGGAGCAGTACATCCATCAAACCTAACTTAGACACCGGCGCCTGATATTCCTTCATAATTTTCAGCCCTTGATCCGTTTCACATACAAATGCTCCTCGCACTTTGTGTGTTTTTATCACTGTAAAATCATAATTTTCCAATAGGCTGACGGCCCTGTCATTCATTTCCTTTTCCTCCCGGCTATCATACATTATACTCTGCGAAAAGAGGATGCTTATTGCTCGTATAATTGCGGTTTTCTCCGAAATCAAAACACATCCTTCGCTATGTTATTGTATGACCTCCCTTGGAAAAGTATGTTATATTTTGGGCAGGAATTTCTTTAATAAATATTCTTTATTATTATGTTCAGGTTCTTCAATCACATCTTTTAACATAGAGTCCAAAACCTTACCGATTTCTTTGCCGGGTTTCATGCCGCAATCAATCAAATCCTTGCCGTTCACAGCCAAAGTTGCCTTGGATACACACTGGTTTTTGGAAAATATTTCCTCATAA
Organism: Lachnospiraceae bacterium; assembly: GCA_045578965.1. Classification (GTDB taxonomy): domain Bacteria; phylum Bacillota; class Clostridia; order Lachnospirales; family Lachnospiraceae; genus UBA3766. Next base: position 3,582 of record JAZNLG010000039.1, on the reverse strand, counting down.
TCTTTCCGGTTTGATGCCAGAGTGGCAAGTTTTTCTTCTCTTTGATACTCACTTTGAGCCATAATATCAGCTTCCTGCACTTCAAAGAGATCCGGAAAAGCCTCTTCACCGATACGGGCAATCCCGCGGCGCATATATTTGATACCGGGAACAATTCGTTCATCATGGTAACGTACAAGTTTACACACTTTACGGATGGTATCGTTATCGAATTTTAGACGATGTAAAATCTCCGATGCTATTTTTTCTGATACAGCCGGATGGCCGTAATAATGCTCAATTCCGTTTTCGTCCGTGGTAATGCAACGCGGCTTTCCTAAATCGTGCATCAACATAGCAAGACGTAATACCTTATCCGGTCGGATATTCGCCGTCGCTACCAAGGTATGCATTCCTACCGTATACATATGATGTCTATTATGCTGATCCGTCTCCATCGCCGTATCAAACTCCGGCATAAAAATCCGGGTAAGACCTAATTCATAGGCCTCTTTTAACATCATAGGATTGGGAGATACCAACGTTTTCACCAATTCAACCTGTATACGTTCTGCACTGATTTTATTTAAATTACCGGCAATTTTCTTCATTGCCTCTCTGGTTTTATCTTCAATGGTATAGCCTAACTGTGCCGCAAAACGAATAGCGCGCAAAAGACGCAATGCATCCTCCGTAAAACGCGCTTCCGGGTCACCGACGCAACGGATTACTTTATTCTTTATATCTTCCAAGCCGCCGAAAATATCCACCAAGCCATCAGCATCATTATATGCCATGGCATTAATGGTAAAATCGCGGCGAAGCAAATCCTCTTTTAAATTTCTCGTAAAAGTAACTTCCGTCGGATGTCTGCCATCCTCATACTTACCGTCGATACGGTATGTAGTTACTTCAAACCCTACTTTATCCACCATAACGGTTACCGTACCATGCTCAATACCGGTATCAATGGTTCGACGAAATAACGCCTTGACTTCCTCGGGAGATGCGGAGGTTGTAATATCCCAGTCGTTTGGTTCTCTGCCAAGAATTGAATCTCGGACACAACCGCCCACGGCGTACGCTTCAAAATTATTCTGTTGTAACGTAGCGATAATTTCTTTTACCGCTTGCGGCATCTGAATCTTCATGGGATACCTCCTTTCTGTTAATATACGGACGATACAAATAAACAATTCAACGCGGGCACGCTCTCGCTACGTGTCACACACAACGGTACATAAGGTTCTAAAAAACAGAACCTAAGTACCGGCGGTTCCCCAGTACCCGCTGATTGAATCTGTTTATTTGTATCTGTGTATTTATAAAATATCATAAGTAAAACATATAACGAAATATTTGGATAGAAATATCACATTCAGCACAAAATAAATATTACCTGCCATTATAAATTCTTCAACATCTCAATCATGTCCTTGAACGTGCCTCGCGGTCTTTCCCAAGGATAATCTTCTCTTGCGTTAATATGATCTGTCACCAAATAGCAGTTTAACCCTGCCTGAGACGCCGCATACATATCTTCTTTCTCATCATTGCCAATCATTAAGCAGTCCTTGGGTGCTACGCCCAAACGCTTGCAAATCGACTCATAATACTTCGGATTCGGCTTGGCATAACTTTCGGTTTCGTAGGCTGTAATTAAATCGAAATCCTCTTCCTTCAATCCTACGAAAGACGCCCTTGCAAGCTGCGCCGCCATAGGGAAAATCGGCTGTGATGCCAGCACCACATAATCAGCGACTTCCCTCGCCGCTTTTACCGCTTCCATAGCCAAAGGATTCTCTGCGGTCACTGCTTTTACATCATAAAATTCTTTTTGATAAAAGGCGTCCGACGCCTCAATAAAGGCGGTGGCATCCACATTTAATTCCTTGGCAAACACCTGCCAAAACACTTCGTAGTTGGTGTGACTGCCGTCATTTTTGATCATACCGCCGGTAGCCTTCCAAATCGCCGCAATCAAGGGCTCTTTTTCCACACCCAAGGGACATAATTTGCGCGCCAGCCCGCCAAAATACGTTTTAATAAAAAGTTCTTCATCCATAGGCAGAAGTGTTCTGTCCATGTCAAATAAAATTGCTTTCATGGTTCTCCTTTTAAACCAGGGACGTTTTAATTATAAACCGGTCTTTATTTACTTTCACGAATCATACGAACATACTCCTCGCCGGGAAGAGGCTTGCTGTAATAGTAGCCCTGAATTTTATCGCAGTCGATTTTACGCAAATACTCTACCTGTTCCTTTTTCTCTACGCCTTCCGCAAGACAACACAGACTCAAATCCTTCGCCATAGATATAATTGCCTTAATCAATTTACATTCCTTCTTCTCTTCGTGATCTGTATCGATGCAATCCACGAAACACTTATCGATTTTAAGCGTATCCAAAGGCATATTTAATAAAAGACTTAAGGAAGAATAGCCGGTTCCGAAATCATCCATAGATATCTTGAATCCAAGGTTACGCAGTTCCCTTAATAAATGGAACATTTCTTCCTCGCCCTCGTATACTGCACTTTCCGTTAATTCAAATTCAATCAAATCGTGAGAAATGCCATACTTGTCCACACATCCTACCAGCTGTTCCAAAAGATGCTTATTTTCCATTCTTCTTCTGGAAAGGTTGACGGATACAGGATATAAGGGCAAGCCTTCTTCTTTCATATCCCTTAACAATTTACAGGTTTTCTCCAGAACAACCTGGTCCACTTTACCGATTACACTGTTTTCCTCAAATACAGGGATAAATTCTCCGGGGAAAATCAGTTTTTCGTGCTTATAATTCCAACGAACCAAAGCCTCCGCACCCACGATAGTTTCCGTATGAATATCATATTTCGGTTGCAGATAAACCAGAAATTCATCATTTTTTATCGCCTGATCCAGGTAGGTAAGATAATACTTACCCTGCTTCATTTTTTCATACATTTCACCGGTATAAAAGTGAATTTCCGTACAATCCCTCTTTTTACCCAGTCTTTGGGCAAACTTCGCCCAGTCCGCCACGCGGTCGTTTTTGGAAAGGGAATCTTCTGCCGTCACAACTCCGCAACGGTAATATACACGAAAGCTTTCGTCACAAGGCAGTATCGAAATCCGGTCAAAGAACATCTGAAGTTTCTCAAGCAACGCTTCCTTGGGCATAGCCTTGGTCATCATAGCAAAATTATCATTGTCGCAACGAACGGAATGATAAACCCAGTCTGTTTCTTTTGACATCTGCTCACAAACCAGTTTTAAAAGGTCATTTCCGTTGTCATGCCCGTAAACCTCGTTAATCATACCGAAATCTTTGATGTCAAAATGAACGAAGCAATACTCAAACTCAGCCGGAATATGTCTGCGGTCAAGCTTGCTCCACATATAATTCCAATTGTAGTGCCCCGTAATCGTATCATGATAAACTCTGTGATAGAGTTCTTCTTTCGACATAGCGTCTATTTCTCTTCCGTTTTCCGGATGTGCAATTTCATATGCACCTTCGTGCTCTCTGCTGAATTGTTTCATAACGAATCCCCCTCGCAAACAAATCCACAAACTTCCGCTTCTATTTTAACACACATCTTTATTTTACACTTATAG
>JAZNLG010000038.1:0-27089 GCA_045578965.1 Lachnospiraceae bacterium | reverse complement strand
TTCACCTGTAAGATAAAATCATCAAGCGAGAGCTTGACTGATTTTACACACACACCATTTTCCCTCTCCTTTCTCTATATCAAATGAGAAGAAGGACAGTTCTATGAACTGTCCGTCTTCGTGTTTATGCATTCAAAACCGGATGTGTTTGATTTATCGATCAACCTGCGAATCATGCCGGTTGTTCCGGGAGCGGTTCCGGTGCAGGGTGTGTGTACAGATAGTCTACCCACAATTTGCATCCCTTGGTGTTGAGGTGGATGCCGTCAAAGGTCAGATCGCAGAGCAGGAACCCGTCGCTGCCAAAGAAACCCTTAAGAGTTATCTTAAACGGTCTTGGTAAGGACGCTGCTCAGATTATCGCTCGTATCAACGGTTTCACATTCGTTGAAACAGAATACGATCCTTATACAAACACTGTAAAAGAAGTTTTCCGTAAGTCTTACTCAGAAGGACTTCGTGCAAAGGTTAACTGCTATGGTGCAAACGATGTTTGCGAAGGTGTTGCAATCATGCATAAGGAAGGCGTTGACGTATCTATCACAGGTAACTCAACCAACCCTACAAGATTCCAGCATCCCGTTGCAGGTACTTATAAGAAAGAATGTATTGAACAGGGCAAGAAATACTTCTCAGTTGCTTCAGGTGGTGGTACAGGCCGTACACTTCATCCTGATAACATGGCTGCAGGTCCTGCTTCTTACGGTATGACAGATACTATGGGACGTATGCACTCAGACGCACAGTTTGCAGGTTCTTCTTCTGTTCCCGCTCACGTAGAAATGATGGGTCTCATCGGTGCAGGTAACAACCCTATGGTTGGTATGACAGTAGCTGTAGCAGTTGCTATTCAGGAAGCTGCTGACGCAGGTAAGTTCTAAGTTTTAAATGTAAATGAATTTGTTTTTAATCTGTTTGACAGACTCGATAACGGGTCTGTCGGCAGATTTATATGATTTCTTAGGAGGAAACAGAAATGGAAAACAATAAGCAGAAATTGGTTGCAGGTCTTCTTGCACTCTTTTTAGGTACATATGGTGTTCACAATTTCTATCTTGGATATACAAAGAAAGCGGTTATTCAGTTGGTATGTACAATCGTTGGTCTTGTAACAAGTATTATTGTAATCGGATTTTTTGTAGTATTAGGTATTGCAATTTGGGCATTGGTTGAAGCAATCATGATCTTCACAGGCAAGATTTCTACAGATGCTAACGGAAATCCTTTGGTATAATTTAAGTTTATATCATTTTAAAAGGCATCGTGCATAAGCACGGTGCCTTTATTGTTTGATAGAAATACATATGTTTTTTGATGCTATAGACGAATAAAATGAGGTAATTTAACTCCAAAACGGAAGACATTCGCCGATATAGTCATATCCTGCATATACCAATAAAAGATTACGACCGATAAAAAATAAAATAATCAAAACCAATAGACCGATTAAGATATATAAATAAGTTTTGTGATAAATTGGTTTTTTGGTAATTCCCGATAACCGTAAAATAGTGGGAATATAGTAGGATAAAAAGAATGCAAACAGATACATTATGGTAGGGTGTAAACAAAAAGAATGCAGAAAATTTCCGTGTAAAAAAGCATCCAAGGCCCTGGTACCGCCACAGCCCGGGCAATATAAGTGAAAATATGCCTTTAAACCGCAATCATTCTCTCCGTAGGCATAGAATTCTATATCATTTATATGATAAAAGAAAAGAAATATCAAAAAGAATCCAAGAAGAAAGGATATAAGCAGAAATATTCTCTTTTCGATTTTGTTAATTGAGTGGTTTTTATTTGACATTTTATATCCTTTATAGATTTTACTTTTTTATAAAGAAATAGTAACATATCTTTTTTTAAAATAAAAGTATTCATAACGAAACTGTATTGCGATTTTGAACAAAATATAATATGATATTAATATGTTTGTATGAAACATAGGGGATATGAATGAGTCATACAAACAGTTTATAAGTGAGACAGAAGGTTTGGCTTAATATTAAAATACAAAGGAGAATGAACAATGGATTACAATAACGGACAGAATAATTACAATAATGGACAGAATGATTATAATAATGGAAACAATATGTATAATGGTGGTTATAATGACCCTTATAACTATGTTCCCGAGCCTCAGACCGAAAGCAGTATGGGAATTGCAGGTATGATACTGGGTATCTGCGCATTTTTTATCAATCCTTTTTCTATTTGTTCAATTTTGGCAATTGTGTTTGGTATTATCGGTGTGTGTAAGAAGGATTACAAGAAGGGATGTGCGATTGCGGGAATTATTCTTGGCGGAGTAACTTTGATTTGGGATTTGATTCTTACAATCTTAAGCGGTGGAATTTTGTTCTTCTGTTAAAACATATGTGAAATAAAAGAATGTTAAAACAATAGAAAAGGGCAGGATACTCAGTGTATCTTGCCCTTGTTTTAATTTGTATTTAATTTTCACCTTCATAATAGATATGAACATCTTCGCCTTCCGGAGTTTTACCCTGAAGGATATCACCGATGTAATTAATTCGAACAATAGCGCGATTATATTTATCGTAAGCCATGCCGGAACTAAATTCATCAAATGAGCCTTCGTTGTAAGAAGAGTGATATAAGGAAACTGCCTCGTTCATAAGGGCAGAAGCCTCATCCGCCAATGATTCTACTGCTTTATACTCCTTAGGAACTTCTAACGCGGCAAAGTCCTGAAAGAGGGCATTAAGTTGATCCAATTCAATCAATAATTGTTGGGGTGCCTTTTCGCTTTCAGCATCAATTGCATTTATATTATCATTGATTTCTATTGCTTCTTCATAAAAATTTTCTACAGATTGACGGTAGGAATCCAATTCATTTGTATTACCACAGCCACAGAATGTGCATATTGTAGCAATACATAGAATAAAAGCACAAAATCTTTTTTTCATTTTATAATTCTCCGTTTACACATAAATAATATAATTCTTATTTAATTTACCATAGTGCACCATTGAAATCAAGTATGCTGAAAAAGAAATAAGAAAAAGAAAAATATTGCCTATATTACCTTGGTTTCATTCGCGAATAAAATTTGCGTATGCAGAACAAATATGCTAAAATAAAGTGTAATTTTGTGTAAAAATGAGAAGAGGATACAACAATGAATTTTTTTCAAAATAAATTTGGCGAAAGAATTGTATTTTTGGATGGAGCCACGGGCTCTAATCTTGCAATGCGTGGTATGCCGTCCGGAGTATGTCCGGAAGCGTGGATTCTTGAACACGAGGATGTGCTGATTCAATTGCAAAAAGAATACGTGGAAGCAGGGGCAGATATTGTATATGCGCCTACTTTTGGAGGGAACCGTATTAAACTTGCCGAATATGGCTTAGAAGATAAATTGCAGGAAATGAATCATAGACTTGTTTCTCTAACAAGGCAGGCAGTGGGGGATAAAGCGTTGGTTGCCGGTGATCTTACAATGACCGGAAAACAATTATATCCTGTGGGAACCATGCAGTTTGAAGAGTTGGTACAGGTATATAAAGAACAGATTTGTGTATTGGCAGAAGCCGGCTGCGATTTGCTGGTCATTGAAACAATGATGAGTTTGCAGGAGACCAGAGCGGCAGTAATCGCTGCAAAGGAAACGTGCGATTTACCTGTGATGGCAACCCTTTCTTTTGAAGGCGACGGTAAAACATTATACGGAACAGATGCTTTGACCGCGGCTCTTGTTTTAGAAGGGCTTGGCGTAGATGCTGTTGGAGTAAATTGTTCTACCGGTCCGGAACAGATGGTGAAACTTGTGACAGACATGAGAAAGCATATCACGATTCCGGTTATTGCAAAACCCAATGCCGGTATGCCTCATTTGGATGAAAACGGCAAAACGGTATATTCCATGACTCCGGAAGAATTTGCGCAGAAATGTATTGCGTTGATTGAGGCAGGAGCCGGAATCTTAGGCGGATGTTGCGGGACAACACCGGCACATATCAAGGCTTTATACGATAGGGTACATACTTTTAACCGGCCGGAAGGAGAAGAGCGAACAAAAAGAGTTCTTACTTCGGAACATAAAACGGTTTTATTTGGTTTGGAAGATCCGTTTTTGGTGATTGGTGAACGTATTAATCCTACCGGTAAAAAGGCTCTGCAGGCAGAACTTCGTGAAGGGAAATTAGATATAGCGGTAAATTTTGCAGTGGAACAGGAAGAAAAAGGTGCAGATATTCTTGATATTAATCTGGGTATGGGTGGTATTGATGAGAAAGATATGCTGATTAAAACCATGTATGAAGTAATGGGGGTCAGCCACCTTCCGTTATCCATTGATTCCTCGAATACGGATGTTGTTGAGGCTGCTTTGCGTCTGTATCCGGGACGTGCGCTTGTAAATTCCGTTTCTTTGGAAGCGGGAAAAGCAGAGAAATTGTTTCCTTTGATTAAAAAATACGGGGCTATGTTTATTTTATTGCCTCTGTCGGATGCGGGATTGCCCAAAAGCAAAGAGGAAAAAATCGGTATTATCAATACATTATTAGAGAAAGCATATTCATATGGTTTAACCAACCGTGATATTGTTGTGGATGGTCTTGTCACAACTGTATCAGCCAATGAAAAAGCTGCTCTTGAAACTTTGGAGACCATTTCTTATTGCAAGGATAAAGGACTTGCTACGGTATGCGGTTTATCCAATATTTCTTTTGGATTACCGGAACGAAGCAATATTAATACGACATTTTTAACTATGGCAATCAGCAAAGGGCTTACTATGGCCATTGCAAATCCTTCGCAGAAGGAATTGATGAATGCCATTTATGCTACGGATATGCTTATGAACAAAAGCGATGCCGGACTTCGCTATATTGATAAAATGACGGGGACGATTTCGGATGCGGCCGTTAAAATAGCAGATAAAAAAGAAGAACAATATGATGAGAAACTTCGTAACGCTGTTTTAAGGGGAAATGTATCCGGTATTGTTATGCTTACGGAAGAGGCTATGAAAAACGGCGGTTTGGAGGCGGATTATATTCTTAATCAGTGTCTTTTGCCGGCGATTAATGAAGTAGGAGAGTTGTTTAACACCGGAAAATACTTCCTTCCCCAATTGATAGCAAGCGCCAATGCAATGAAATTGTCCATAGAACATATTGAACCGTATTTAAAGAAAGAAACATCTGAAGAGCAAACCAAAACCGTTATTATTGCTACCGTAAAAGGTGATATTCATGATATCGGTAAAAATCTGGTGGCATTGATGCTTAAAAATTATGGCTATAAGGTAATTGATATGGGCAAAGATGTTCCGACAGAAGATATCATTGCTAAGGCAAAAGAAACCGATGCGGAAATAATTGCTTTGTCTGCGCTTATGACAACTACCATGACGGAAATGAAAAATGTTATTTCTTTGGCACGTAAAGAAGGTTTAAAATCCAAAATTATGGTTGGCGGTGCGGTAATTACGCAAGAGTATGCCGATGAAATTTGTGCAAACGGTTATGCAAAAGATGCAGCGGGAGCAGTAACGGTTGCAAATGCGTTGGTTCGGTAAGAATATTAGGATAGATTTATTTTTAGAATGGATTTCATTAAAAATATGAGGTTTCTATGAAGAAAGCAGACAGAATACTTCTCATTACGGTTCTTGTCCTGGGGATGGCGGGGGTCGGTATCTGTTTTATAACAATGCGTCCGGCATCCTATGTTGTAGTAGAGATAGATGGCGAAATACAGGGGATGTATGAATTGCGAACGGATGCCATTGTGCCTGTTGCATCGGCAGATGGAGGAGAGAATGTTTTAGTAATTCAAAATGGCAAAGCGCGAATTCGCTCGTCGAACTGTCCCAATCAGGATTGTGTAGAGCATAAAGAAATCAGTTTAAGTAATGAGATGATTATATGTTTGCCTCATAAGGTAGTGATTACGGTGATTGATGAAGTGCCGGAGGGCGGACCGGATTCGCTGGCGTATTAAACCGGGAGAAGTGTATGAGCAAAAAACAAGATTTTAAAGTAAAAATAATAGCAGAATATGCTTGTTTTCTTGCTCTTTCCATGATAGTTTCCTATATTGAAACGCTGCTTCCTGTTTTTATAGGAATTCCGGGGGCAAAACTTGGAATTGCAAATGCTGTTATTGTTTTTGCTTTGTATCGAATAGGCGCGAAGGGTGCGTTTTGCATTAACCTAAGCCGTGTATTGTTATGCGGCCTGTTGTTTGGGAATTTGTATAGTATGATGTATTCGCTGGCGGGAGCAATGTTTAGTTTTATCATGATGTGTCTGATTCGTCAAATTCCGGCGTTCGGTATGATCGGAGTCAGTATTTCAGGCGGAATTATGCATAATATTGCGCAACTTTTGCTGGCAGTGATGATTACCAAAGTTCCGCTTCTTTTGTATTATGTCCCGATTTTGATAATTGTTGGAGCGATTACGGGATTGCTAAACGGTTGGATTGCTCAAATAATCTATAAAAGAACAAGAAAACAGATTGATGAATAAAGGAGGAGTTTCTTTTATCATTTTGCCGGGATAAAAGAACAAAAATAGAATGTACGCATATTTTATCGGTAAAATTACATATATGAATGCGGATAGTGTTGTTATGGAAGTGAATAACATCGGATACAATATTAAGGTTTCTGCGCAAACAATAGAGAATCTCGGAAGATTTGCCGGAGAGGTTAAATTGTATACCTATACATATGTCAAAGAGGATGCGTTGTCTTTGTTTGGCTTTTTAACCAGAGAAGAACTGGAACTTTTTAAGATGATGCTTACCGTAAACGGAATCGGACCGAAGGGGGCGCTTGCAATTTTATCTACGCTTTCTGTGGATTCGTTGCGTTTTGCCATTCTGTCCGGAGATGCCAAGAGTATCGCGAAAGCACCCGGAGTCGGAGCAAAGTCGGCAGAACGTCTGATTATCGATTTGAAAGATAAAATTCACATGGAGGATGTCATTCCGTCCGGTACGTCTCTTGAAAACAATGCGGTTATGCCTCAGGAACTTCCGGCAAAGAAGGAAGCAATTGAAGCATTGACTGCGTTAGGATACTCAGCGACGGATGCAGTAAAAGCGGTTCATTCGGTAGATTGTACCAATGATTCTTCCACGGAAGAAATATTGAAAGCGGCATTAAAAAAGATTATTGCACTGTAGTTGATTTTAGTTAAAATAATGCTAATTAGTTTATCAATTAATGTAATCTTGAAATATTAGGAGGCACTTATGCCGAAACGAATGATTGAAACAGGTTTTACGCAGGAGGACATCAGTATTGAGTTTTCCTTAAGACCGCAGACTTTAAAGGAATATATAGGCCAGGAAAAGGCAAAAGAGAGTTTACAGATTTATATGGACGCTGCAAAACAACGCGGGGAAAGTTTGGATCATGTACTTTTATACGGACCGCCCGGCCTTGGTAAAACCACATTGGCCGGTATCATTGCCAATGAAATGGGTGGACATTTAAAAATTACCAGCGGTCCGGCTATTGAAAAACCGGGAGAATTGGCTGCAATTTTAAATAATCTTGCAGAAGGGGATGTGCTTTTTATTGACGAAATCCACCGATTGAATCGCCAGGTGGAGGAAGTGCTATACCCGGCTATGGAAGATTTTGCCATTGATATTATGATAGGAAAAGGGTCCACGGCCCGTTCTGTGCGTCTGGAGTTGCCGCATTTTACTTTGGTGGGCGCGACCACGAGGGCAGGTATGCTAACGGCTCCCTTAAGAGACCGTTTTGGTGTGGTGCATCGATTGGAATTTTATACGCCGGAAGAATTACAACTGATTGTATTAGGGTCTGCCCGCAAATTAAATGTGGAGATTGAAACAAAGGGTGCACTTGAAATTGCACGAAGAAGCCGCGGAACGCCACGAATTGCTAATCGTATGTTAAAGAGAGTCAGAGATTTTGCGCAGGTAAAATCGGATGGTTTTATTACAGATGAAATTGCTTCCTATGCCCTTGATATGATGGAAGTAGATAAATTCGGTTTGGATCATATAGACCGTAATATTCTTATGACGATGATTGAGAAGTTCAAAGGCGGACCGGTCGGATTGGATACTTTGGCAGCGGCAATCGGAGAGGATCCGGGTACAATTGAGGATGTTTATGAACCATATCTGATTAAGAACGGTTTTCTTGCAAGAACACCAAGAGGACGTATGGTTACCGAACTTGCATATGGCCATTTGGGACTTGAAATTACACAATAAATAAATTATAATCAAACATAGTAGTTTGCAGTTAATGATAGCAAAGTAAAAGGGAGACAAACGGATATGTCAGCAAAAACAGAAGCGGAAGTAATTGTCGGTGGTAAAGTTTTTACGTTAAGCGGTTATGAGAGTGAAGAATATTTACAGAAGGTGGCTTCTTATATTAACAATAAGCACTCTGAATATGATAAAATGGATGCTTACAGAAGAGCAACAAACGATTATCAGGCGCTTATACTTGAATTTAACATTGCCGACGACTATTTTAAGGCAAAGAAGCAGATGACGCTTTTGGAAGATGAGTTAAAAGCCAGAGAAGATGAATTGTGCAATATCAAGCATGAATTGATTGCTACTCAAATCAAATTGGATACTCTTGAAAAAAATTATCTTGCGGCAAAGAAGGAAGCTGATGATAGTGCCAAGAAAGTAATTCGTTTGGAAACCGAATTAAAAGAGAGAGACAGAAAGTAATTACATTCAGATAGAAAGCTGACCTTCACCGGTCAGTTTTTCTTTTGATATGAAATGTTTTTTTATTATATTTTATTTGAAATTAACCAGAAACGGGCAGGATTGCGTAAATGAAGAAGAAACAATCTAAAATTGAATTATTGGCACCTGCCGGAAATTTTCAAGGGTTTATCGGAGCAGTAAACGGTGGTGCGGATGCGGTGTATCTTGCCGGAAATAAATTTGGAGCAAGAGCCTTTGCGGATAATTTTACAGCGGAAGAACTGGATGAAGTTTTATACCTTTCAAAATTGTTTGGGGTTAAAGTATATCTTACAGTGAATACCCTCTTAAAAAATTGTGAAATACAGGAATTGTATGATTATATTAAACCGTTATATGATAAGGGGCTGAACGGGGTAATTATTCAGGATTTTGGCGTGTTTTCATACTTGAAGGAACATTTTCCGGATCTTGAATTGCATGCAAGTACGCAGATGACGGTTACTTCTTTGGAAGGGGCAAAATATCTGGTTGATCAGGGCATGAAACGTGTGGTTTTGGCACGAGAACTAACACTGAAAGAAGTAAAAAAGATTACTGATGAGGGTATTGAAACAGAGTGTTTTGTGCATGGTTCCATGTGCTATTGTTATTCCGGCCAGTGTCTTTTCAGTAGCTTAATCGGCGGAAGAAGCGGCAATCGCGGTAGATGTGCACAACCTTGTCGCCTTCCTTATAAGGTAAATAAAAGCAGACAGGAAGAGTACTGTCTGAGTTTAAAAGATATGTGTACGTTAGAATATCTGCCGGAATTGATTAAAAGCGGTATTTCATCTTTTAAGATTGAAGGACGTATGAAAAATCCGGCTTATGCGGCTTTTGTTACAAGAATTTATCGTAAATACATTGATTTTTATTTGGAAAATCCAAATAAGGAGTATTGTATACAGCAAAAAGACTTAGAAAAAATAAAAGCGATGTATATTCGTACATCCATACAGGATGGATATTATCATAAATACCGCGGAAGTGATATGATTACAGGCGAAAGTCCTGCTTATTCTAAAACAGATGAAGATTTTGTGGCGGAAATCACAACGGAAATGATTCATACGAAACCACAGAAGCCTATTCGTATGCAAGGGAATTTTATGGTAGGACAGCCGAGTTCATTGTATGTAGAAACCACTGTTGACGGAGAAACGATTTGTGCATATGTTACCGGGGAGGAAGTGCAAGGGGCGTTAAAAGCACCTCTTTTGGAAGATGTAATCAAAGAGCGTCTGGCAAAAACCGGAGATTCGTTTTTTGTAGCGGAAACCATTGATGTAACAATGGATGCACATATTTTTATGCCGGTTAAATCAATTAATGAATTGCGCAGAAATGCGCTTGAGGCATTAAAAGAAGCTGTTTTGCAAGAGATGCAACCAAAACATCCGGCGGCAGAATGTCGTGGGATTCGTATGCCCGAAAACAACAAGAATACAGAGACGGAACCTGTTATTGCATTTGTGGAAACCCGGGAACAGTTTTTAACTGTGATGAAAGCGGATTGTGTTTCGCGTGTTGTGATTCCCTATAGATGGATTTTATCGAGAAATATTGATGAGATAAAAGCATTATCTGAAGAAACACTGACAGAACTTTATTTTCGTTTGCCGCAAATCTGCCGAGGCGAAAGTTATGAAGGAATTCATAAGGCTTTATCCAAGGCGGTTGAATTAGGAGTCGGAACCGGTGTCTACGTGAATCAGGTAGACAGTATGTCATTTGTAACAAGAGAATTTCCGATGCTTCAATGCGTGGGAGATTTGAATTTTTATGTTATGAATAATGAGTCGGCCGATTGGACAAATGACAGAATAGACGGGTATACGTTACCTGTAGAGTTAAACAAGGAAGAACTGCGTCATTTGGACTGTAGTAAAGGTGAAATGATATTGTATGGTCGTACGGAGTTGATGCAGACGGCGAACTGTATTTTCTTAACGACACAAGACTGTCGTAAAAGCAGTGATAAAAAATGTGGTGTTTTAACAGACCGAATGGGGGCAAAATTTCCCTATCAGGCCCACTGTGATGAAGAAGTATGCTATAATACGATTTATAACAGTGTCCCCACCTCGTTGCATAAACATAAAAAAATGTTGGATTTGCTGCGGTTTGGTGCGTTTCAGTTGCGTTTTACCGTGGAAACAGCGGAAGAAACAGCGCAGATTCTTGCGCTTTATAGACAGTTATTTGAAGATATTAATGTGGAAGATGCATCGTTTGCATATACAAACGGACATTTTTTGAGAGGTGTGCAATAACATCATTTTAGGAGAATAAAATGGCAAGTTTTATATCTGAAATTTCAAATTATGCATTTGTCGTGATTATGGCAATTTATGTTGCGACAAATATTATAGTTTTTTTCTTTAAAAATCCTGAAAAACATAAGCATTTTTATATGATGCAAACATTGCTTGCTATCGCATTTCATGCGGTTGGCTTTATTACTTTGTTTGTTCGTGCAGAAGATCCGAGATACTTCTTTTTCTTTGCATTCCAGGAGATTATCCTGTTTGCATTGATTTTGGTATTTCGGACCTTGTATCGTTCTGTGAGCAGATTGATGTTAAATAATGTTTTGATGCTTTTGTTTGTCGGATTTACGATTTTGGGACGTCTTGCTTTTATGAATGCCGTAAGGCAATTTATTATTACCATAGTTGCATTTGCGGTATCCATGATTATTCCTTGGATTATGAAACATACCAAAGTGTTGAAAAAAATGGGGTATGTTTATTGTGCACTGGGTATTGTGGCACTTGGCGCCGTATGGCTGACCGGTGAAATTACCAACGGTTCCAAACTTGCGTTTACAATTGAAGGAATGTCATTTCAACCTTCGGAATTTGTTAAAATTGTTATTGTGTTTTTCATTGCAGCATTGCTTTCTAACAAAAAAGACCCGTTCCGATATGTTTCAAGTGCGTTATTTTCTGTAGTGCATGTGTTGATTCTTGTACTTTCCAGAGATCTGGGCGGTGCCGGTATTTACTGTATGATTTATCTGTTTATGCTTTATATCGCAAATCGTAATGTGATTACTTTATTTGTGGGAGCGATTGGCGGTGCGGGTGCCTTTTATCTTGCTCTGCAAGTGTTTGATCATGTTAAGATTCGTGTACAAAACTGGTTAAATCCTTGGACGGATATGAGTAATACAGGATATCAGATTACGCAGTCGCTGTTTGCCATCGGAACCGGCGGATGGGAAGGAATGGGACTGTTTCAGGGAGACCCCAAGACCATTCCCTATGTAAACGAGGATTTTGTATTTAGTGCTATTGCGGAAGAATTCGGCGTTATGTTTTCTGTGCTTTTGATTATGCTTTACCTGGTGACGGTTTTGCATATGTTCCGTATGTCTGCCCGTGTACAGGAGTTTTTCCATAAACTGATTTTATCAGGACTTGCAGTTTCTTTGGGAACACAGGTGATTTTAACCGTGGGCGGGGGAACGCGTTTTATTCCTTTGACAGGCGTGACGCTTCCGTTGATTAGTATGGGCGGCAGTTCTCTTGCAGCTACATTATTAATGTTTGGTGTTGTTCAGGGTATCTATATCAAGGAATTCGCATATTACGAGGATGATGAATATGACGAAGATGATGAGTACGACGATGATACGGAATACGATGATGATTCCGAATATGATGATGATTCCGAATATGATAAAGAAGACGATGATTTCGGCGAAACGTATGAGGAATATGACAATAACGAAGATGATTCTGTAAATTATAATGATAATTCTGAGCATTTTGTTCAAGTAAATAATAGAACAGATAGGGATTATGTGGATGATGACGATTACATAGAAGATTATCTGGAAGATGAATTACGTAATGTGCCGAGAGATATTGTCGGAAGTGTAAAGAATGGCGAGGAGGATATTGATGAATAATTTTATAAGAAAAATAACCAATATTTTTTCAGCCAACAAAAAGAATGTTAGTGACAGTAAAAAAGAACTTTCCAAAGAGGAAAAAGAAAAAAAGAGAAGAAGAAAAGAAAACTTGCCGATAATCATCACAGCGGTGCTTTTTACCCTTGTATTTTCAGGGATGATTGGTAATCTTGCCTGGTTTGTGGAGCATGACAGTTATGATGCCATTAACAGTATTTATAATCCCAGAGACGAGATTCTTTCTCAACAGAATATTCGTGGTTCCATTGTGACGGAACAGGGGGATATCCTTGCATATACGGAAGTGCAGGGCGAAAATGAAAGAAGAGTTTACCCGTACAGTGTACAATTTGCCCATGTGGTAGGATACAGCACCAACGGCGGAATGGGAATTGAAAAGGTTGCCAATATGAGTTTGTTGCAATCCAATGCTTCCATTTCGCATAAGGTGGACAATGACCTTAATAATTCCAAAGACACGGGAGATTCGGTTGTTACGACATTGAATGTCAGAATGCAGGAGGTTGCTTTTAAGTCTCTTGGTGCATTTCAAGGGGCTATTATTGTTACGGAAGTGGAAACCGGCAAAATTCTTGCCATGGTATCGAAGCCCGACTTTGATCCGAATACCATTGCAGGGGAGTGGGAGGATATTATCAATAATGATGATTCCTCTGTGTTGTTAAACCGTGTAACCCACGGACAGTATCCTCCCGGTTCTACTTTTAAAATTGTGGATGCTTTGGAGTTTTATCGACAATACCCGGATGAGGTGGATTCTTATTATTACCAGTGTAGCGGAAGTCTTCGGTATGATGAACGTAAAATTACCTGTTATCACGGTTCTTCCCATGGCGGTGTGAATATGGCTCGGTCTTTTGCCAAGTCATGTAACTGTTCTTTTGCTAATATCGGATTGAGTCTGGACCGCGCATCTATGGCAAATACTTTGTCGGATTTATTGTTTGGAAAAGAACTTCCCGGGCCTTTTAATTCGGCTAATAAAAGTGTGATTAATATTAATGAGGATACAAATGATTCTGAAATGGTTCAGATTTCCATCGGACAGGGTACCGCGTTGATGACACCGTTGCATTTGAATATGATTACCTGTGCAATCGCAAATGAGGGTAAAGTTATGACCCCGCAGGTGATTTCAAGAATTGAAAGTACATCCGGCGGAATTGTAAAAGAGTATGAGCCCAAAGTATATGATACGTTGATGACAAAGGACGAAGCGGCTTATTTAACTGAACTTATGACGGGAGTAATTGAAAACGGTACCGGTGATTTCCTTACTTCGGCAGATTATACAAGTGCCGGAAAAACCGGTTCTGCAGAATTTGGTACGGCAAAAGGAGACAGCCATGCATGGTTTACGGGCTTTGCTCCGGCAGAGGATCCGAAAGTGTGCGTAACCATTATTGTTGAGGAAGCCGGAACCGGTGGTGACTATGCCGTTCCTATCGCAAAACGCCTCTTTGATGTATATTTTGAACAATATATGCAAGAAGAATAAAATTGTAATTACAATTAGCGTATTTTTATATTTTTCTGCATAATTTTCCTTTATTTTTATGTTAAAATGTAGTATATTTATATTAGAGTGTATAAATGAAACTTTTATAAAATAAAGTTTTGGGAGGGTAAAAATGATTAATCGATTATTTGGAAATTATTTGGTGGAAACCGGCAAGATTACGCAGGAGCAATTGGATGAGGTTATTCAGACTCAGAAGAAGGTTCGTGTAAAGTTAGGTTTGATTGCCGTGGCTGAGAAACTTATGACACCGGAACAGGCTGACGAAGTTAATCACTTACAGGCAATTATGGACAAGCGCTATGGTGATATCGCTGTTGAAAAGGGGTATTTAACAGACGAACAGGTTGGCAGATTATTAGGATTACAGGGAAATGCTTATCTTACTTTTATCCAGGCATTGGATGATTGTAAATATATGACACCGGAAGAAGCAGATGCGGCTTTGGCGGAGTATCAGAAAGCCAATGCTTTCACGGCTACGGATATTGATTCATTAAAGAGCGGAGATGCAGACAGAATTGTTCCTCTGTTTTTGCCTGCTGAATGTACAGGATTACAGGCTGAATTGGTGCAAGGTGCTGTTCGTGCATTGATTCGTTTGATTGATTCGGATACATATGTTTTGAAAGGTACCGTAGTGAGTGCATTTGAAGCGGATCGTTTTGCACTTCAGGATTTGAATGGTGATCATGAAGCGACCCTTTCTTTTGCAGCAGACGGAGATGCTTTGAAGGCAATTGCAGACATCTACGGACAAGAAGATTTCGCCCAGATAGATTTGGATGCGCTGGATGCAGTTGGTGAATTTATTAATTGTGTAAACGGCATGTTCAGCACCAAACTTTCCGGAACTTGCAATATGGATATGCTTCCTCCTTCCTATAAGGATGCAAGAAGCGTTGCGAAGGCAGATAAAATTTGTGTATTACCCGTTTGTGTGAATGGTAAAGTTGTATATATGCTTACAGCATTTGATGAAACGATTGGTTTTTAGGAGGAATTTTAAGGATGGCAAAGATTTTAATAGTGGATGACTCAAGAACATCACGTAAGATTTTAAGAACAATTCTTGAAAATGCAGGTCATGAAGTATTAGGCGAAGCTGTAGACGGTGTGGATGGTGTGAATAAATTTCAGGAACTTTCTCCTGAAATTACCACTCTTGATATTACAATGCCCAATATGGATGGTTTAGAGGCGTTAAAAGAAATTAAGAAGATTAACGCAAATGCCAAAATCATTATGGTTACTGCTGCCGGACAGCAGAGTAAGATGGTGGAAGCAATTAAGAACGGTGCTTCTGAATTTGTAACCAAGCCTTTTGAGGCATCTGAAATTACAGGTTTGATTGAAAAGATGTAGAAACAATGAGAAGGAAGAGAGCAATCTCTTCCTTTTTCTAAAAATGAAAAGAACGGATGAAATATAATGCAGGAAAATGATGTAAATAATGTAATTCATTCTTCAACCGGAACCGCTGATTATCATGTGTCGGATGCTGTAATACATAATAGTTCGGATGGAGATGTTTTGATTGATGAGACTACGGGAATGCGTATTGTAGAGAGAGGAAAGAAAAGACATCAAATATCTTCACCAAAGAAAAATATCAGTATGGGAACGATAGTTCTTTTGCTTTTTGGTGCAGTATTTGTTGTTGTAGGGATTGCCCTGGTTGTTGGTGCTTTTGGTTTACTGTTTCAAGGAGATGGAGAGGCATTCTTCGCTTTATTGTTTACCGGGGTTTTTATGATGCCATTCGGCTTGGTTCCAGGATTGATTGCCATTCACACAATTAAGAAAAATAAAATGAATTGTGATGTTATGGCAAACGGTATTATGACAAGGTTGCCGATTGCCAATATTATATTTACGAATTCATATTCGAATGATGTTCCCGGATATCGAATTGAAGTAATGAATCCAAATCATAAAAAAGGGTTTATGCATACTTATTGTTCGGAGACTATATACAGTTATGATGTTGAATGGCTGAAAGAAGGAGATTTGATGCCGATTTACGTTGATAAGGTGGACCCTACCATCTTTTATATGGATTTGGAAACTGCTGTTTTTGACGCGAAATATAAAGATAGTATGGAAGGAATCAATCATGTACAATGAGAATCGTGAGAATTTTCAAAAGATTTTAAAGATAATATATCGAATTATTTTTACAATGCCGTTTATATTGATTGGCTTTTTTGTGTGTGCATTTGCGCTTGTAAATCCGGAACAGACGAATGATTTTACAACCGTAATGATTGTAGGTGTTGGTTTTATTATTATTCCGGCGGTTATTTCCTTTTTACCTTTGGCATTAAAAGCCTTTTCCGGAAAGAAAAACAAAGGACTGGAATATACAGGACAGTGTATTTGGGCAACTGTTAAGTTGATTGATGTGGATTACAGCACTCAAATTGACGGTATTTGCCCGCATTGGGTTATCTGTGAGGTGGTAAGTAAGGAGGAAAATACCATTTACAGGTACACAAGTAATAAAGTATATGAAGATTTGTATGCAAGAATTGCACCGGGCGATCAGGTTGCAGTATATGTTAATTATGATGACCCGGACGATTACTATGTAAATTTAAATGAAATTATGTAATTATGAAAATAATTGTGTTATAGGTCGGATTTATGATTGGCGTCATGTGAAAGGTGAATGTGGAAATGCAGAATTA
This sequence comes from Lachnospiraceae bacterium, assembly GCA_045578965.1. Taxonomy (GTDB): domain Bacteria; phylum Bacillota; class Clostridia; order Lachnospirales; family Lachnospiraceae; genus UBA3766. The sequence goes on along the minus strand of JAZNLG010000038.1, from coordinate 10,204 downwards.
TAATATAAAAACAGATGAAACAACAGGTATGCGTATTATAGAATACAATGTGAGCAGTAAACAAAAGAAGCAGATAGATGTTTTTGACTATGTGATACTTGTGTTGTTGTTTGTTTTGTTTTCGTTTTTCTTTTTTGATATTCTCTTTTTTGTTATAGAAGCAATTTCATATCATTTGGAAGGGAATACTTATGGGGCATCCTGGTGTCTTGCGTGGGCAGTAATTGGATCTCCCACACTTTTGATTTTTGGTATCCCTCTGTTTCTTAAATTAAGAAGTATATTGAAATATAAGAAATTTCTTCGAATACAAAAAGACATGCTTACAAAAGATCATTGTGTTCCGGCAACGGTTATAAAGATTGATTATATTGATCATTCTTATACCAAAGATGAATATTGGCTTGTTTGCGATGTTATGCATGCTGCAAGTCAGACAATATACCGATATACCAGTGAGAAAGTAAAAGAAGATTTGTTCCTGAAATTTAAAGAAGGGGACAAGATTGCGGTTTATGTTAATCCGGAGGATTCACAGGATTATTATGTGGATTTGGAACAAAGAATAAATGTTTCCGAACTTAGTGAATTCGAAATCAATGAAATATATAAAACGGAAGAAAATGAACAAGATAACAATGTAGTAAAGGATAAAACAGAAAACTATTATTTTGAAGAAACCGATGATGAGACCGGGATGCGCATTATAAATCGAAAAAATGCATTGTTCGAAAAGTCAAAAACTGCCGTTACGATAGAATGGATTCTTATCGTTGTTTTATCCGGTATTTTTTTGAGTGTTTTAGGCTGTATTATTATGGGTGTCGGTGTGGGGATTTCATATCATAATGCAGGGTTAATGGAAATTAGCACATTGATTGTTATTTTTTGCATTTATGGCTTACCTGCTATTCTTTTGTTTGGATTACCTTTGTTTTTTATGATCAAAAACAAAATTACAAATCCGAAAAGAATGAAACCGAATCTGAAATGGATTTGCGAAGACAATCGTATTTGGGCAGTTGTAAAAACGATTGATTTTATCGATTATAAGTATGCAAAGGATGAGTTTTGGTTAATTTGTGATGTTGAAAAAGCGGAAGAACAGGTCATTTACAGATATTCAAGTTTTAGAGTAAAAGAAGATTTGTTTGATAAAATTAAGCCGGGACAGGAGATTGCAATATATATAAATCCGGAGAAGCCCAATCAGTACTATGTGAATATAGACGAAGTGAAGTAAGTATTCAATATATGCTTAATGATAAAAGAATAATATATTTTCTCGGATATTACATATAACTTGCATAATTCCGTGAAATAGGATATACTTTTTAATAGTTTTTACGTTCACACCAACAGGAGGAATTGCATTATGAGCGAAGCAGTGAGCTGTGGCGGTGTGGTTATATTTCGCGGTAAGATTTTGCTTTTGTACAAGAATTACAAGAATCGTTATGAAGGCTGGGTTTTGCCAAAAGGAACTGTAGAAGAAGGCGAAGAATTTAAGGATACGGCATTGAGAGAGGTGCTGGAGGAATCCGGAGCCAAAGCGTCCATTATAAAGTACGTAGGCAAGAGTGAATATTCTTTTACAACACCGGAAGAGGTTGTTGATAAAGAAGTACATTGGTATTTGATGATGGCTGACAGTTATTACAGTAAACCGCAGCGCGAGGAATTTTTTGTGGATTCGGGCTTTTATAAGTATCATGAGGCGTATCATTTGCTAAAGTTCCCAAATGAGAAGCAGATTTTGGAGAAAGCATACAACGATTATCTTTCTTTGAAGAAGAAGAATCTCTGGGGCAGCAAGAAATACTATTAAAGAACGATTTTCAGGAGGAAAGTTACCGGTTAGAAGCTGGGCTTTCCTTTTTGCGTAGAAAGGAGGAAGGATATGTTTTGCAGACAATTATATATGGATGAGCAGACATCCAAGAACTTTAAAGAAATACGTCGCAAATTCAAAAACGAAAAATATCCTTCCGGAACTTATGTAATTGTATTGTCTAAAACCAGCGGAAGAGTGGAATACTTTGATTGTAAGGCCTTTAAACAGAAGTATTACAAGGAAACAGGTAATTATCCGCTGATTATCGGACTTGCCAAGAATAAAGACAGTGCTGAGAATATTGTAGTTAACATTATCGAAGAGACTGTAGAAAAGACCGGAAATGCAGATGTAACCGCATATTTCCGGGAGCGGACAGAGTCTTTAAAAAAGGCATATTTTAAACGATATGAATTTATCATTGTGGAACAGGCAGGTGAAGAGTAAGGGTGGAAGTGATTTTACTTATTTTAAAAATCATAGGCATTATACTTCTTTCCGTTATAGGCCTTGCGTTATTACTTACGTTGCTTGTGTTCTTGTGGCCATTTTCTTATCGAATTAAGGCGCATAAAGATGAAAGTGAATTCAATGCCGCTGTTCGTATTTTATGGTTGCTGGGGTTCTTGACTGCTACGGTCACCTATGACGGTGAGGCTAAACTGGTAGTAAGAGTGATGGGTATTCCGGTTTATAAATATAAACTATGGCCTACAGAAGAGAAAGATACCGATGAAACGACAGGGGATTCTCTTTCGGAAGAGACAGAGAACGGAACGGATGAGTCCGACGCTTCTGCAATAAATGCAGATGATACGTTGACGGATGCAACATCAGAAAACAGTAAGTCTTTAGAAGATTCTTATGTGAGTGAAGGTGAGTTTTTTGAGGATGGTTATGAGGACAGTGAAATGTTGTCTGAAGCGGATATTGATCGCGAAATAGAGGAACGTTTAAATGATACTTCAGAAGAAGATGCGTTTGAGAAATTGCCATTCTTTAAAAAAATCAAAGCTTTTATTGATAAAATCAAAGAACTTATTTTAAAATGTCGTGATAAGTGTTATAATATAAAAGGTTCTGTGGAAGAGTTTATTCATAAAGCCAAGAAAAAATACAAAGAAATTAAGTATTATTATAAATTAATTCAACATCCATGTATTAAGCCGGCTATTCGGAAATTATGGAAGGTTGGATTGAAGTTTTTGAAGCATATCCGCCCGCGACGATTAAAGGCGGTTATTGAATACGGTTCCGGTGATCCGGCTTCTACGATGAAGGTATATGGATATTATTGTATGATTTATCCATACTATGGTAAAAAGATTAAGTTTACACCGGATATGGAGAATAAGGTATTTTATTTGGATGCGTCACTTTCCGGACATTTTCAAATGTTTGCCATGATGTGGGCCGGTTGGACGCTGTTTGCGGACAGAAATATAAGAAAGTTAATCAGATTAATCAGACGGGAGGTCAAGAGACGTGGCAGAGAGTAATTTTAACAATGTTGTTGATTCGTTAATGAAGGGTATGGATGGATTTTTGTCTACCAAGACTGTTGTAGGGGATGCGACTACTATCGGGGATACCATTATTGTTCCTTTGGTGGATGTATCGTTTGGTGTACAGGCTGGTTGCTTACACGGGGACAAGAACAAGGGCGGTGCCGGCGCATTAAACGGTAAAATGACTCCCAGTGCAATTCTTGTTATCAGCAACGGTCACAGTAAACTTGTTAATATTAAGAATCAAGACAGTGTAACCAAGATTCTTGATATGATTCCTGATTTGGTTGACAGATTCCAGGAAAGAGGCAGCAAAGCGGCTGAAATTAAGGAAGAAGAAGTAAAAAAGGCTGCGTTTCCTGATGTGATTGAAGAGAAACAGGCTTAATTTGTGATTAATCCGCATATAATGCAGTAAGAAGAATTGCGGATGTTTCATATGAAAAGAAGAATCGGCGCATTCTTGATGGCAATGTCTATGGGAATGCTTTTGATGTTATTTATTTCCAATAAATTTGTAGGTTGTATCATCATCTCGCTTTTGTTGGTTCTTGGATATCATTTATATTGCTACGATTAGAGGAAACGTAGAGTGGGGATAATCGATGGATAATTTTATCAGTATCTTAAGAGATGCCTCTTCGCCGGAAGAATTAGAGCAATACAAAGTCCAGTTGTTTCGTGAGAATGTCCGTATTAAGACGGATAAGTCAGAGCTGGAGGAAATGTATGACCGGCTCGGCATCGAACAGAAAAAACTGGAAGAGACACGTAAAGAGATTGAAAATGAGCGCAAAATGTTAAATCAGGAGGCCAAAGAAATCAAGAAGGAACTCCAGGAACAGCGCAGAAGGTTGGAAGAAGATACCATTTTTTTTGAAAAGAAGCAGAGGGTATTAGAACAATCATTTCGTCAGTTGGATTTGGACAGGCAGAAACTGGAAACGGAAAAAAAGCAATTCAATCGTTATCGTGAAGATGCAAGAAACAGTTTGCCTAAGACCAGACCTTTGGAATACAGACAGGGAATTTTCTTTAAGGGTATTACCAATCAACTCGCATTAAAGAAACGTTATAAGGATTTGATTAAAATTTTTCATCCGGACAACTTAAGCGGTGATAATGATACCTTACAGCAGATCAATCGTGAGTATGAAGTTTTGAAGCATGACTTAGGGATTGAGAGAAAATCATGGTAAAGAAATAAAACATCATCGAGACATTACGGTGGTGTTTTTTCACGGATAAAGAACAGGTTTTTACAGAATTTTAAAATATTTGAAAATTTTTCTTGCATTCTTGATAAAGTTTTGATAATATATCAATGTTGCGAGTCAGTGAACTCAATTTATGCTGAGGAGGTGCAATCATGGCAAAATGTGCAATTTGTGATAAGGGCGTTCATTTCGGAAATAATGTAAGCCACTCTCATAGACGTTCCAATCATATTTGGAATTCCAACATCAGAAGAGTAAAATGTAAAGTAAACGGTGCAACTAAGACTATGCACGTATGTACAAACTGCTTAAAGTCAGGTCGCGTTGAAAGAGCATAATTTTATTTTATAATCTGATTATAAACCGCTGAAGTGTTTCGGCGGTTTTTTTATGGGTATTTATATTAACATTATTTTAACATTTGGATGATATTTTTAAGGTATGTTTTTATTTATGCCTATAAAAGTGACATATAAAAGTATTAAAATATTATAACTTCAAAGATTTTTGTTTTCTTTTTTATAAAAAAAGGTTATAATATATAAGCATTTGTATGTCCAGGCATACATAGATGCAAAAAATACCGACTTTAGGAATTAAGGAGGCGTAACTATGAAAGGTTCTATGGATACTCATATGGGTAGTATTTTAGTAGACAGCAATGTAATTGCAAATTATGCAGGTAGCGTTGCTATGGAATGCTATGGCGTTGTTGGTATGGCAGCCATGAATGTGAGAGACGGATTTGTTGGTCTTTTAAAGAAAGACAGCGCATCAAAGGGAATCACAGTAAAAGTTGAAAATAATAAAATGACTTTGAATCTTCATATTATTGTTGCATTTGGTGTTAGTATTATGGCCGTTGCAAACAATCTTATGAGCGAAGTAAAATACAAAGTTGAACAGTTTACCGGTTTGGATGTAGAAAAAGTTAACGTATACATTGAAGGCGTTAAGGTGGTTGATTAAGGAGGACTTACAAAGTGGCTACTAATGTTATAAATGCCGAATTGCTTGCGAAGATGTTTCTTGCCGGCGCTAAAAATTTGGAAAGCAAAAAGGAATATATCAACGAATTGAATGTATTCCCCGTTCCGGATGGTGATACCGGTACAAATATGACTTTGACAATTATGTCAGCAGCTAAGGAATTGAATAACTTGGGCGAAAAGTCTATGCAGACAGCCTGCAAAGCGATTTCTTCCGGTTCTCTTCGCGGTGCAAGAGGTAACTCCGGTGTTATTTTAAGCCAGTTAATCCGTGGTTTTACGAAAGTGGCACAGGAATATGATGAAATCACAATTCCCGTATTGGCTATGGCTTGTGACAAGGCAGTGCAGACTGCTTATAAGGCAGTAATGAAGCCCAAAGAGGGTACCATTCTTACTGTTGCAGCAGGCGCAGCAACCAAGGCAAAAGAACTTGCCGATAACGGTTGCGAAAATATGGAAGAATTTATCGATGAAGTAATTAAGCACGCAGATTATGTGTTAAGCACAACCCCTGATTTATTGCCTGTATTAAAGCAGGCCGGCGTTGTAGACTCCGGCGGACAGGGGCTTATGGAAGTGTTAAAAGGCGCATATGATGCTTATCTTGGCAAAGTAACCGATTTTACCTTAAAAGCATCAAGCGGTTCTTCTAAGAAAACTTCTGCAGCAGGTATGGAAAATCTTGCAACTTCTGACATTAAGTTTGGATATTGTACAGAATTTATCATTCTTTTAAGCAAGACATTTAATGTAAAGCACGAGATGGATTTCAAAGATTACTTAGAGTCAATCGGTGATTCCATCGTTGTGGTTGCGGATGATGAAATCGTTAAGGTACACGTACACACCAACGATCCCGGTCTTGCAATCCAGAGAGCGTTAAAATATGGTCAGCTTTCTAACTTAAAGATTGACAATATGCGTTTGGAACATAATGAAATGGTAATCAAGTCTGAAGAAGGCGCGGAAGAAGCACCTAAGGCTGATGAACCCCGCAAGGAATATGGTTTTATCGCAGTTTCCGTTGGTAAAGGTATCAACGAAATCTTCAAGAGTTTAGGCGTTGATTACATCATCGAAGGCGGTCAGACAATGAATCCCAGTACAGAGGATATGTTGAATGCCATCGATAAAGTAAATGCAGACAATATTTTTATCCTTCCGAATAATAAGAACATTGTTATGGCAGCAAATCAGGCAAGAGATTTGACACAGGATAAGAAGATTATTGTAATTCCTACCAAGACAATTCCCCAGGGTATTACAGCGGTAATTAATTTTATGGCTGATATTGCTCCGGATGAGAACGAAGAGCAGATGGGTTCCGAAATGGGGAATGTTAAGACCGGCCAGGTAACCTATGCGGTTCGTGATACCGAAATCGACGACAAGAAGATTGCCCAGGGCGATTATATGGGTATCGGCGATAAGGGCATCCTTTCCGTAGGCAAGGAAATGAAGGATGTTACCCTTGAAATGATTAGCGAAATGGTAGACGAAGACAGTGACGAATTAATCAGCATCTACTACGGCGAAGATATTTCTGAAGAAGATGCAACTGCATTATCTGAAGAAATTGAAGCAAAATATCCTGATTTGGATGTTGAACTTCAGTATGGCGGACAGCCGATTTACTACTATATTGTTTCTGTAGAGTAGGAATGGTTGGACATTTTATAAAATAATATGATGAAGAATGAAAGAGCGACATTATTATGATGTTGCTCTTTTTTAATATGTTTCTGTGCTTTTTCGGGGATTGTGAAGTGAAAAGAAATTTTATATAATAAACTATGAAGATAATATATTAGATAATAACAAAGAACATTATTATTAAATGAAAACAGTGTTATATTATAAAAGTAACCCGGTTAGGAGAACTGAAAATGTCAGAAAAATTAAAACCAATTAAGATTGTAAAATTCATATTTATGTTGTGTGTTATAGGAGTTTTATTATATTGGATTTTGGGTGAGATTTTTATGCCTGCCGAAAATCGAGTAGAGGAGAGTGCGTTTTACCCGTTTTCGGATGGTTGGGTATGGATAAAAGATGACGGTACCCGTGAAGAAATTCAAATTCCGGGTAAATGCCCTGCAGAACGAAATGAACTTATTGTTGTAGAGAATACATTGCCTGAGAATGTGGATGATAATTTGTATCTGTGCATTCGCAGTTCAAAGCAGGAAATGAATGTATACATAGATGATGCACTCCGTTATACTTATAGCACTTCCGAAACACGCCTTTTTGGTAAAGTCAGTGCTGTTGCATGGGTATTTATTGAACTAAATTCAGAGGATGCGGGAAAAATCATCAGAATAGAAGAACAAACAGATTCTTCTTACAGTGGTGTGTTTCATGACATTTTTTATGGTGAAAAATGGGATGTCTGGTTATATTTTTGGGAGATTTATGGTGTAGAGCTTCTGATTTCCATTTTTATGATGATATTAAGCGTTGCTACTATTTTTATAAGTTTTTCATTGAGAATTTCATATAAGAAAAACTTTGACATTGAATATTTGGGATGGGCAGTATTTTTGGCCTCGGTATGGATTTTGGCCAATTCGGTGTTCAGACAAATTTTATTCCCGAGTATATCGGTAATCAGTGATATGGCATTTTTTATGGTAATGCTTCTCCCGATACCATTTATGTTTTATATGAATGGTGTACAACAAAGAAGATACGAGAAAGCGTATATAATTGCGACAATACTTGATTTATTGGATTTCTTTGTATGTACAAGTCTGCATATCTTTAATATTGTTGATTTTACGGATACCATAAAATATATGGCAATTTTTTGCGTGATATCGATTTCATTGCTGGCAATTACTTTAGTAATAGATATTTTTACCGGACATATTAAAAACTACAGATTAGTTGCACTTGGTATTTTTATAACATGTATTATGGCTGTTGTTCAATTGGTTATTTATTTTACGTGGACAAATCAGTTTAGCGGATCTTTTATTGCAATAGGATTAGTGGTTATTCTTGCCATTGCGTTTGTAAATACAATGAAAGATATTTTACATACGGAAAAAGAAAAACAGAAGGCGGTATTTTCCAACGAGGCGAAAAGCAAGTTTTTGGCGAATATGTCACATGAAATCAGAACGCCTATTAATGCTGTATTAGGCATGGATGCTATGATTTTAAGAGAAAGTAACGATGAGTCCATTAAAGAATATGCGTTAAACATTCAGAATGCAGGACAGACTTTGTTGGCATTGATTAATGATATTTTGGATTTTTCAAAGATTGAATCCGGCAAAATGGAACTTGTACCGGTGGAATATGATTTTAGCAGTATGATACACGATGCTGTTAATATGATTATGATGAAGGCGGAAAATAAAGGATTAAAAACCGTTGTTTCCGTAGAAAAAGCAATTCCCAGCAGATTATTTGGCGATGAGGGCAGAATTCGTCAGATTTTGATCAATCTTTTAAACAACGCCGTAAAATATACCAAGGAAGGTTCTGTTAGTTTAAATGTTACTGGCGATATACAGGATAATGAAGTATGCCTTACTTTTGTTGTGGAAGATACCGGAATCGGTATTAAGGAAGAAGATATTTCAAAATTATTTGCCCGTTTTGAACGTATTGAAGAAGAAAAAAACAAAAATATTGAAGGAACCGGTTTGGGCATCAGCATTACCATGCAATTGCTGAAACTGATGGATAGTGAGCTAAAGGTTGAAAGTGAATATGGCAAAGGAAGTCGTTTTTCTTTTGTATTAAAACAATGGATTGTAAACAATGAACCGATTGGTAATTTGGAAGAACGAATCAAACAACATGCTTCGGATTATAAATATCGGGTTTCATTTACGGCACCCAATGCACATGTACTTGTAGTGGATGATAATACAATCAATCGCACTGTATTTATTAATCTTCTGAAACAGACAAAAATTCAAATTGATGAAGCAAAGAGCGGAATGGAATGCTTAGAAAAAGTACAGGAAAAACGGTATGATTTGATTTTCTTGGATCATATGATGCCCGAGATGGATGGCGTTGAGACCCTACATCATATGAAAGCAATGGATACATATCCGTGTAAGGATACCCCGGTAATTGCACTTACGGCAAATGCAATTTCAGGTGCGCATGAAATGTATTTAAAAGAAGGATTTACGGAATATTTATCAAAACCTATTCAGCCGGAAAAACTTGAGAAAATGATTGTATCCATGTTGCCCCAAGAACTGGTAGAAGAATATGAGATGGTTGATTGTGCTGGTAATGATGAGAGTATATCTTTGCCTGATGTGGATGGTATCGATTGGGATATTGCATTGCAACATGCATCAAATTTAGAAAATTTAAAAGAAACCTTGTTTGTTCTGTACACAACACTGGATGGGGATGCGGATGAATTAGATGCGTACTATACTAAAATGCGCAACAATGATGGAAACGCTGTACAGGATTATCGTATAAAAGTGCATGCCATGAAAAGTTCGGCATCATTAATCGGTGCAATGGAATTGAGTCAGTCTGCAAAAGAATTAGAAGATGCAGCAAAAATAAATGATACAGATTTCATTACAGAAAACACAATCACTTTTATAAAAGATTGGCGATCATATAAGGATAAACTTGCAGTATGTATTGAGACAGAAGAGAAGAAAC
>JAZNLG010000037.1:0-4576 GCA_045578965.1 Lachnospiraceae bacterium | reverse complement strand
GTTTTACGCTTGCCAAGACGGGCAACGCGACTTTTTTTATTATTTTTAGACATAAAAATAAATCCTTTCCGTTTATGATTGAAAGAGCGGAAAACACATTAATCCGTAATTTTGTAGCCTTTGGTAATGACGGTTTTGATTTGTTTCTTGTAAGGCCCCACCGCATGGCGGAGTTTCTTGATGTGGTTGTCTACCACGCGTTCACCGCCTTCGTAATCGTAACCCCAGATTTTGACTAATAGGGTTTCGCGGGGGACGACGGTATTTTTGTTCTCCATCAAATATTTAAGAAGTGCAAACTGCTTGGGCGGTAAATTAATGGGATGACCTTCTACCGTTACCTTATAGCGGGAGGGATTCAAGGCAATTTCACCACATGATAACCAAGGTCCTGCCACCATACCCTTGGCGCGTTTTAAGAGCGCCTGGGTTTTGGCATAGAATTCCGCAAGAGAGAAGGGTTTTACCACATAGTCATCACAGCCCAGCTGGTAGCCGTAGAGAACGTCTTCTTCCCGGCCTCTTGCCGTGATAAACATGATAGGAACAATACTGTCTTTGCGGATGGTACGGCAGATTTCAAAGCCGTCTGCACCGGGTAACATGACATCCAGTATGCACAGGTCAAATTCGTTCTCGTAGATGGCGGCTAAGGCGTCATCGCCGTTATCATAGGCGTGCATCACCATTTCACCTTCGCTTTTATCCTGGAAATAATCGCAGATTACTTCGCGGATTTGAGAATCATCTTCCACCAATAAAATCTGATATGCCATGTTTACCTCCCAAGGTACAAATTAGGTTTATGTGTCCCTTTTACAATGCTATCATAAAAGGAGGATTTATCCTTTGTGTATCCTGATTCAATTATTCACTGAAAATTCTGCGATACCACTTCAGGGCGTCGCAGTAAGCATTGTATACGTCGTTCATGTCAATCTCACGGATTAACATGATACGAGATACTTCCTGCCAGTTGGCATTTTCATACTGTAAAATAAAATAGTAGGCAAGAGAAAGCGGGCCGTCATGTTTTACGAGGGCTTTGCGGATGTCCTTGGATACGATAACCATATCCAGAGCTTCTTCCATCGGTTTATCAAGCATAATATCCAATACGGAGAACAGACCCATCAGGAACAATTCCTGAGACTTCATTGCCATATTTAACACGGGTGCAAGGTTTTCGGCAAACTTCGCGCGAAGGAGAGACAAACGGGTTACTTCGTTAGGTTTGTCCAGGCAAAGTTGCTTGGTAACCGCTGTGGTAGTCCATTTCTTTAATTCACGCTGGCCAAGCATCGCGGTTGCGTGACGAATGGAAGTGATTTCCGAATTAATGGACATGCGGTTTACGATTTTTAACAATGAAATAACCAAAGCGGTATCGCGGCCGATTACGTCCGCAGCATCGGTCAAATCAAAGTTCTCTTCGTTTACGATGTTTAACAAGTGAATATAATTAATTTTCAAAGGGTTTACATCGGTTTCGCCTTCCGTTACGGGAGTACGATAGAACTCGCCTTCGTAGAAGGTATAGCCGCCCTGGAATTTTAACTTCTCAAATTCCTCGGTTGTTTTGATATTTCCCGCGATTAATTTAATGTTGGGATACAACTTGGTAAAATAAATTTTGGCCATGTTAATGTCTATTTTTTGATGATTCAGGAAAATATAACTGCATAAAAGCAGAATCTGGCGATAGTCTTCAAAAGAAGGTACCGGCAGTTTGCGAATTGCAAAACGATATCCCTGTTCTTTTAATTCTTTCATACGATTGATATACATTTCATTGGGAAGGATGGAATTGTCGATTAAAAGAACAATACGCTCATGAGGAGCCTTACATTCTTCCGAAATATCGGTAAAAATAGCAATGTTATTAATGGGCACAAAAATTTCTTTATCGCTGGATAAAGTTTCGATTCCCATACTGTCAATGATTTCTAAACCGTTAATGCGTCCGGCACCGTCCAGTAAGCCGGTAGAGATATAACTGGGCTCCAAGAAATAGTTATTCTTCTGTGAGAATAACGAATACGCCCTAACTGACATATTTTCATCAAATAAAGGGATGAGTGTTGCAAGCATAATCTTTCCTCCTTCGTCGGGGGGCTCGAATGTATTTATAATACATTCGGCTATATAGAATTATTTTACTATAAAATCGATATTTCTACAATCGAAAGTTGTATTTTAACATGGCAAGTGGTAAAATTTAAAAAAGTAGCGCAAGCGTGAACCAATTATTTCGAATGAAAGAATGAATATAAAAAATAAATGTAAAGAATGCGGAGGAGACTATGTTTCAAGTAGAAAAGGTGACGGCAGAAATTATCAAATGGATTCAGGACTGGTTTGAAGAAAACGGCAAAGGCTGTAACGCAGTAATCGGTATTTCAGGTGGTAAGGATTCCAGCATTGTGGCAGCACTTTGTGTGGCAGCTCTTGGAAAGGACAGAGTAGTAGGTATTCTGATGCCAAACGGTGAGCAGTGCGATATTGCAGATTCCAGACAGTTGGTGGAACATCTCGGCATCCGTAATTATACATCCAATATTAAAGATGCGTATGACAATACCTTGGCAAGTATTAAGGCAGCAGGTTTAGAACCCAGCAATCAGGCTATTATTAATCTTGCTCCCAGACTTCGTATGACTACTTTATATGCATTTTCCCAGACCTTAAACGGTCGTGTGGTAAATACCTGTAACCTGTCAGAAGACTGGATCGGATATTCTACCCGCTACGGCGATTCTGCCGGGGATTTCGGACCCATTGCAGGGCTTACCGTGGAAGAAGTATTGCAGGTGGGAGATTACCTCGGATTACCGGCTAATCTGGTTCATAAGGTGCCTTCTGACGGATTGAGCGGTATGTCAGACGAAGATAAAATTGGCTTTACCTACGCGGTACTTGATAAATATATCAGAACCGGTGTATGTGAAGATGAAGAGACCAAGGCAAAGATTGACCGCATGAATAAAATGAATGCGTTTAAGTTAAAACCGTTGCCTTTTTATAAGCCGGATGAGAGTTTATTGTAAATCACTACAACGGGAGGAATTGTTGTGAGTAAAAAGTGGTTAAAAAGACGGCAGAGATTGTTCCAGATTATAGACGTAGGATACGATTTAGACTGGGTAAGTCGTGGATATGACTATATTAATGTAATTGCCATTGTATTAAACTTGGCGGTAAGTATTTTACATACGTATGAAACGATTCGGGAACAATATGAGCCGATTTTGCTAGTCATTGAAGCAGTTACTGTTGCCTTTTTTGTGATTGATTATATTTTCAGACTTATTACTGCAAGATGCATGTATAAAGAGAAGAATGAGTGGAAGGCAATTCGTAAATACGTTTTTTCTTTTATGGGTATTGTAGATTTGCTTTCGTTCCTTCCTTACTTCCTGCCGGTCATTTTTCCGCAGGGAACCATTGCATTCCGTATGATTCGAATTGTACGTATTTTCAGACTGTTCCGCATCAATGCGTATTATGATTCACTGAATGTTATCACTCATGTTTTGGTGAGTAAAAAGCAACAGTTGATTTCGTCGGTTTTCATTATTTTAACATTAATGGTGGCATCCAGTCTTTGTATGTACAGTTTGGAGCATGAGGCACAGCCGGAAGTATTTCAGAATGCATTTTCCGGGTTATGGTGGGCAACGTCTACACTGTTAACCATCGGGTACGGAGATATCTATCCGATTACCTTTTGGGGAAAGGCCTTAGGTATTTTCATATCCTTCTTAGGTGTAGGTATGGTTGCGATTCCTACCGGTATTATTTCCGCAGGTTTTGTGGACCAGTATACGAATTTAAAGAAGCGAAATGAATACGGATATGAAGAAGATATGAATTTCATTAAGGTGCGTGTGGATGCCAATGATGTATGGAACGGAAAGCGCATCGCTGATTTGGACTTGCCTGTAGGCGTTATTATTTCATTAATTCAGCGTGATGACGAGTTTTTGATTCCAAACGGTGGGGCGGAATTGGAAGCCGGAGACGTTGTTGTTTTGGGCGCGGAACCTTTTGATGAGCAAGAGAAGATAGAAATGAAAGAAATTGTCATTAAGGCGGCTCATCCTTGGGTGAATAAAAAGATTAAAGACTTGGATATCAGCAGACATTCCGTTATTGTTTTGGTAAAGCGACGAAATAAGGCATTGATTCCAAACGGTAATATGAAAATCATGAAGAATGACAGAGTATTCTTACATACGCAAATGCATTTACAGGATGCCAAGTATATGGAGATTTAGAATAAAAGAAACCATTTTCGTTTACACTAAAGAAAAAACGGGAGTGGTTTTTTTATGCTTATTATTAACGGACAAATTTATACAATGGAAGCGCAAAACTATCAAAACGGATTTGTGCATATAAAAGGAAAAATTATAGATGCGGTAGGCAATATGTCAGAATGTCCCATACCGGAAGCAGGAGAAGAGATTCTGGATGTAAAAGGCGCCTGGATAATGCCGGGAATGATTGAGGCACACTGCCACATCGGCATAATTGAAGAGAAACTAGGGGTTATGGGAGATGACTGCAATGAAGA
>JAZNLG010000036.1:0-5835 GCA_045578965.1 Lachnospiraceae bacterium | reverse complement strand
CCGGTGGACGGTTTTGCAATGGACCGTATGTTGGAAATAAATTTAAGTTCTGAAGAAAATGTGAAAATGGTTGAAAATTCCAATCGCTTTTCTTATATTTCCTTATACAATGTTTGGAAAGAACGCGCCGCAAGAACCATGAAGACGGATGATATTGTGTTGCCGTTCTGGGAGAACCTCGCCAGATACAAAGAAGGACAGTTGATGGAGGTGGCGCTCTGGCAGGCGGTTTTAAGTCTGATACTATTGATTTATTGGGGAATAAAGGGTATGATTTGGATAATAAATCATAAACCTACGGCACAGACGTTTCTTAGAATTTGGGAATCTGCCTGTGAGAAAGTACGTATTTGGATTAAAAATTCCAAAGGAAAAAAAACGGCTCGAAAAGCGGCTGAATTGGAAACGTACAATGAGGATTAAATTTGTGGGAAATATGATTTTATAAATGTTCTGTGTATGGACATAGGATGTACTTTCAGTCAAAAAGTGTAAAGGAGGAGAATTTTATGAAAGGAAAGTTGAAAAAATCAATTTGTGTGGCGCTGTCGGTCACTATGATGGTTTCTTTAACTGCATGCTTTGGTAAAGGCGGAAAAGAAAATTCCAGTGATGCATTGGCACAGGCTTCTGATTCGGCGAATGCAAAAGAAGCGGTTTTTAAGGAAATCGGTAAAATGGATCCGGAAACAGACTGGTTTGAGAATGTGCTTGTGGATGGTGAGGATGTAATTGTTGTATGGTCTGAATATGTGGACATTTTTGGCGAAGAGGGCGGAGAAATTATGCCCGGTGGGGAGCCGGTACCTTACGAAGAGGATGCAACTGTTGTGAATCCGAGTACGGAGGAACAGGGAATCATTGCTGATGATGATGTGGCAGAAGAAATTGTGGAAGATAACGCAGAAGAAGGTGTAGTTCAAGAAGAACTTGGAACAGAGGATGTTATTATAAACGATCCTATGATGCCGGAAGTGGAATATATTCCTGAAGATAATTATAGTTTTTATTACAAGTTAAATTTCGGAAAAACTTCCTTTGGAGGAACCGGAATGTCTGTTATGACGATTGACTTGCCTGAAAAGGAATACAGTTGCGGTATGTCCATTGATCCAAACAATGGAAATTATATCATTGTAACCGAATATACAGAGGAAGATTATAGTGATCCCGAGAACTATGTATATAAAACGAAATTTTATATGAATGTGTATACCAAGTCGGGTGAACTTGTCAGCCGTGAGGAACTGGATTTGGGACTGAAAGAAGGCGAGTATTACGGATTACACGGTATGGGTATTGCGGCAAACGGTGATATCTGTCTGCTTAGCGATAGAAATCTGGTTGTATTAAATTCATCTTTAAAGAAGGTGGGACAGGTTGAATTTAATGACAATCAATGGGTAGAGAGCCTGTTTGTAACTGCAGAAGGTGTCCCTTATGTTTTTATTTGGACAGAAGGCGGAGAATCTTCTGAAAGTGCATTCCATATGGTGGATACACAGCAGGTAAAAATCGGACCGGCTATTGAAGTGCCGGATGAATTCTGGGGAAGTGCAAGAGCCGGAGCAGGTCATGATATGTATTACAGTACCGATAAAGGTGTATATACATATGATTTTGATACATTGGAAAATAAAAAGATTCTGGATTATGTAGATTCAGATATTGATTATAATTATGTAAACTACTGTATTCCGATTGATGAGACACGAATTGTGACAGTGGTAAATGACCCGGAAACATGGGAACCTTCCGTTTCTTTTATGGAAAAAGTTCCACCCGAGGAAGTGGTGGACAAAACAATCATTACTATGGGTATGGTGTATACGGATTACGAAATCCGCAGTAAGGTTATTGCTTTTAACAAAGCCAGTGATCAGTATCGTATCCGTATGATTGAATATTATGAGTACAATAACGAGTCAGACTGGAATGCAGGTCAGAAGATGTTTAATAATGATATTATTACATCAAATGCTCCTGATATTGTTGTAATTAACAGCGGTATGCCGGTGGATAGTTTTATTGACAAGGGTGTATTTTTGAATCTGAATCCCTATATTGATGCAGATCCTGATGTAAATAAAGAGGATATGGCGCCCAATATTTTAGCATTGGGTTCCAGAGGCGAAGATACGTTTATTTTAACCGGTGCGTTTAACATCAGCACAATGGCGATAAAGAAATCACTGGTACCTAACGGTGAAACGCTTACTTTGGCAGAGTTACGTCAGATTGAGCAGGAACACGGCAATGTTGCGGCGTTCCGTGATGCTACGAGAGACGATATACTTCGTTTTGCTATGGAAATGAATTATTCGGATTTCCTGGATTTAAAAACAGGAAAGTGCGAATTCAATTCTCCTGCTTTCTGTGAATTGTTGGAATATGCAAAACACTATCCGGAAGAAATTGATTGGGAAAATATGGATGAAAATTACTGGATGGAATCCGAAACCGCAATCCGTGATAATAAAGCATTTTTGCAATACTATACGGTAGGTTATTTTAATAATATGGGCTGGACCGAGCAGGGTGTGTATGGTGAGGAAGTGGCCTTTGTAGGATTCCCCGGAAGCGGAGAAAATGTTGGTGTGATTTATCCTTATTTCCAGATGGCAATTTCCAAGGATTGTGAACATCCGGAAGAAGCATGGCAGTTTATGAGACAGTTCTATACCTATGAAGGACAGCAGGAACTTGGCTATGGTGCACCTTTAAATCTTAAGGTAATGGATGAACAGTTAAAAGAGGCGCAGCAGAGACCCTATTGGATCGATGATGACGGAAATAAAGTGGAATATGACGACACATATTGGATTGGTGATAAGGAAATTATTATTAAGCCCCTGACTGCAGAACGTGCACAGGAAGTAAAAGAGTATGTGTTATCGGTAGATAAGATGTATTATTATGATTCGTCCATTATTGACATTATCGTTGAAGAAGCAGCTCCGTTCTTTGCCGGACAGAAGACTGCACAACAGGCTGCGGATATTATTCAGAGCCGTGTACAGATATATGTAAACGAAAATATGTAAGAGGTAAAAGATGGCAGACAAAAAAGGATTTGAACGGTTTACCAGCGATGGCAGATCAAAAAGTAAAAAGAAGAATGATATAAAAATGCCTAAGGGCATAGGCAAAATCATTACCCTTGCGGCTGTGGTGATTGTGATAGGTATTCTGATATTTCAGAGTACCTATACCATCCGTGAGCAGGAGCAGGCGGTGTTGGTTACCTTCGGTAAGCCGGAGGCGGTAACGGAAGCAGGCTTGCATTTTAAGATTCCTTTTATCCAGCAGGTAAAAAAGGTAAATACCACAATTCAGGGATTCTCTATCGGTTATTCTACCTCCACTAATTTAAGTGAAGAAGATGAGTCGTTGATGATTACATCGGATTATAATTTCGTAAATGTGGATTTTTTTGTGGAATATAGGGTATCAGATCCTGTAAAGGCGCTGTATGCATCGGAAGAACCTGTGGAAATTCTTAAGAAAATTTCCCAGTCTTGTATTCGTAATGTCATTGGAAGTTATAGCGTAGACAGTGTCTTGACTACGGGTAAAAATGAAATCCAGGCACAGATCAAAGAGATGATTATCCAAAAACTGGAAGAGCGTGATATCGGTATCCAGTTGGTAAATATTACAATTCAGGATGCGGAACCTCCTACAGAAGCAGTTATGCAGGCTTTTAAGGCTGTGGAAACGGCAAAACAGGAAAGTGAAACTGCGGTAAACAATGCAAATAAGTATCGCAATGAGCAGATTCCGGCAGCACAGGCGGAAGCGGACAGAATTATTCAGGAAGCAGAAGCAGACAAAACGGAGCGTATCAATGAAGCAACTGCTCAGGTGGCACGTTTTGATGCCATGTATGCGGAATATATCAAGTATCCGGAACTGACACAGGAGCGAATGTTCTATGAAGCGATGGAAGAAGTGCTTCCGGAACTTACGGTAATTATTGAAAGCGGAAACGGTGAAACACAGACGGTAGTGCCCGTAGCACCCTTGTTTGGAAATATCACATCAAGTCCGTATACAGCGGGAAATAATGAAGGATAGGAGGAGAGCAACATGAAAAAAGGCATTATTGCTGTAGTGATAACAATTGTAACTTTTCTGTTGGTTATTTCTCTTGGTTCTTCCATTGTGGTAACGCAGGAAAATGAATATACATTAATCAGAAAATTCGGCAAGGTAGAGCGTGTCATTGATAATGCAGGATTGAGTTTTAAAATTCCTTTTGTGGAAAGTGTTTATACATTGCCGAAAGAAATTCTTTTATATGATTTGGCTCCGTCGGATGTTATTACCGGAGACAAAAAGACCATGATTTGTGATTGTTATGTGCTTTGGGAAATTACAGATGCGCTGAAGTTTTCGCAGACATTGAATTCGTCTGTAGGGAATGCAGAAAGTCGTATTGATACGGTAGTTTATAATGCTACCAAAAGTGTCATCAGCAGTATGACACAGGAGCAGGTGATTTCCGGAAGAAGTGACTCGTTACAGGATGCAATTATCAACAATATCGGTAATTCCATGGAGCAGTACGGAATCGCCATTCTGGAAGTGGAGACTATTAAATTAGATCTTCCCAATGACAATAAGGAAGCGGTTTATGAACGTATGATTTCCGAACGTGACAATATAGCAGCAACCCATATTGCTCAGGGACAGGCAGAAGCACAGAAGATTCGCAATCAGACAGATAAGGAAGTTGCCATTATGCTTTCCGAGGCAGAGAAGGAAGCAGAAATTTTACGTGCTGAAGGCGAAGCGGAATATATGCGCATTCTTTCAGAAGCCTATGCGGATCAGAGCAGAGCGGATTTTTATGCGTATGTAAGAAGTCTGGATGCGGCGAAAGAAGCATTGCAAGGCGAAAACAAGACGTTGATACTTTCACCGGAGTCTCCGATGGCACAGATTTTTTATTAAAATCAAGATAATATGTATGATAGCAGCCAAAGTTTAAAATACTGTAAAAGTATTCAATGTACAAGAAAGGAAACAAAAACATGGCAAAAACAGCAATTTTTCTGGCAACCGGTTTTGAAGAAATCGAGGCATTGACAGTAGTAGATTTGTTAAGACGTGTTCATGTGGATATTGATATGGTATCCATCACAGGTGAAAAGAGGGCTGTCGGTTCTCACGGAATTGTTGTGGAGACGGATAAGATTATCAATCAGTTGAATTTCAGTGAATATGATATGTTGATTCTTCCCGGAGGAATGCCCGGCACCTTGAATTTAGAGGCGTGTGAAGTTTTAATGAACCAGGTGGATGCATTTTATCAACAGGAAAAACTTCTTGCAGCAATTTGTGCGGCTCCCAGTATTTTTGGGCATAAGGGTATGTTAAACGGAAGAACTGCCTGCTGTTATCCCGGATTTGAGAAAGATTTGACCGGTGCAAATGTGTCCTACGAACCGGTATGTGTAGATGGAAATATTGTTACTTCAAGAGGAATGGGATGTGCGGTACAGTTTGGTTTAAAGATTGTGGAAATAATATTAGGTGAAGAGGTAAGCAGTGAACTTGCCAATGCAATCATCATGAGTAACTAATCCAAAATATGAATAAATTATGTTTTTTAAAGAAATCTTCCAATCTACTATATTTTTTTGGAAAAAAGTGCTAAAATGCATATTGTAGTACTTTAAAAAGAATAAATGTGATTGGAGGGTTTTTTTATGGACAAAGTACTTGATTGGTTAAGCGGCGTTTGGGCTGCATTTTCCACCGGTGCATTGGCAGTGATTACAGCAGTGGTAATTTTGGTTGCTGCATTTATCGTTGCTGCAATTGTAAAGG
>JAZNLG010000035.1:0-2640 GCA_045578965.1 Lachnospiraceae bacterium | reverse complement strand
CAGAGCCATTCACCATTCGCAAAATCGACACTACGTGTCTTTCCTTTTACTCATATGACTTTGATTTTAATTCAGGTTTTCTCTTAATGCATTGATAATCTGTT
Source organism: Lachnospiraceae bacterium (assembly GCA_045578965.1). GTDB lineage: Bacteria > Bacillota > Clostridia > Lachnospirales > Lachnospiraceae > UBA3766. The sequence continues at coordinate 2,536 of JAZNLG010000035.1, read as the reverse complement.
CAATACGTTCATTTTGCATCTTCATACTTACCTGATTTACAATGACTCTCGCGGATAACGGACAAATTTCTTCCAAAACATCCAAACCGTTCTCTCTTAATGTTCCGCCGGTTTCCACGATATCCACGATGACATCCGAAAGACCAACGATAGGACCTAATTCAACGGAACCGTTTAATTTAATCATATCTACGGTCTGGTTCTTAACATTAAAGAAATAATCCTTTGCAATGGTAGGATATTTGGTCGCTACGCGAATTCTCTCACGATGCTGCAAAAGTTCTCTGGCGCTTTCCGGTCCGCAAACGCACATACGGCACTTTCCAAAGCCTAAATCAAGTACTTCATAAACTCTTCTGTTTTCTTCCATAATGATGTCGCTTCCCACGACACCGATATCTGCAGCGCCATGCTCCACGTATGTAGGCACATCCGGTCCTTTTGCAAGAAAGAATTTTACTTTCAACTCTTCATTTACAAAAACCAGTTTACGTGAGTCTTTATCCTTAATTTCTTCACAATGAATGCCGATTTTTTCCAATAATTCCAATGTTTTAAAAGCAAGTCTCCCCTTACAAAGGGCGAAGACCAAATACTTACCGTTTTCTTCCATCGTAAGCCTCCAAATATTATATAAAAATAAATAAAACCAATTCATCATTCATCAGAATGACAGCATACCAAACTATAATACAAAGATTGTTTCCTTCATTTCACACTTTTCACCATATGAAGTATAATAATCTTCTTTTTTGTCAGCATTTTTCTTCATCATAGTGACATTTTTGCCTTGACTGCGCAAGTCATTTGCCTGCTCAAGTGCTTTCTCATAAGCATCTTCCGAATAAACCATAAGAATATTCTCTTCTGCATCTACATCAACGTTGATATTCTGACGTTTTAATGCAGTCTGTAACTCATCAATTAAGAATACACAACCAACAGAGGGTGCTTCCTTGCCAAACTTACCAAGCAAGCCGTCATAACGACCACCTTTTACAATAGCATCGCCAACACCGTATGTATAAGCCTTAAAAATAATGCCTGTATAGTAATTATGTTTGCTAAGCATACCCAAATCAAAAGAAATATACTTATCATAGCCCCTCTTTGCAAGCAAAGCCTTGATAGCAAGTAATCTTTCCACTGCACCGACAGACTTCGGATTGTTTGCTTTCTTCATCATCTCTTCCATGTCGGTATCAGAGATATAAAGTTTAGAAATTGCTTCAAACTGTGCAACGATATCTTTATCCAAGCCTTTATTTTTTAAAAATTCTCTGGTCCCGAAGTAGTTTTTGGATGAAATATGAGCCTTAATCTCAAGTTGGGTCTCTTCGTCTAAATTTGCAGCTTCACAAATTCCCTTAAAGTAAGAACTGTTTCCTACACTAATCTGGAATTCTTTTAAGCCGCAGGCTTTTAAACCTTCAATAACCAAAGACAAGGCTTCTGCATCCGCTTCTGCACCGGAATCATTGATCAATTCAATACCCATCTGCGTGGTTTCTTTTAATTTACCCTGTAACTCCGAAGTATTTACAAAAGAATTACCTTCATAGCAGAATCTCAAAGGAACTTCTTCTTCCATAAAATACTTCGCCGCACATCTTGCAATTGCAGGCGTAAAGTCCGGTTTTAAAACCAGTGTATTACCTTCTTTATCAAAGAATTTGTATAAATCTTTGGAAGGTACAGTTCCGATATCTTTCGAAAAAACATCAAAAAATTCAAATGTAGGTGTTTGGATATTTTTGTAGCCGTAACGACGAAGAACGGTCATCAAATTCTTTCCAACCTGTTCTTTTTCCAGTAATTCTTTACCATAAATATCTCTTACGCCGTCGGGTGTATGTAATAATGAAATACTCATATTGTTACCTCTTTGCTTTAATGAATTAAAGTGCTAATTCGCTAGCACAATAAAAAGTATAGTGTTTTTAATCGGTTTTGTCAACATAATATTTTAGGAATCATTTATACCTATTAAAACTTTTAAAATAAAAACTAATTGTTCCAACTTTTAGGTTTTTCACAAATAATTTCTTTTCCGGACAAATATGCAAGTTTACCTTTCATTTCAGGGAATAAAAGCCGATATGCATGCAACTGCTGTCCGGTCGTTTTACGTTTCTCAGCATCTTTTCCGGCATATTTCACATCGCCAACCAACGGAAAGCCTAACTTTTCCATCTGAGCTCTGATTTGATGGGTTTTACCAGTAAAAAGTTCAATTTCAAGTTCAGTATAATCCTTACAATGCTGAATAGGTTTTATTCCTGTTTTGATAGGCTTAACTTTATCTTGTAATCCTGCAGGAACCTGTTCAGAATCATTATAAATCGTTACTTTATTATTTATCTCATCCTTATAAAGAAAGGCTTCATAAACGCCGCCAAGCTCACATTTTCCTTGAACCAAACATCGATAAAATTTGTGAAGGCTTCTGTCCTTCAACATTCGAGCCATTTCCTGACTTCCAATCAAAGTTTTGGAACATACAAGAAGTCCTGATGTATTACGGTCCAAACGATTG
>JAZNLG010000034.1:0-19062 GCA_045578965.1 Lachnospiraceae bacterium | reverse complement strand
TGGAGCGGCGGGCATTATTTGTTCTATGGTGCGATTGGGTGTGTACTGGTAGTTGCTTGCAATAATCTGCATATCCCAATCATTTTCTTTCCACAGTGTAAACAATGCTTCTTTTAATGCCTCTTTTTCAAAAATGGTTTTAACGGTAGAAGTGAAACCATAGGAGTAGGGTGAGCGGATATCCAAATAAACCCGGATATCGCTCTTGATATCATTCTCTGCACTTGAGGTTGCAATCAGAATGTGATAGTAACCTTCTTCTGCCAGCCATTCATTATAATCCATATCGAAAGACATAAAATCTTTTAAGCATAATTCAAATGTCACATTCTTGCTCTCGCCGGGCTGTAAAAATACTTTTCTGAATTTCTTCAATTCTTTTACAGGTTTCGGCAACATGGAAGTTTCATCAGAGATATATAGCTGAATAACTTCTGCACCGGGAAGTTTGCCTGTATTGGTAAGGGTCAGGCTTACCTTCAAATCACCGTCAAACTCTTCTTTGTCCGCCTTGCAATTATCAATGTTAAAAGTAGTATAGGAAAGTCCGTAACCGAAGGGATAAGCGGGGGTCACTTTCTTTTTATCATAGTAGCGGTAGCCGACATAAATTCCTTCGCCGTAATTGACTTCATAGCCTTCACCGGGGAAGTTTAAGAAGGTAGGCGTATCTTCATAACGCTTCGGGAAGGTGATGGGAAGCTTGCCGGAGGGCGTTCTTTTACCCAGCATCAAATCGGCCAGTGCATGTGCACCTTCCATACCGGGAAGGAATACACACCAGATGGCATCCAAATCTGCCTCATAATCACGAAGGTCTACGGGACCGCAAACATTTAATACAAGTGTCAATGTAAAATCGTTTTCTTTCTTCAAAGCAATCAGCTTGCGAAGTAGCATATCGTCTGCATCAGACACTCTCATATGGGGTCTGTCGTTGCCTTCCATACCGCTGACCGTAGCAGTCAAAATAATATGAAAGCCCTTATTTTCCTTGCAGAAATTCTCAAAACTGTAATCATATCCTACATAGGTTCCGCCGATGCAATCTGTGAAAGAAGTATTGCGGTTCGTGGTAATTCCGGCGCTTCCGGTACCGCAGGTTAAGAAGTCGCGACTGCCAGTTACAAGGATACTGTGAGAAGTTGCATTGCCGGAATCTGAATCTGCGGAAATATTCTGTTCGCCGGCATTACTTTCTGAATTACAATTTTTTGTTGCCAGCGGATATACTTCAGCATTTTTTAAAAGAACAATACCTTCTGCTGCACTTTCATATGCGGCAGCTGTGGTTGCTTCATATATCGCATCTAAATCCGGAGCGCCATCACCGCAGGTGTTCACTGCCCACATAGGGATTTCCTTTTCGCCGATGCTTACGGAGTTAACATTTTTATAAGGACTTTCCAGACAATATGCAATGGTTTTCAACAAACGAAGCACTGCCTTGTCCAAAATTTCCATAGACAAACGACCGTCCTTTACTGCTTCAATAATCGGCTCCGCAGGCAAAGGTCCGGGCATTGCCAAATCATTTCCGGCCTGCAGGGCTTCTACCGGGTGATATACTGCTCCCCAGTCAGATAAAACCGTGCCCTCAAAGTTCCATTTCTCACGCAATTCTTCCGTCAATAAGTTATAACTTTCCGTGCAGGGCACGCCGTTGATACGGTTATAGGCGCTCATAACGGTTTCCACTTTTCCTTCCTGTACGCATGCCTTAAAACCGGGATAGTAGATTTCCTGCAGGGCGCGTTCGGAAATGGTTTCGTTAATGCCGACACGGTTGGTTTCCTGATTGTTGGCTGCAAAGTGTTTTACGTTGGCCGCCACCTTGAATTTCTGCACACCTTTTACCAATTCCGGTGCGAGGGTAGAAACAAGGCAGGGATCTTCGGAGTATCCTTCAAAAAGACGACCGTTTAAGGGGTCCCTGTGAATGTTTACGTTAGGACTTCCGAGAAGTATCTGTATGCCAAAAAGACGTGCTTCGGCGCCTAAGGCTTCCCCTACGGTTTTTACCACATCAGGGTTAAAAGTTGCTCCCAGTAAAATTCCGGGAGGAAAGCATCCCGGCGCATAATCACTGCCGGTTTTTTGGCGTAACTGTTCTTCAATCCAGCTGCGCACTTTCAATTCTTCTTCCGTTAACTTCTCGGGCTCATAATACCAGTCAATGACGTGGGTCAGCACGGTAGACCCTACCATGCCGTTGGTGCTGTTGGTTTCTTTTTCGGCCCGGGAGTACATATCACCGAACAACTGCTCGAAGTTCATACCGGTACCGCCGTCTAACAACTGCAAAGCCGGAATATCAAATCTGTCAATACCTGCCATGCCAAAGAAAGAGGCACCGTTTACCAGCGTAGCCTTTTCTTCCAATGTCATTTGTGCAAGAATTTCCTCAGGGGTTAAATTTAATTTATACATATTATTTCTCCGTTTTAAAATGTGTACTGGTATCATTTTAGTACAGAAATCAAAAGAAAACTATCACTATCTCGCGTTTTCTTAACACTTTTGTGCAACCTTCACAAGAATGGAAGGGGATTATAGATAAAAGCACTTAAAAAAAGCGTCGTATTTAAGAAAAAAGTAATAATATGTGTCAATCCCTGTCGAAATATGGTAGAATAAAAAAGATGTGGTATTTTTATATTTATTCATAAATATAAAAGGCAGACAACAGTCAGGCTTTTTGTGGAGTCGAAAGGGAATAAGAGGAATTAAAATGAATATTTTACAGATGCTTGCCACCATGTATGTGACATTGATGGGACCGGTGATTGCGGGGATTATCAATTCCGTTTGGTGCAAGTTAAAAGTGATGAAAAAAATGCAGATTCCCATGGATGGTGGGAAATGTTTGAAAGACGGCAAAAGGATTTTTGGCGATCACAAAACCTGGAAGGGTTTTATCGGCTATATCCTTTGGAATATGGTTTGTATGGTATTATGGGGGCTTGCGTGTCAAATGCTTGGATTGGAATCCTATAATCTGTTATACACCAACTACGAAAATACAATTTGGTTTAATCTGGCTGCAGGTGCATTGGTAGGCTTTGGTTATGCATTATTTGAACTTCCCAACAGTTTCTTGAAGAGACGTCTTGGTATCGAACCCGGGAAGAGTGTTCATGGTGCATTAAAAGCCTTTTTTGTTTTTTTTGACCAGGCTGATTCCGTATTCGGATGTGTATTGGCAGTATGCATTTTTACGCCTATGCCGGTATGGTTTTATTTCCTGTATGTGGTTGTCGGGGCGGTAACCCATATTATTATTAATATGCTTTTGTATTTGTGTAAATTACGTAAAAATATGTTCTAAAATAAGCAAATAGAGGCAAAGAGAAAAGGAGAATCCGGAGAAATTCCGGAGGGGAAAGTATGTTACAGAAGATTAGTGAAAAATTACAGAACAGTGGTGATAATTTAGGAAACAAGGGTAAGTTTTTGTGCTTGATGCATGAGGCAGGATTTCGGGTGCCTGATGGTATTATTGTTGATAAAAGCGAGTATGAAAACTTCATCGATTGCAATGGAATTACAGAGCAAATTACGAAACATTTGTCTGAACTGAAAAAGGACAATGTGAGAGAAAAGAGTGCATCCGTAATGGCATTGTTTGAAGGAACGAAATTGACGGAGCAGGTATCCCGGACTTTGCAGACTTACATAAAAGATGATTGCAAATATGCGGTACGAAGCAGCGGAACCAAGGAGGATTTGGAGGAATTTTCTTTCGCGGGACAGTACCGGACTTTTTTAAACGTGCAGGGGATTTCTGCAATTGAGCAGGCCGTGATTGACTGTTACAAATCCATGTTTACGGAAGTGTGTCTGAATTATTTTGTAAATAACCGCATTGATTGCTCTGACCTTGCCATGTCTGTGGTTGTGCAGGAAATGGTGGATTCCGATTACAGCGGTATTTGTTTTACTTTAAATCCCGTTACAGGCAAAGATACGGAGATGTCCATTGAAGTAGCCCCGGGACTGGGTGAGAATATTGTAAGCGGAAAGGTGGCACCGGAACAGTATTTTTATGATTGGTATGAGAAGACCTGCCAAATGGAAAGCGGCAATCAAATACTCACGGAAGAACAGGTAAAAGAATTCGGTGAGACGTTTTTAAAAGTACAACTTCTGTTTGGTTATCCCTGTGATATGGAATTTGCCGTAAAAGACGGTGAGCTGTACCTTCTGCAGGCGCGAAGAATCACAAGTATAAATTATGGCGGATACCCGGATATCTGGTCTACGGCGGATTTCAAAGACGGCGGTGTTTCTGCTACCGTTTGTACTCCCTATATGTGGAGTTTGTATGAGTACATCTGGGAATTTACCCTGCGTAAGTTTATGCTGGACGGAAAGATTCTTACAGAGAAGGAAACGGATAAAAAACTCGGAGATATGTTCTATGGCAGATGTTATTGGAATATGTCCGTGGTGAAACTTGCTATGAGCAAAATCATCGGTTATAAGGAACGTGAATTTGACAGCGAATACGGTGTTAGGATCACATACGAGGGGGATGGTGAGACAACAGGTCTTACCCCGGGAACTCTTTTTGCCATTGCAAGAATGTTTTTTGCCCAAAAGAAGATTCTGAAAGAACGCAATGATAACTGCGAAGTCTACAAAAAAGACTTGTTGGAAAAATACGAGAATTATAAAAAGCAATACGATGAGCAGGCGATTGCAGATATTAAAAAGACGTGGTATGACTTGACACGTAAGACTTATTTGCAGAGTGAAGCCACCTATTTTTGGCAGATTTTTATCAATACCATACATCAGTCTCTGTATAAGGACAGCCTGTTAAAATACGTATCCGAGAGTGAGTATCTGACCCTGCTTGGTGCCATTGACAACATTTCCCATTTATTGCCTTTTTATGAGATGTGGGACATTTCCAGAACCATTCGCCAAGATGAGGAGGCTTTTAAATATTGGAAGTCTGCCGATGCGGAAACGTTGAATAATGCACTAAAAGGTGCAGAAGAGAAATATGCGTTTTCACAGGTGCGAAAACTGGTGGAAACTTACGGATATCACTCTGATAAAGAACTGGATGTTACATATCCCTGCTATTATGAAGATGCAACACCAATGCTTATCAGTATCCGTGATATGGTGGCCTTGAATGACGAATTCAGTCCGCTGGAGGATAAGGAAAAAGGCGAGGCGGCCTACAGAGAAATCCTTGCAACAATTCGTCAAAAAGTTGGTTTAAAGAAGTATCGCAAAATAGAAACCAAAATTATGAATATGCGTAAAATGTTGTGGTGGCGTGAAGAGTATCGCGACATTTCCACACGTTTTTATTACATCATCAGAATATACACTATGGAACTTGCAAAACAACTGGTAAAAGAAGGTGTGTTAAAAGATGTAGAGGATATCTGGTTTACGAGGGTATCTGCGTTGTGGGATTATCTTGACGGAAAAATATCCGGAGAGGAATTGCGTAAGATGGTAGTCAGTAAGCGGGAGTATTACAATGCCTTCCGAAATTATATGAGTGAGAACGAAATAGGTGGTGTCTTTGGAGACAGTACTGCTGAGGTGAAAGTTTCCGACGGACAAATCAAAGGTCTGGGTGCCAACAGCGGGCGGATTACTGGTACTGCCAGGGTGATTGAGGATTTTAGTCAAATCGGAAGATTACAGGAAAAGGATATTCTGGTTACCCGTTTTACCGATACCGGTTGGACACCGAAATTTGCGATTTTATCAGGCATTGTAACGGAGTATGGCGGTATTTTGTGTCATGCGGCAATTGTGTCCAGAGAATACGGCATTCCGGCTATTGTCAGTTGCCATGATGCCATGAAACAGATTAAGGACGGAGATATCATTACTATCGACGGAAGCACCGGAATTGTTACGGTGGAGAATAAGTAAAAATCAATAGTTGGAATGATAAGCAAAGATATACAAGCGAAGTTGTCATGATCAGAAGAAAGGACCTTGTTATGTCACAAATATACAATCGTCAGACCAAAGAATATATTGAGAATAGCCAGTATGGCGGCGGAGCATTAAACATTTTGTATAATACCGTCATCGGAAGAATGCTGTTAAAGTTTGTGATTCATCCGTTCTTTTCCGAAGCGTACGGTTTTTATCACAGAAGTATTTTCAGCCGCAAGAAGATTGATCGTTTTGTGGAAGAATACAATATCAATTCGGATGATTTTGAATCTGTACAATACAAAAGTTTTGATGAATTTTTTATTCGCCGCATAAAAGCCGGCAAACGTCCGGTTGATATGGAGGAAACAAGTCTGATAGCACCTGCCGACAGCAAACTGTCGGTGTATCCGATTGAGAAGGATAATCGCATTATGATCAAAGGTGTTAATTATACGTTATCGGAACTGGTAGGAGGAAAGATTCGCCTGGGAGATTTTGAGGGCGGACAATGTCTTGTATTTCGACTGGCAATGGATGATTATCACAGATATTGTTTTATTGACAGAGGGCAGGTTGTAAAGCGTTACGGCATTCGGGGACGCTTGCATACCGTTAGTTCCATTTCCAAAGCGCATAAAATATACCGGGAGAATACAAGGGTTGTAAACCTGATGAAAACCAAGCACTTCGGTGGCGTGATTTGCATCGAAGTAGGGGCTCTTCTGGTCGGTAAAATTCATAATCATAAAATACGTGATTTTTATCGCGGACAGGAGAAAGGATATTTTGAACTGGGAGGCTCCACCATTGTATATCTGTTAAAACCGAATCGCGTGCGACTGGATGAAGACATTCTTGCCAATTGCAACGAAGAGACGGAAGTGAAAGTTATGTTGGGCGAGAAAATCGGAACAGGAATGCCGGTGGGGATTCACAAATAAAAGGATTAAGAATGCTTACGGAAGAAAAAGGAGTAAAAGGGAATGCTGAAAAGATTGTATATTTATTTTAAAGAACGTTATCCGCTGTTTCCGCGATTTTTGTTGGGATGTATCGTGTTTTTGGAGATTCATTTTATTATTCTGTTAAATCACGGCGTGACGGATTTTCAAATCGGAATTCAGGAACTGGTGGGAGCCTACACGGTATTTGCATTTCTCTTATGGCTTCGCGTAGCGGATGATTTAAAAGATTATGAGACGGATTTAAGACTGTTTCCCGACAGACCGCTTCCAAGCGGCAGGGTGTATAAGAAGGACATTGTAATCATCTGTATTATATTCCAGGCCGTGGCTTTGGTGCTGAATATTATTTTTATGAACAATTTCCTGTTTTTCTGTATTCTGTACGCGTATGGCTATTTAATGAGCAAGTGGTTTTTTAAGAAGAAAAAGATTCAGCCTTCGCTGCCGCTGGCGTTAGTGACACATAATCCGGTGCAGATGTTTGTAAATGTGTATATTATTTCTTTTACGGTGATGAAATATGATTTGCCGGCGATTACATTGTATACGGTTATGGCCCTTTGGACTCTGTACTTTCCGGCACTGATTTGGGAAGTATCGCGTAAAATTAAGGCACCGAAGGATGAGAATGATTATACCACATATTCCAAATTGTTCGGGCATAAAAAGAGTACGATTTTTGTTATGATTCTGACGCTTGTTGATATTGTAACCAATATGATTCTGGTATTCAATTTGAACAAGGCAACCATTCTTTTGTTTATTATTCTGGTTTCATGGATGACGTGGAAATTTATCAGTTTTATCCGGAATCCGGAGAAGTTTGTACTGGTGCAAAAAGTCGAAATTTATACATACATACAAGAGACACTGATGTTGCTTACCATTGTGTTGTTCCTGATTGTAGGCAAGGTGTAACAGGGGATTAAAATGCTTGGCAAAAAGATTACAAATCTTACAATTTTAAAAGAAAAAGGATTTAACGTACCGGACTTTCTGGTGATAAAACCGGGAGAAGAGATTACCGTATCCGAGATCCCTTGGGAAGTTTGTTCCGTGCGGTCTTCTGCCAATATAGAAGACGGAGCCGGCAGCAGTTTTGCGGGGCAGTTTGATACATTTCTAAATGTACCGAAAGAAGAAGTGCCGGAGAGAATAGAAGCGTGCCGTGCTTCTCTGCAGAAAGACGCCGTGAGGGAATACGCAGCAAATCAGGGACTCCATGAAGATGCACTTCAAATGAATGTCATCGTACAACGTATGATACCTTCCAAGTTGTCCGGTGTTTGTTTCACGGCGAATCCGCAAGGTATCTTAAATGAAATGGTAATCGTTGCAGGAGAAGGTACCGGTGATAATGTGGTTGAAGATAAGACAGATACAACCTCTTATTATTACAATGTAACCGACGAAAATTATTATTACGAGGGCGAGAAGGATTTACTTGGGGACGCTTTGGTGCAGCGAGTGATTCGGACGGCTAAAGATATTACTTCTGTGCTTGGAGAGTATCTGGATATTGAATTTGCCGTAGATGGTGATGAATTATACATTTTACAGGCCAGGGATATTACCACAATCTGTGACGATACGCCGTTGATTCTTGACAACAGTAATATTGTGGAGAGTTATCCAGGCATCAGTCTGCCGTTGACCTGCTCTTTTGTAAATATCGTATACAGCGGCGTATTTCGAAGCATCAGCAACCGCGTATTAAAAAACAAAAAGCAACTTGCAAAATATGAGGATGTATTTACCAATATGGTGGGTGATGTGAACGGTCGTATGTACTACAAAATCAGCAACTGGTATACGCTGATTAAGTTCCTTCCCATGAACGGTAAAATCATTCCAATCTGGCAGGATATGCTGGGTGTAAAGGTTCGAAGTTACAATGCGGAGGCGGTAAAATTGCCGTTTTATGTCCGCGTGGGAACCTATTTTAATGCGGTGTACGAAATGCTTCGCGTGCCGAAAAATATGGATAAACTCAACAGGGATTTTATTACCATTAACGATGGTTTTTATGAGAGATATCATGATGATATTTCGGCAGGGGAGTTGTTGGCTTTGTATCGTGAATTGTACGATACCCTGCTTGCCTGCTGGGATGTAACCCTTTTAAATGATATGTATTCGTTTCTTTTTACGGGGCTTGTTAAAAAACGTATGGGCGAGGAAAGTAACCGGGTGATTTCAGGTATTTCCAATATTGAAAGTTTGAAGCCGATTAAAGAAATGATTCGTCTTGCATACGAGCAAAAAGACCTGTCCGAAGAAGAATACAGGGTTCGTTTTGAAGCATACATCAGGGAGTACGGGGATCGTAATTTAGAGGAATTGAAACTGGAGAGTAAAACGTTCCGCAGTCATCCGGCGTTATTGGAAGAGAAACTGGCGCAGTATAATGAAGATCCGGAGAAACTGGCGGATATGTATGCCAAACTTCACGGAGAAGAAGTTAAGTTAGAACCATTGAAAGGCTTGAACGGTTTTCATGCAAAGCATGCGGCCAAAGGGATTGCAAACCGTGAGATTTCCAGATTGAACCGCAGTCGTATTTTTGGTATCGTTCGATTGATTTTCAGCCGTTTGGGTGAGATTTTTGCGGATGCAAAAATAATCGATGTACCGGAGGATATTTTCTGGATTACGGTGGAAGAGGCTTTTTCATTGACAGAAGAACCTAAGCCTATGCAGGAAACAGTGAAAGAACGGAAGTCCAAGTACGAGATTTATAAATTACTGCCGGCATACCAACGTTTGATTTTTATGAAAAGGGAATTTCATAAAAATCATCAGAGCATCAATGCCCACGTATTTAAAACGGATGAAAATAAACTGCAGGGAACGCCCTGTTCCGACGGCATCGCTGAAGGCGAGGCTTTGGTGGTGACGAACGTTACTGAAGTTAAAGATTATAAAAATAAAATTCTGATTACCAAAATGACGGACCCCGGCTGGGTATTTCTTTTGGTAAGTGCCAAGGGCGTGATTTCCGAAAAAGGTTCCTTGCTTTCACATACCGCTATTATATCGCGGGAGATTAAAATTCCTTCCGTGGTAGGTGTGGAGAATTTGATGAGTACGGTACGGACCGGAGATTGGATTCGCATGAACGGCAATACGGGCGAGATTGAAATCCTGGAACGAAAGAATGCATACAACGGTTCCGAACACAAAGGATAAAATAAAAGAGTAATAAAAGAGGCATAATTTATGAATTGCATACAATTTACACAGGAAGAAAAATACATAAAAGATTTTATCGGTTTGCCCAAGCAATTGTATTCCAAAGCGGACAACATGGAAGATGCGCAGGATATGAGGGCTTTGCTTCGGGGCGAGCATCCTTTGAGCGGTTATTTTACGTTGCATAAGTTTTTGGTTTATGACGACAGCAAGGCAGTAGGCCGCTTTGCGATTACCATATATCCGGATGATACTACCGCATATCTGGGGTTTTATGAATGCGTGAACCGGGATGAGGTTGCAAAACTGATTTTTGAAGAGGCAGAGCAGTATGCAAAGACTTTGGGGTGCCATAGGATGGAAGGTCCCGTGGATGCATCGTTTTGGATGAAATACCGATTAAAAATCAATTTGTTTGACCGCCTTCCTTATACCGGTGAACCTTACAATAAAGAGTATTATTTTAAACAGTTTACAGACAATGGTTTTACCGTCAGTCAACATTATACTTCCAACATTTATGAGCCTTTGGAGGTGGAAAATGCGGAACCTTTGTATGACAACCGGTTAGCCGCTTTTACGGAGAAAGGTTATGAAATTAAGAGTCCGGATATCCGGGATTATGATACGGTGTTGGGCCAGTTATATAAACTTTTAACCGAGTTATACAGCGACTTTCCGATTTACAAGGATTTGTCCGAAGATACCTTCCGCAAGGTATTTAATAACTACAGATATATTCTGAATATGACTATGGTTAAAATGGCATATTTTAAGGGACAGCCGGTAGGCTTTCTTGTTAGTGTTCCGGATTACGGCAATAAAGTGTACCATCTGAAAAATCCTTTTAATCTGTTAAAAATTCTGCGTTTGCGTAAGCATCCCAAACGATTTGTGATGTTGTATATGGGTGTGGATCAGGCCCACAGAGGTTTGGGCAAAGCTATGGTGGGCAGTATTATGGAGGAACTTCGCAAAAGCGGTCTGCCCAGTATCGGAGCCCTTGCAAGAGACGGTAAGATTACCCAGAAATACGGCGAGGAGCATATTGAGCAGTTATATGAGTATGTTTTACTGGAGAAGGTGTTAAAATGAATTTAGAGCAAATTTTAAAAGAAAATTATACAAAATGGCAAAATAGGGATTATGTTTTCGAAAAGAAAAATGATGTGTATGAAGCAGTTACCTATGGTGCGTTTTTTGACAGAACGAAACGGTTTGCGGCATACCTTTTAGGAAAGAACTACGCAGGAAGCGCGATTATGCTTTATGGTGCAAACTGCATCAATTATATGGTCGCGGATTTGGCTGTTTTGTATTATACAGGCATTAGTGTAGGGGTATCCAAAGAGTGGAAGTATGATGACCTTTCAAGAACAATTGCCATGTTGGATATTCCCTGTGTACTTTACGGTGAAGAGAAAGCAGACGTGATTGCAGAGTTAAAAGAAAACTATCCTGCAATTGATTTTATCGGCTTTCATGAAGTAGAGAAACTGGCAGAGACAATTACTTTGGAAGAAGCAGAGAAACTTTGTATCCCCCAAGCAGAAGATATCTGTTGTAAAATTGTATTTTCCAGCGGGACAACGTCAAAACCTAAGGCGGCCATGCTTTCACGCAGAAATATTTTTGCAGGGCTTCCGTCTCTTTTACGCAGATGTCCGTTTACCGAAAATGATGTGGATTATTTGTTCCTCCCGTTGAATCATACCTATGCCGGAATATATAATTTCCTGTACTCTTTAGTGACCGGGTTCAAGGTGTATTTATGTTCTTCCATCAGCGATATGTCAAAAGAAATTCTGGAAGTACAACCTACAATTTTTTGTACGGTTCCCTTGATTTGTAAAAAGTTTTATGAAGGGTACAGAGAACATATCGGTAAGGCTTTTGGACCGAATATTCAGTATATCTTTTGCGGCGGAGCGAAATTGGAAACTGAGATAACGGAAGCGTACAAAAGGAACGGTTTACATCTGATGAATGCCTACGCCCTGTCAGAGACTGCTTCCACATTTGCCATCCAGTATCCGGATGATATGGATAACGAGGCTGTGGGAACGGTTGCGGAGGAAGCGGATGTCATTATTATAGATCCGGATGAAAAAGGCGTTGGCGAAATCGCAATAAAAGGTGATATGGTTTTCTTGGGATATGTAAATGATGAGGCATTAACCAAAACCGTATTTACGGAAGACGGTTATTTCCGAACCGGTGATTTGGGATATCTTCTTCCGGACGCAAAAAACGGTGGTCAAAAATTATATCTGACCGGCCGTATCAAAAAGATTCTTCTTGGAGCGAACGGTGAAAATATTGAGCCCACCCACATTGAGGAATTGATATGCCGGGAGAATACGAATATTAACAAGGCATTGATTTATATGCAGGAGAATACCCTGTCCTGTCATATTTATTTAAAAGAGCCGGAAGAACGGGACTGGGATGCCTTTTTTGATGCCATAAATGAGCAATTGCCCTCATACGAAAAGGTTCGTAAGTATGATGTTTCCGTCGATTCCGTAGAGAAGCGTATGAAACAGTAAAATAACCGTATTGACAAGAGCCATTTTATTGACAAAGTATAAGTGAAACACTATCATAAAACCAATATAATTATCGCGGACGATGCTGTATAAAGTGAATTGTATCGGTTATGATGAGGAAGAATAGACACCATAAATAAAAGGGGAAATAAAAAATGCAGGATATGGAAAAGAAACTTACATTACAGGAATTGGAAAAATATAATCCGATTACGATCCAGTGCCATGATAATCCGGATGCAGATGCCATTGCATCAGGTTATGGTTTGTATTGCTATTTTCAGAGCAAAGGAAAAGAGGTATCCCTTGTTTACAGTGGAAGAAATAAGGTAAAGAAAGCCAATTTAAAACTGATGTTGAAATTAATCAGCATTCCGCTGACATATATTCCCGTGGAAGAAGCAGAGGAACACAAAACAGGGCTTTTGATTACGGTGGACTGCCAGTACGGTGCAGGAAATGTAACCAAAATTCCTGCGGATACGATAGCTATCATTGATCATCATCAGGTGGAAATCGAGGATGTGGAATTAAGTCTGATTCATCCCGGATTAGGCGCATGTTCTACGTTGATTTGGAAGATGCTTCAGGAGGCCGGGTATGAAGTGACGGATGAAGAAGGACTTGGCACGGCCTTGTATTATGGTTTATATACGGATACCAACCAGTTTGCTGAAATTTTTAATCCTATGGACCGAGATGCGCGAGATACCCTTCCATTTAGTCAGTCTATGGTTACAACCTTCCGCAACTCCAATATTTCTCTGGAGGAGTTGGAGATTACGGCAGAGGCTATGCGTGATTATTATTTTGATCAAGAATATCGCTTTGGTGTGGTACGTGCAAAACCCTGCGACCCGAATATTTTAGGTCTGATTAATGATTTCCTTTTACAGGTGGATAAAATGGAAACCAGTATTGTTTTCAATGAAACACCGGATGGTTATAAAATTTCCGTGCGCAGTTGTGTGCGTGAGGTTAATGCCAGTGAACTGGCAGGCTTTTTGACAGAAGAGATCGGTTCCGGCGGCGGTCATTACGAAAAGGCAGGCGGTTTTATCAGCAAGAAGAAATTCGAGGGCAAATATGGTGATATGCAGCCGGAAGAATATTTTAAAATACGTATGGCAGAATACTATAATTGTTTCGAAATGATTTATGCATCTTCCTATGAAGCGGATTTGTCTGAATTTAAATTGTATGAAAAGGTTAAGGTGCCTATCGGCTATGTCAAAGCAGATGAGGTGGTTTCCGTTGGTACGCCGATTATCGTAAGAACCATGGAAGGTGATACGGATATGATATGGGTAACGGAGAAGGACTATATCATGATTGGTGTAGACGGAGAAGTATACCCCATCAAAGAAGAGAAATTTATGCGTTCGTATGAATTGGCAGACAGGGAATATTGTTTTGAAAAAGATGTGGTGGATGCTCAGTATATTCCTACCATCCGTAATTGTCTTTCCGGAGAGAATACACAGATTACTCCTTATGCAAAATGTTGTATGGCCACAGGACAGGCACGTATTTATGCCAAACCTATTACGGCAGATGTAAAAGTATTTACTCAGTGGGGCAAATATTATTTGGGTGAGCCCGGAGATTATCTGGCTGTCAGATGCGATGATTTACACGATGTATATTTGATCAATAAAAATATTTTTGCAAAGACATACGAAGAGTGTGAATAAGATTTAAGTGTGTAATGCGTTTTAAGATTTAGATTCAGTAAGTTGTGCGGTGAAACAGTCCAAGGAGAAACTATGGAAAAGAAGTTTAAATATGATGCGTTTATCAGCTACAGACATGCGGATTTGGATAAATTTGTGGCTGAGAATTTACATAAGGAATTAGAGGGATTTCGATTGCCGAAGGTGATTGCAAAGAAACGTCCCGGTCAGAAGAATCGTATCGAAAGAGTATTTCGTGATAAGGAAGAACTGCCTTTGACCAGCAACTTAAATGATCCGATTATGGCTGCTTTGCATGACAGCGAATATTTAATTGTTGTATGTTCACCCAGGCTTCGTGAGTCTATGTGGTGTAAAAAGGAAATCGAAACTTTTGTTGCATTGCGTGGGCGTGAGCATGTTATGGCTGTCTTAATCGAAGGAGAGCCTGTACAGTCGTTTCCGGATGAACTTTTATTCCGTACAGAGAAAAGACAGCGCCCGGATGGCTTGACAGAGGAGATTAAAATTCCGGTAGAACCTTTGGCTGCGGATGTGCGCGGAAAAGACAAAAAAGAAATCAAAAAACTGCTTCCTGCGGAAGTACAGCGTTTATGTGCCGGTATGTTTCATTTGAACTACGATGATATTCGTCAACGTCATCGTGAGCAGAAAATGCGTCGTATTTTAACCGCATCACTGGTTGGCGGAGCCATTTGTCTTGCATTTGGAATTTACAGTACGGCAACTGCATTGCGCATTCACAGTCAGAATAAAAAAATTGAGGCACAGTCTGCGGAAATACAGGCACAGGCAGAAGAGATTCTGCAACAGAATGAAGAACTGGCAATGAAGCAGGCGTTATCGCTGGCGGAATTGGCGGAACAGTATCTGGAAGAAGGGGACAGACAGGGAGCCATTGCCACGGCTGCAGAGTCATTGACAGAAAGCGATGGGATTGCACTTCCTTTTACCCCGGAAGGACAATATATCCTGAATGAAAGCTTGCGTGCTTATGATATTGGTGTTTCACAGAAGGCGGAGTATCAAATTGAACTGGCAGGTCGTATTGCGGATATTAAGCAGACGCAGGATTTAAGTACAATTGCTGTTTATGATGATACAGGAGCCATCACCTTATTTGATTTGCAGGAACGCAAAATTATAACCATTATCAGTTCCAAGGTCTATGATTATATGGGCAGTTATGCTTTTACTTTTTTGGGCAATGACAGATTTGCATATGTGAATGCAGATAAAAAGATTTGCATTTTGGATTTGGATACCACAGAAGTCATCAAAGAGATTCCGGTAGAGCAGGCTTCGGATTTGGTTGCGGATAATGCCGGTAATTATCTTGCAGTAGGACAGTGGAATGATACATATATAATTTATAACGGTAATACTTACGAGCAAATCGGAACCACTCCGGACTTTGACGGAGGATTTTATGTGGATGGTCCATATATTTCACAGGACGGAATATGGGCCTGTGCATATTCTGTTCCGGCAGAAAATCTGAAGGATGAGAATGAATATCATTTATATTTCGTGGATTTGAATACAATGACTGCAGGACCGGAAGTATATCTGGGACACCGAAGAGTAAAAGATATGGCATTTAAAGATGGAGTTGTGTATCTGGCATTAATGGAAACGGATGAATTGTATACCTGGTCCAATGCTTATGCCGTTGCGGTTGATATTCAAACAGGAAATATTCTTTGGGAAAATATGCAGGAGGGATACTGGACGGATGAAATTTCAGTGCCTTACAGTGCACAGGGAACGGATTTGCTTTTCAGTACTTCAGAAAATGTCAGCCTGATTAATATGGAAAACGGAGAGGTTACTTTATCAGCTAATACCGGTTCCGAAACACTGGCAGTCAGTGTATATAAGGATATTGATGCGTATATGCTCTATTTTGTGGATGGTACTTGTGGATTTTTTAGTAAGGATTTCGGACAGTTAATGGATGTAAGTTATAAGTTTGAATGTAAAACCCTAAGTAATGCATTTGTAATGGATTCCAATTACGGTGTGGCTGTAGCGGAACGAAATGACAATATGATAACGGTGTATACATATCAACAAGGTCCGGAAGTGAAGGAGATTGAGGAAGAAGTAGAATTATCAACTACAGAAGAAGTCATTATGACCGGTGAAGCCAAAGAAATTGCAGAATCTTTTGGCCTTGCGAATTGTGATTATGTATTAGAAGCATATTACAGTCCGGATGACAAGTATTGTTTTATTACCTATTGGGATCACAGTTTTGTCATCTGTGATGCGGAGAAGAAGGAAATTGTTAACAGTATGGAATACGCATATCCGACAGAATTGTGTATTGGTACGGACTCGCAAGGGTATACCTATCTGGCCGGATATTACGGGGTTTATGTTTTGAATGAAGATATGAAACCGGTAATGTGGATTGAGCATGGGGTTGATGTTGATTTAGAACAACAAAAGGTATATTTAAGTTGGAACAGTAACAATTATGAGGCACCTCTGTACAGTGTGGAAGAGTTGCTGGAGATTGCACAACAGTACGGTAAGTAATGAGTAAGGGGAATTTTGATGGAAAATAATACATATCATTATGATGCGTTTATCAGTTACAGGCATTGTGATTTGGATAAGTTTGTAGCGGAAAACCTTCATAAGATGTTAGAGTCGTATCGGATGCCGGCGGATGTGGCAAAGAAGCGTCTGGGAATGAAAAATCGTATTGAGAGAGTATTTCGTGACAAAGAGGAACTTCCGCTGACAAGCAATTTAAATGATCCGATTATGAATGCTTTGCATAACAGTGACTGGTTGATTGTAATTTGCTCTCCAAGACTCAGAGAGTCTGTATGGTGTAAAAAAGAGATTGAAACATTTATTGCATCACACGGTAGGGAGAGAGTACTGGCGGTGTTGATTGAAGGGGAGCCGGAGGAATCTTTCCCGGAGGAACTTTTATTTAAAACCGAAACAGTAACCAAACCGGATGGAAGTACCGATGAGATTAAGATTCCGGTGGAACCTTTGGCTGCAGATGTCCGCGGAAAGAATAAAAAAGAAATTCTTAAGAACATGAAGGCGGAGTTGCTTCGTATCCTTGCGGCTATGTTTCATATGAATTATGATGATTTGCGTCAGAGACACAAAGAACAGGAACACAAGCGTAAGATGCGCTATATGACACTTGGTGCATTTGTGTGTCTTCTGGTTGCAGTGGTTTCCGTCGTCATTGCGTTACAAATGAATTATAAAAATCAGATGATTCAAGGGTTGTCCGATCATGTGTATCTGCAAAATGAGAGTATGAAAGCCGAGCAGGCAAGAAATCTGGCTGAAAAAGCGTTGGAATACTTGGGGGAAGGCGATAAGGAAACTGCAATTCAGTATGCAATTTGGGCAAGTACCCAATATGACAGTTTATCGATGCCATATACGGAAGAGGCGCAGTATGCTTTGGCAAAAAGTTTGGGCGTATACGATACCGGTGAGATATTCAAGGCGCAGTATCAGTATGAGACCATGGGAGTTATTACGCACATTGACGTTGCCGGGGATAAAAAGACGTTGATGATTTTGGATGACAGCGGAACGGTAACGCTATATGATGCCAAAGCCCGGGAGGCAATTATGGTGTTGAGCGCCGGGGAACATTTTATATCGGCGGATTCAGGATATGCATTTTTAGACAATCATCGGTTTGCATATTTGAATGCTTCCGATAGTGTTACCGTTTATCATACAGAAGAACGGGCAGTGGAACGGGAATTGGCAGGAGACTATGCCGCTTTGGGATTGATTGCGGATGAAACGGGTAAGTATTTAGCAATCCGCGATTTGTCGGCAGAGTACAATGTATATAATGGTGAAACGTTAGAGTATATCGGAAAGACACCGGATTTTACGGATGGTATTGATTACAGTTTTATCAATGAAGAAGGAATACTGGCATATTCACACTTTTATCAGTCTAATGATGATTATTGTATTTATTTTGTAGATTGTAACACAATGCAGGAGTTATCAACACTGATTCTTGAAAACGTAACATTGGAAGAGATTGCGGTGGATGGAGATGTAGCATATGTATTTGCCAATCGTTACAGTACTGTTTTGGTTGAAAATGAATGCCTTGTGTATGGAATCGATATCAATACGGGACAGATTTTATGGGAGAACCGCCAACAGGGTTATACCGGTGAAATGATGATTTTGCCCGGTTGTGAAGAGAAAAAAGAATTGTTGATTCTTACCAAACAGACTGCAGGAATGGTGGATATGGAAACCGGCGAAACGAGGTTACAAATTCCTTTGGATTCCTGTCCGGTATCCGCATTTAAAATGGCAGATGCAAATAATTTTGAGTTTTTCTGTGAAGATGGCTCTATCATCATGTTAAACGAGCAAGTGAATTATGATTTAGTGCTGACAAGTTCGTTTGATTGCAAAACAGACAACAATAAGGATTATTGTCTGATTGCAAACGGTATTGTAACTCTACCGGAACAAAGTAACAGAATTGTAATATATGAAGCTAATTGTGCAGAAGGCGTGGTGTTATCAGAAACAAAAGAAATCCAACCGCCGGTTTGTTACTACGGTGAGACTGCAAAAGAGTATGCCCGACAATATGGTTTGGACCAGGCAGAATATGTGAGTACGTTGTTTTTTGATTCTAACCGGGAAGTAATTTTTGTAAGTTATTGGAATTATGAGTTTGTGATATATGACACTGTATATGACACGACATATAGA
>JAZNLG010000033.1:0-2474 GCA_045578965.1 Lachnospiraceae bacterium | reverse complement strand
GCGTGAGGCCAATGAAGAAGCCCGCGAAATCCTGCAGGAAGCCAAGGACACTGCCGACGAAGCAATCCGCGCCTATCATAAAGGCACTACCATCCACGAAATGGAGAAGACCCGCCAGAAACTTCGCGACCGCATTTCTGCCAAGGACAGTTCCTTAAAAGAAAACAAGCAGAAAGAGCAGCACGAAATTCTGAAACCGGAGCAATTACTTATTGGCGAAAATGTAGAAATCATTTCCATGCAGATGAAGGGTACGGTCAGCACCAAGCCCGATGCAAAGGGCGAACTTTTTATCCAATGCGGTATTATGCGTGTCAAAGCCAATATCCGCGATTTGAAAATCGTTCAGGAAAAACCTGCTGCCAAAGAAAAGACCAAACGCACCAACTACAGCGGTTCCTTCTCCAAGTCAGCTACCATTTCCCCGGAAATCAATCTTCTGGGTAAAACCGTAGATGAAGCATTGGCCGCTTTAGATAAGTATCTGGATGATGCTTATATGTCTCACTTAACCAGCGTCCGTGTCGTCCACGGCAAAGGAACCGGTGCATTACGTGCCGGTGTCCACAAATATCTCAAAGGTATTCGTTACGTCAAAGCCTTCCGTTTGGGAGAATTCGGCGAAGGCGATGCCGGCGTAACCATTGTAGAGTTCAAATAACACTTCAGAAACGATTTTGCAAATACGGCTCTGACCGATTCATTCATTTTATATTAAGGAGGAATTTATGGTATCTAAGCAGAAAATTTTAATTGTAGATGACGATAACAACATCGCAGAGTTAATCTCTCTTTACCTGACCAAAGAGTGTTTTGAGACCATGATTGTCAATGACGGCGAGTCCGCACTGACGGCTGTGGATGCTTTTGAACCCAATTTAATTCTTTTGGATTTAATGCTTCCCGGCATCGACGGTTATCAGGTATGTCGCGAAGTACGCGCCAAACATCAGACACCCATTATTATGCTGTCTGCAAAAGGAGAGATTTTTGACAAAGTTCTGGGACTCGAATTGGGCGCAGACGATTATATGGAAAAGCCCTTTGATTCCAAGGAACTTGTAGCTCGCGCAAAAGCTGTTTTACGTCGTTACAAAATGGTTGCCGCTCCTGCCCCCGCCGCTCCTGCAGGCGAAAAGCAGGTAGAGTATCCCGACTTGAAAATCAGTCTTTCCAATTACTCTGTTATCTACAAAGGCGCATCCATTGATATGCCTCCCAAGGAGTTGGAACTTTTATATTTCCTGGCCTCTTCGCCCAATCAGGTATTCACCCGCGAACAACTTTTAGACCAGATTTGGGGCTATGAATATGCCGGCGATACCAGAACCGTAGACGTACATATCAAACGTCTTCGTGAGAAATTAAGTGACCATCCTGTATGGCACATTGATACGGTTTGGGGTGTAGGTTATAAATTTGAAGTTCTGAAATAACCGGATTCATACATCGCTTTATAAGTATTTTATCATTTAAATAAATCAGGAAATTTTTATGAAAAAAACATTGTATCTGAAATTCCTGCTTGCATATTTAATATTCGGTTTTTTTGGTTTTATTGTCGTTGCCACTTTCGTGTCTAATATGACCCGCAATATGCTGACACAAAATAAAGCTGAAACCTTATATACAGAAGCAACTCTGATTGCCGACACTTATGCAACAGACCTTTACAACAGCAAAACTTCATTGGACATAGTAAAAAGAGAAATTGATATGCTGGATGCATACCTCTCTTCCACCATCTGGATTATCAGTCCCTCCGGTGCAATCATCCTGGATTCTTCCGTACCGGTAGATATCGAAAACCCGGTGGTTGTAGAAGGCTTTGATACTGCTGCCATCGCCGGAAATTACTATACGGTAGGCAAGTATTTTAACAGTTTCGAAGAAGAAGTATTAAGTGTTACCGCACCGATTATTATCAATTACAAAGTGCAGGGCTACGTAGTCATTCATTCCACAATGGAAAGCATAGAAGAATTCACAAACCAACTACTGAACATTTCGTATATTATGCTTGTGATTCTGTTCCTGCTGTCCTTGATTATTTTAATCTTCTTCACGAACCTGGTATACAGACCTTTGCGTAAAATCACCAAGGCAACGGAGGAATACGCAACCGGTAACTTACATTATCAGTTCCAGGTAGACAGTGGCGACGAAATCGGTTACCTGGCCGCTTCCCTTTCCTACATGGCAAGTGAACTTGCCCGTGGTGAGGACGATCAAAAGAAGCTTGTGGCCAACGTATCCCACGACTTCCGCTCACCTTTAACCTCCATCAAAGGTTATTCGGAAGCCATGTTGGACGGTACTATTCCACCGGAACTTTATGACAAATATTTAACCATTGTCCGCGACGAATCAGACCGTTTGATTAAATTAACCAACAGTCTTTTAACTTTAAATAACTTAAATACCGACGGCATGATTCTGGACAAAAGTGATTTTGACATTAACGAAATCATCCG
>JAZNLG010000032.1:0-2789 GCA_045578965.1 Lachnospiraceae bacterium | reverse complement strand
GAAAGAAGAACGGGCGGTATGATATAGGTACGACAAAACAGTGAGCGAAAGAGAGAGGGGGAGATGAAAGTGAATGAAACAAATGCCACATCGAAGTTGGATGAGGCAGAGGCACAATTGAATAGGAAAACGGCGAAAGGGGTAAAGAATATGAAAGAAAAAATGAAAGATTTATCTTGTTTGGCAGAGGGACAGATTTTTCCGGCGAATTTCGCGGAGACCGGAATCAATTTAAATGAGTTGATTATCGGTCCGACGGGATGCGGAAAGACCTATTCCGTCAGTATTCCGAGAATATTGCACACATATAACAGCAGCCTGGTGGTACCCATAGCCAAAAGAGCCGTCAGGGATCAATGTGCAGCCTTATTAAAAAAGAGAGGCTACAAAATAGTTAACCTGGATTTTACGCATCCTGAAAAATCCAATATCGGATATGATCCTATGGATTATATCCATAGTGATGTGGATGTGGTCCAGACGGCAAGAAATTTAATTGATATGGCAGGAACGGCAACACGTAACAGTGTACCGGATCCCTATTGGAATGACAGTGCCACCAGTATTTTGGCAGCATTTATCTCGTTGGTAAGGCTGCAGGCTGCAGATGCAAAACGAAAACCGAGTTTTGCGGATGTAGTGGATAAATATCGGGGGATGGTGGTCAGGGACAGCAACGGATACTTTTCGAGCAGTCTTGATTGTCAGTTCGACGAAATTGAATATTATCATCCCGGATGTCAGGCGGCGGAACTGTGGAAAACCATTGCAGGACTGTCTATGAAGACGGCGAGTTGTATGCTTTCTATTGTGAATAATGCAATGGATAAAATTTTCTCCGAAAATATCGTTGCAATGGCAAGAAAGTCCCGCAGAGTATCTTTTAAAGAACTCGGTGAACGAAAAACCGCGGTCTTCATCATTACTTCTCCTGTTAATACAACCTTAAAAAATTACGTCAATCTGATGTATGCGGATATGTTCCGGACGCTTTTTGAAACGGCGGAGGACAAGGAAGATAATTGTCTTGATGTCCCGGTACACATCATATGTGATGACTTTGCCTGCGGCAGCACCATCAATGATTTCGAAGAATACATTAGTATCTTTCGAGCGGCAGGCATCAGCGTAACACTTCTTTTACAGAGTGAATCCCAGTTGTCCGGAATGTACGGACCTGTGGCAGCAACTACCATCATAAATAACTGCGATACCTACGTATATATGGGCGGCAGGGACTTAGAGACCTGCGAGCATGTGGCGCGTAAGTTAAACAAACCCTTGGTGGAAGTTATGAATATGCCGCTGGAACAGGTAGTGGTGTTCCGCAGAGGCTCCTGGCCGGTCACATCTCGGCGTTATCAGGTTATGGAAGACCCGATTTATCAGGAGATGATGAATGAGAACCAAAACTGCGATAAGTTACGTGAAGCAGTCTAGGTCATAAAATAGCATATAGTGTCGAAGGAGGTGCACATTCCGTGCACCTCACAAGACAGAAAGAGGAGATACGATTATGTGTTAAAAGAATGGCCCTAGAGAAAAGGGTATATTCAACAAGGAGGAATGGAATATGTACGATATGTCTTACAAAGCAACTTGTGAACCTAAGATGCTGGACTGGCATCCCTGTGTAGAGGTGGAAACTTACCAGGGAGTGCGGGAAGTTTCACTTTTATCCAAACATTTTACTAATCGAAAGTTGTTTTTGACCGGAGAGGTGACTTCGGATATGGCAAACAACTTCGTGTCGGAACTTTTATATCTGGCACAAAAAAACGACCCCATAGATATCTACATCAACAGCCCCGGTGGTTCCGTCAATGCCGGATTGGTCATCTACGATGTCATCCAATCATGTGAGGGTAAAATCCCCATTAATATTTACTGTATCGGTTCCGCATCTTCCATGGGAGCGGTGATTCTGGCAGGTGGCCAGAAAGGCAGACGATACATCTTACCGCATAGTAAGGTAATGATTCACGAACCCTTGATTTCCGGAGGAATGGGTGGTTCGGCAACTACAATTAAAAAGACGGCAGAATCTATTTTGGAAACCAAGGCGATTACCAATGGAATTCTTGCAAAACACACAGGTAAAACAGTGGAGGAAATCGATGAAGCAACTTCTTTCGACAACTTCATGAATGCTGAGGAGGCAATTGCCTTTGGATTGTGTGATGAAATAAAGTCTCTCTTTTAAAGAGGGACTTTTTTTCTTTTTTATAAAATACCCCTTGACACATAATACTATGCGACGTATAGTATTATGCAAAGGAGGGTATAGAAATGGATATTCAAATTAAGAGAGGCCTTTTGGATGTTTGCGTCCTTGCGGCAATTAAAAATGAAGATTCTTACGGCTATCAGATTATCAAAGATATTAAGCCATACATAGATATTTCAGAATCGACTTTGTATCCCATACTTCGAAGACTGGAGGCGGCAGATATGCTTACGGTGCGTTCGGCGGAGCATAACGGAAGGCTTCGGAAGTATTATCACATTGAAGCGCCGGGGTTAAAGCGTATCGAAGATTTCAAGGAAGAGTGGAAAGAGATTATGTCCATTTACAGTTTTGTGGCAAGGGAGGAGAACAAGAATGAATAAGAATGAATTTTTGGCAACACTTCGCGAACGCTTAAACGGTTTGCCGGAAGAAGATATTATAAAATCCATAGATTTTTACGGTGAGATGTTGGATGACCGCATAGAAGACGGTATGAGCGAAGCGGAAGCAGTGGAAGATTTGGGGAGCGTAGAGGAGATTATCTCACAGATTTTATCGG
>JAZNLG010000031.1:0-2653 GCA_045578965.1 Lachnospiraceae bacterium | reverse complement strand
AAGAATTACAATTTGCCTATTTCTTGCGAGTATACCCTTTTGGATTTGGCAGAGCAGGCGATTTCTGATAAAAAGCGTGCCGGCAAGAAGATTAGTGTGCTTTTGCCGGAGACTATCGGCAATTCCATTATTCAGGATATGACTATGGATGAGTGGATTGCATACATTACACATAGTGGTGTTTAAGTTGTGAGGTTTTCATTCGTTTATTTGGGTTGTTGGGTATCATAAATTGCGTGGAGTATTTTACATTCCAACAGGACGCGCTTTCGCTCGGTTGTGAATGTAACGGACACTAAACTCGTGCTACATTACATTTGCACTCGTTAAGTGCCGACACTCACAAAACGGTCCTTTATGGAATGAAAATATCCACGCATAATCATTTGAATTAATGTTCAAATAAACGAATGAAAACAATCAAGGTAACGACAAAATGTTGTATTTAAACAGAATGTTAATGTTTGGATTAAGTTTGTTAAAAGATAGCGGTAGAAGGGGATTAACATGGATATTACATTATCACCGGCGAAAAAGTGCATAAGTGAAATCGAGGCCATATCGTCGAAGTCTTATGTGCACAGACTGCTGATTGCGGCAGCGTTGTCCGATAAAGCGTCTGCTGTTAAGACTAATATTTTATCGGATGATATGAAGGCCACCATTGATTGTTTGAATGCAATGGGAGCGGATATTAAAGTAGAAGATAAGATTATTTATGTAAACCCTATTGCGGGAATTTTATCAGGCGAAAAATGTGAAAAAGCACACTTGAATCCCAATGAAAGCGGTTCGACGGCGAGATTCCTTTTACCTGTTGCATCTGTTTTATGTAAACAGTTTACTATGGAGGGACATGGCAAGTTGCCACAGCGTCCCCTTGGTCCGGTGTGCGAGTGTATGCGCGCAAACGGAGCTGTGATTTCAAGCGATTTTATCCCTTTGGAAGTGAGCGGAGAGTTGAGGCCGGGAACATATGAATTGCCCGGAAATATTTCATCCCAGTATATTACGGGGTTGATGTATGCATTGCCTGTGTTAAAAGGTGATAGCGACATTATGTTAACTACAGAATTGGAATCCAAAGCATATATCGATATTACTTTGGATGTGTTAAATATGTTTGGTATTCGGGTGGAGTCTACTGAAAACGGCTATCACATTCCCGGAAATCAAAGGTATGTTGCGCCGAATAAAATGCAGGCCCAGGGAGACTGGTCCAATGCGGCGTTTTTCTTGTGTATGGGGGCTATTGCGGGAGAGATGACCGTAACGGAGATTGATGCATCTTCCCCACAGGGCGATAAGGAAATCCTAAATGTATTGAAGAAATTCGGTGCTGAGGTTACAATGAAAGAGACTTTGGTCACCGTAAAACAGAAAGAATTAAAAGCAATCCGTGCAGAAGTATCCGAGATTCCCGATTTGGTTCCGGTAATGTGTGTAGTGGCGGCCTTGGCAGAAGGTACTACTGTGTTCGAAAATGCAGGGCGACTTCGCATTAAGGAAAGTGACCGTATTGAAACCACTAAGGCTTTGTTACAGGCGCTTGGCGCGGATTTAAGGGCCGTAGAAGAGGATGGTAAGGTGAACTTATACATCGACGGAGTGAAAGAATATACCGGTGGTGAAGTAGACAGCGCGGGAGATCATCGTATTGCAATGTCGGCTGCGGTAGCGTCAGTAAGAGCGACGGCACCTGTGACCATTCATGGAGCGGAGGCAGTAAATAAGTCTTATCCGAGATTCTTTGAGGATTATAAAAGTGTGCTTGGAGAGTAGTGGAATCATTGATATAGAGGTGAATGATGCACATAGAACATATTGCAATGTATGTGAATGATTTAGAAGCAACGAGAAATTTTTTTGTTAAGTATTTTAATGCAAGATCTAATATTGGGTATCATAATGAGACTACAGATTTTTACTCTTATTTTTTGAGTTTTGATGACGGTGCCCGCTTGGAGATCATGAAGAAACCGGAAATGGAAGATACTGTAAAGGGAATTGCACGTACCGGTTATATTCATATTGCTTTTAGTCTTGGAAGTAAGGAAGCTGTTGACGAACTTACAGAAAAAATAAAAAACGATGGATATGACGTCATAAGTGGACCAAGAACGACAGGCGATGGATATTATGAAAGTTGCATAATAGGTATTGAACAGAATCAAATAGAAATTACAGTATAGAATTCTATGAGGAAGAAACCAGAAGGGCGGATTCCGAATGGTGCATGGCGAAATAGAAAGCAAAATTTGAAGTTGTAGGAGGTTAAAATATGTGTAAGGTATCAAAAATCTTAAAGTATTTTGTTTTTATTGCTACGACTCTTGCAATAGCTGGAGTGTTTTATGAAGGTATGGCACTGAAATGGTTTGATATTGTAGGAGTATTTATTTTAACAATGGATGTGTCATTCATAATATCTACTCTTGTTAATTTAGTTGTTGATAGAAAAACAAAATGGATATATGTAAATATTTTTTCGATTCTAATGATAATAGTAGCAGTGGCTATGAAACTATTCGCAATTGCTTATCCGATATGGTCACTTGTATTTTGGTATTTTTACATATGGTTTGTATATGGAATACAAATAAGTTGTAATAAAAAGTAGGATTTGTTTTGAGATTAAAGATGAAAATTTGAA
>JAZNLG010000030.1:0-13273 GCA_045578965.1 Lachnospiraceae bacterium | reverse complement strand
GCTCTGGCAGATGCAGTGCGCTTTAAGTCAGATGTGGCGAATCATATATTTAAAGTTGATTTGCCAAGCGGCGTTTATAAGATTACGGTTACAACCGGTGATGTTGAATCAACAACAATTACGGCAGAGGGAAGACCACAGCTTTTCTTTTTAACAGGAAGTAATGCGGTTGATTCTTTTACTATTCCGGTAACGGATGGTCAGCTTAACATTCATGCCGGTTCAGGTGTGGGGACAGAGTTTTCAATCAGTGCGCTTGAAATTGAGCAGACATCAACAGGAACGACGACCAAACCGACTATCTGGGTTAGCGGCGACTCAACGGTTGCAAGCTACTATAATGTAGCGGCGGACGCAAAACGTGGTTGGGGACAGTATTTATGCAATTATGTTGATACAGATAAGTATGATATCAGAAATCTGTCAGCAAGTGGTCTCAGATCAAAGAATGTCTTGGAGACTTTCTTTCCGGTTGCCGAGTATTACGGCAAAAGCGGTGATATTTTATTGCTCGCAGTAGGAATTAATGATTATACGGATGAGTATAAGCTTCATCCGGATGCGATTGATCCCTCCGGTTATATTGCAAATATGACTGAGATGGTTCAGAGGGCCAAAGCAAAAGGGATGACGGTTTATCTCGTAAAGCAGCAGGGTGAATTGAATGACTGTAAGAAATATCCGATTCCTACAGAAAAATGGTTTAATGATGAGATAGATGCAATTGCAGCGTCAGAGAATACAGGTGTTATCGATTTATTTCACCCATGGCTTGAATTTTGCCTCGAGCAAACATCAATAGAAGCAAGAAACTATTATGCTCCGGGTGAAAATCTTCATCCGAATGCACTTGGAGCAGACAAACTTGCACAAATGGTGAATGAACAGCTTTTTCCGGCGAAAGGACAGGGAGGAAGTACAGAAGATCCTTATAAAGATTTTGATACTCCGGCTACCATATATTATGAAACAGAAGCTTCCGGTGAGCCTGTTGCCAATCCTCATAAGGGATTTGTTATGACAGTAACAAATCCTGATATGCTGTATAGAGGGAAACATCCTTATGGCATCGGTGGTGAAAAAGATAATCATGCATGGGACGTTGTAACGATTTGCAGCGGTGTTATGTTCTGGGAAGATATTAATCCGCAAAAGGGTGTATACAATTGGGAAGAAATTGATGATGCTCTTAAGGCCTGTGAACAAGCCGGAATGACATACGGAATACGAATCATTCCCTATACGACATCTACAGGTTCAGATGATAATTACGGAGTAGAACATGATTTTGTTCCGCAGTGGGTATATGATGAGGGTGCAACCCAAAAGACGGTTACATATAAATACGGAGATCCTAATGTTCAGATAAAAGTGCCGGACTGGTCAAATGAGGTATATATTCAGGCGTATAAGGATTTTACGACAGCGTTGGCTGAAAAGTACAATGGTGATCCGCGTGTTGAATATGTTGAAATCCGTGCATTTGGTAACATGGGCGAGTGGCATGTTTCCGAGTTTGAGGGTATTGAAATGCCTTCTTTAGACATACAGAAGGATATGCTTAATCATTTTGCATCTGTATTTGACAAAACCACGTGTTGCCTTATGTCAGATGCAAAAGGAGAAGTTTATGACTATGCACTTTCAATTGGCATTACGAAACGTAATAACGGTTTAATTCTGACGCCCAATGAGGAGTGGGATTTAAGGCCTGCTTATAAGGCGAATCTTCCGACTATGGCGGATAATCACAATACCTATGAGTATATGCTGGATGCGGAAGATAAACTATCGGATGAATATCTGAAAT
Source organism: Lachnospiraceae bacterium (assembly GCA_045578965.1). Taxonomy (GTDB): domain Bacteria; phylum Bacillota; class Clostridia; order Lachnospirales; family Lachnospiraceae; genus UBA3766. Next base: position 11,463 of record JAZNLG010000030.1, on the reverse strand, counting down.
GGACTCCGGAGCGCTTCCGTGAAACAATTGAGATAGCACATTTATCAATTTATGCCCTGGATCAGGAGGGTTACGGAAGTTATAAATTCTATCGTGAGCAGAAGGATGTTATAGATGAGATGGTAAACCGTCTGGGCTATAATTTTACAGTAACATCTGCCAAAAGAAATGAGAATAAGCTTTTGGTTACAGTCGAGAATACCGGTCTTGCTTCAGCCTTTTTCAATATTGAGCTCTGTGCAGAAATCACGGATGAAAAAGGCAATAAAGTAGCAGACTTCGGGCAACCTGTAAGAATCGCAAAAGGCTCTTTCAGAGATGGTACTTCACAAACATTCCTTTTTGAATATGACGGTGTGCTTGATGAAAATGCCCGGATTTGTCTTGCTATGTATGATAGTGATAATTACCTTGCTACAGGGGATAATCCTACCGTCAGATTTGATAATGCAAATACCTTATCCAATAACAGGTTACTGTTGACGGACCATGTTATTTGGGAAGATGACGAAGAATCTGATGAGGAAGAAGACTCTGATGAGGAAGAAGAAACCGATGAATGGGAAGAAGTGGTGGTTCCCTTTGAAACTCTGCGATTTGACTTGGGCGGAGAAGGCGTGGCAGAAGGATATATAGGTGTATCTGCCCAAGCCGGATATGATGCATCAGTCGGATACGGATTTACCAATACCAATGCGGTAGAGGATGTTTTGGCAGGCGGAAGCGGGGCATTAGCGGATGCAGTACGCTTTAAATCCAATGTTTCAGGTCATGTATTCAATGTCGATTTGCCGAAAGGTGTTTACAAAATAACGGTTACAACAGGTGATGATCAGTCAACCACCATCAGGGCAGAGGGGCTGTCTCAGCTTTTCTTCCTGACCGGAAACAATGCGGTTGATTCTTTTACAATACCTGTAACTGACGGACAATTAAATATATATGCAGGTTCCGGTGTGGGGGAGAAATTTTCCATAAGCGCCATTGAAATTGAGAAGGCAGGGGAAGGTATGGTTTGGAAACCGACCATATGGCTTGCCGGTGATGAAACGGTTTCCAAACGATACAACATACCGGAGGATGATGGTTCAAGACGCGGTTGGGGAGAATATTTATCTGCGTATGTTGATATGAATACATATGATATACGACACATATCGGCAAGCGGCATTACGGCCAAAGCAGTGAAGGATTCTTTCCTGCCCACGGCGGAGTTTTACGGTAAAAAAGGCGACATTCTGATTCTTGCGGTAGGACTAAATGACTATGCGAAACAGAACAAGGAGCATCCGGACTCTCTGGATCCAACCGAGTATAAGCAGAATATGACGGAAATAATTCGTCGGGCCAAAGCAAAGGGAATGACGGTTTATCTTGTAAAGCAGAGCGGGGAATTACATGACGCGTCAAGATATCCCGTTCTTACAGAGAAATGGTTTAGTGCCGCAATTGATGAAATCGCGGTGGAGGAGAAGGTTGCTGTTATTGACTTGTTCCGCCCCTGGCTGGAGTTCTGTATGGAGCAGACAGTCAGAGTTGCAGATAAATATTATTGTGTTGAAAACAGCTATCTTTTAAATGCGCTTGGTGCAGACAAGCTTGCCGGGATGGTAAGTGAACAGCTTTTCCCGGTTAGCAAACCGGAGGAGCCGGTACAAGATACGTATGAAGATTTTGATAATCCGTACACGGTATGCTATGAAACAGAAGTTGCGGGTGGTCCGGTTGTAAATCCGCATAAAGGCTATGTCATGACGGTATATAGTCCTTGGAATTTTGAATCTACCAATGCTTACGGAATTGGTGGCTCCATGAATAATACAGCATGGGAAATGTCAACAATTTGTAGCGGAGAACCGAAATGGGATGAATTAAATCCGGAAGAAGGCGTATATAACTGGGAATCAATAGACAGCATGCTGGAAGCCTGTGAAAAATACGGATATACATACGGAATCCGAATTTTACCCTATTCTCATCTTTCCGGCTCGCATGATAATTACGGAAAAGACCACATTTTTGTGCCGGACTGGGTTTTTGAAAAAGGTGCAAAGATGGATCGGGCAACTCTTGTAAGTGACCCTTCCGTTGAATTGGATATTCCGAAATGGGATGATCCGATTTATTTGCAGGCATGCAGAGATTTTGCAGATGCCCTTGCAGAGCATTATGACGGAGACCCGAGAGTGGAATTTATTGATATCAGCGTTTTTGGTAACTGGGGAGAATGGCATACTTCCACGTTTGACGGAAATCCGATGCCTTCTGAAGAAATCCAGAAGGAGATGATTAAATATTACAGTGAGGCTTTTGATAAAACCATGCTTTGTCTGACTTCAGGCGCATATGGGGATGTGTATGACTATGCACTTTCACTCGGAGTGCCCAAGCGTGTAAACGGACTGATTGCTACGCATAACTATGAATGGAATTTGAGACCTAATTACTATGCAAATTTACCCGTAATCGGCGAGAATTTCCTGCCGTATAAAATGATGTTGGAGCCGGATGTTTATGCACAAGGCATTGTAACTGATTATGATAAGCATTATTTAAGATGGACGCCGGAACGGTTCCGTGAAACAATTGAGATTTCTCATTTATCCATCTATGCATTTGATCTAGATAGTAAGCATAGTTATGAATTTTATAAAGAGCAAAAAGATCTTATCGAAGAGATGAATAACCGGCTCGGCTATAATTATACGGTGACATCGGCCAAAAGAAACGGAAATAAACTTCTTGTCACTATTAAAAATACCGGTCTTGCACCTGCGTTTTTTGATATTGAACTAAGTGCAGAGATAATCGATGAAAGCGGAACTAAGTTGGATACGTTCGGGAAACCGGTTGTAATAGAAAGTGGTTCTTTCCGCGACGAAGAAGAGAAGACATTTTTATTTGAATATGGCGGTACTCTTGGTGCAGAGACCCGGATTGCTCTTGCAATGTATGATAAGAATAACTATCTTGTCGAAGGCAAAGATCCTACCATCAAATTTGATAATAAAAATACTTTGTCCAATAACAGACTTCTCCTGGTGGAGAATGCTTCTGCAAAAGAAGATCCTGATGTTGCAGAGGATATTTACCTGATTCCCGGTAATGACCATATCGTGATTGCACCGGGTGAAACTGCAGATATCAGTTTTAAACTGCAAGGATTGGACAACTGCGATGTTTATTTACTGCATTCTACAGATGAAGCTGTAGTAAATTCGGAGAGCGGCTATATTGCTGATAAGAACGATGCAATGAAGGGGATTATTACCGCCGGAGCGAAAGAAGGAACTGCGTGGTTGACATTTGCAACCGATATTCAAGGGAAGGGTTCTCAATGCGCTTATGCGACAGTGCGTGTAGATGTGGCAGAAAAGGAAGAGGCACAGAAGATTAGCCTTGGTGTTACCTCAGGGAAACTTAATGTTTATGATGATTCTGTCATTACGGTTCCCATATATCAGATGGACAGCCGATACAGAATTATAAGTGCAACATTTGTAACGCCGCAAGCCCCTGAAGAGGCAGCAGCAATGAATGAGAAATTTGTGATTACAATTAAGAATGACAGAACTCTTCAAGTCGAGCCCAGGGTACCGGCAGACAGTGATGCCATGAATTGGTCGGACTGGGCAAAAAGCATGAAAGGAACTTATAAAGCTGCAATTCAGGTAAACTATAAAGAGGATGGTTACGGTTCAACTGTTTATCATTGTATCAGTCCGGAGACCTTAACCATTTCGGCGACAGCAACTGCTCCCGCGATAAAGGCAAAGGCGGTCAAATTTAATACATTTTATCAGAACCAGACGCTTGATATGGTTTATACGATGAAAGGTGCAAGTATAAGTGAGGCGAAGGTGGATTTGGTCAGAACAACGGCAAAAACCAAAGCTTGTCCTGACTGGCTGACACTTAGTGCTGACGGCATGAACGCTGCAATTAACAGCGAAATGCTGGCAGAAATGAATAATAAGGCAAGCGGAAAAGTGTATTTAAAAGTATGGCCCGAGGGCTGGCGTGCACCGGCACAGATTAGTGTATCGGTATCAGCTGCTTATTCCGTACCCAAAATAAAACTTTCCAAGAAAACGGTTACGCTGAATTCTGACAGTAATTTTATTGATGAATGTCAAATCTCTATATTGTCAGGAGATAAAAAAATAACCTATAAGGATTTGAATATTACCGCAATCCGTATGTCAGATGAAGCAGACTTTGCACTTATGAGTGACAAAGAGCGGAAGAAGTATGCGGCAACGGGTAGTCTTTCCGTAAGCAGTTTCGATGCCGAGGAGGGTACGTTCTGCTTAGATGCAGTCAAAACACCGGTAGCAGGAAAAGCACTTTTGATTCTTACCGTAGGCGATGACAGTAGGCAGGAAATGAAGCTTCCGGTTAATGTAAAAGTAGTGTCTAAGCCTGTTCTAAAAGCAAGTACAACGAAAGTAACGCTAAATCAGGCGTATGGTTCTGATTATCGTACCAGAGATGAAAAAGTGGTTACTTTCAGTACGAATACGGATGGCTATGATTTAAATTATAACAATCTGGAATATAAAGTTACAGATTCCACCGGCCAAACGGATTTAGGTACACAACTGGGCCTGGCCGAATATGATGGAAAGGTAATGATTTATCCGAACAAAAATACGGTGAATAATCAAACCTATAAAGTTACTGTTAGCGCAAGCGGAATAGAGAAACCGGTAATCATTACCGTTGTGACGAAGTCTGTCGTACCGAAGATGAAGCTTTCTAAAGCCAAAGTGACTATTAACAAAGCTTTGGTTCTGCATGAAGGAAAACAGACCGTATGGATTACATCAAATGATAAAAATTATGATTTGAAATTTAAGGTATCTGATGTCACGGTAATAAATCCTGACGGAAGTGTAATGGGAGACGGCGCAACCAAAGATGCGTTAAGATTTTATATAGGAACAAGCGGCGGTAAGAAGTATATCGACATTCAAAAAGGCACTAATTGTGCTACGGGTAACTATACGTTACAGGTAAAGGAGAATCTGCCGAATGGGGAATCCGTTATCGGCACAATTAAAGTGATTGTAACGGAGAAGGTTCCTTCCATAAAACTTGGGGTCTCTTCCGTTACGCTGTATGCCGGAATGAAAGACAGCTATTTTGATACATCAGCAGGTAAAATGGTTGATTATAATACGGCAATTGTTCCGGTATCGGGAAATGATATTTTAGATGTAAACAGCTATCAGCATGAGGTTAAGGACAGCAAAGGAGTTGATGCGTCAAATGCCGTAAATATATATAAGTATGCCGACAGAATTAAGGTGAGTCTGACGGATAAAGCTGTAGCCGGCGAAAAATACAAAGTTACGTATTGGGCAAATCTGAATGAAATTGGCTCAAATGGTAACCGTCTGATGACGAAAAAGGTAACATTTACCGTTAAATCAGTAGGTAATATTACTGTAAAAGGAAAGGTTAAAGGAAATATAGACCTGACCAGAGCGGCCACATCCTTTGCTGAATTTGATTTGAGTTTCACCGGTTGGAGTAAAGATAATTACAACGGAGAACAAAGACCTGTGCTGAAATGGCAAGTATACGCTATGAATGGTAAAACTCCCGTAACAGAGGGTGCAATTGCTCCGAATGGACTTGTAGCGTATGGTGATACTGATGACAATGCAACCGGCTGGTTTAAGAATGTGTCATTGGAGGATAATCCATACGCATTGGCACTGGGTGTAAATACCGATGACATAGGCTGGGATAACAATCAGATAAATCCGACCTACAAATACACTTGTAAAGTATGGCTTGAAATCCCGGCAGAAATCACAAGGGATAGTGCAGACACACAATCCGCTATCATTGAATTTGTCCCCATGACATTCAAAGTGGTTCAGGGTAAAACAAAGTTTGGCATGAATATCAAACAGGCACTGTTGTCGAAACGGGATTCTTACGCAAGACAATGCTTTACACTGCAAAGCAACGATAAGGATAAATTGAATGTGACGGATATTGAGAAATTACAGTTGCAGCCGGGTGCGTTAGCCGATGCCTTGGAAATCGTGGAAATACCGAGTGTTGACGGCAATACATATGCAATTCAGTGGAAGGATACCGATGCTTTCACATCGGGTGTTCAGATTAATTCAGGAGTAAAGAGTGGTACGGTGAAAGTGAATGTTTTCCTGGAAGGAAATGACAGCGGACGTAATAAACCGAATGCCACACTGAAGTTAAAAGTTACGGTTAAATAAGGAATAAGTAAAGCTGAAGAGCAACACCGGAAAGATATAATATTCTTTTCCGGTGTCGGCTCTTTTAGAGACAGGGGGACAAATGATTCGAGAACTGGAAGAGAAAGACATTGCGGAGTGTGTAAAATTAATTAGGGAAAGTTTCGGTACGGTTGCCGAAGAGTTTGGTTTTACCGTCCAAAATGCGCCCGGATTTACGGCATTTGCGACAACGGAAGAGAAGCTGAAAGAGCGGTTGCTGGTAGAACGCAGACCGATGTATATTTACTGCGAAGAGGATAGAATTGTCGGCTTTTATTTCCTGGAGCTACAGGATGAGAATGCGTGTGAACTGAATAATCTCTGTGTAAGCCCTGCGTACAGACATCGTGGAATCGGTGAGGAGCTTCTGCAGCATGCGTTTGAGCGCGTAAGGGAATTAAATTGTAATAAAATTCGTATCGGCATTGTGGAAGAGAATCAGGTTTTGAGAAAATGGTATGAATCATTTGGCTTTATTCATCTGTGGGCACGTAAATCCGAACGGTTTCCGTTTACATGCGGATTTATGGAAAAGGATTTATAAGAAGATATGAAATCTACAACCTGACAAATCTTTGCAAGCCGGGAAATGGAATCATCTCAGATTGCCTCTACAATAGGTTTCAACAGGAGGAATAAAGCATGGAGTGGATTGCAGCAATGCAACAGGCAATTACCTATATGGAAGAACATCTCATGGAGGAGATTAACTATGAAGATGTAGCGAAGCATGTGCACACTTCGAGCTATGAGTTTCATAGGGCGTTTAGCTTTCTTACGGGGATGACTGCCAACACCTATATTCGAAAACGCAGGCTGTCTTTAGCAGGGAGAGAGATTGTAGAAACCGATGCAAAAATATCAGACATTGCGCTGAGATATGGTTATGAAACACCGGAGAGTTTTACAAAGGCGTTTACAAGGTTTCACGGAATTGCGCCCAAATTTGCAAGAGAAGAATCTGCGAAGCTCATACTTTTTAATCCACTTGTTATTAGAATAACCGTGGAAGGTGGTAAAAGTATGGATTACAGAATCGTACAGACAAAAGAACAGAAATTTATTGCAGTGGTAAGAAGTTTTCAAAATGAGATCATTAATGACGAGGAAAATCACGATATTCCTGATTTTTGGGGCGAGTGTAATGACAAAAATCTTATAGGTCCGATTTGCAGTCTGCGACCCGAAGGTAAGAGAGACTTGTATGGATTATGTTCTCCCACGAAGGAAGGTGCGGATTCATTTGAATATGGAATTGGTGTCCTGATTGATGAAGATACATCGGAGTTTGATTTCTCGGAAATGCAAAAAGCAGGTTATAGCATCTGGGATGTGAAACCGGGAACTTATGTTGTATTTGACTGCATCGGTGAGGATGGTGATTGCATCGGTGACACCTGGGCCAAATTCTATAAAGAATTCCTGACGCAAATGGGATATGAAGCAGAATCAGAAACAGATTATGAAATATATTTTGAAAAAGGAAGAAGCGGTCTGTTCTGTGAACTGTGGATTCCGGTAAGAAAAAAATAATGAAATCCGGAATATCAGGAATGCGAGTTTTTTGCCCTGCCGACAGACTCACATGCTTGCGCTTATTCGTTGGCGCGGCGTTCGCCGTGCCGACAGACAGGAGGAAAGCGTTTTGATAGAGAAAGCACAAAAAGAAGATTTAAAAGAAATACTTGAATTGCAATATTTGGCGTATCAAAGTGAGGCGAAACTTTTTGGTGATATGGATATTCCGCCTTTGAAACAAACGCTGGAAGAGGTATATGCCGAATTTGAAAAAGGAACTATTCTCAAAGAAATGGATGAGAATGGAGTTATTATCGGTTCAGTCAGAGCTTATCAAGATGGCGAAACAGTTTATATTGGTAAATTGATGGTACATCCCGAAATGCAGAAGAAGGGAATCGGAACCAAACTTCTGTCAGAGATTGAAAACGAATATCCAAATCAAAGATATGAGTTGTTTACCAGCACGAAGAGTATTAGTAATATAAGATTATACGAAAGATTGGGATATGAAATTTTTAAAACGGAATCAGTATCCGAGGAATTGCAGTTTGTGTATTTGCAAAAATGCTGAAGAAATATGAAAAACAGAGTTGGAAAAGTAGCAGATACTTACGGAGAAAGAAATGAAAATTGAGTATAGAGAAAATACATTAACAGCAGAACAATATTTGATGATGGAGCAACAAATGGGAGAACCGCTGACAACCAAAGAGCAGGCGGAACGTTCAATGGTGCATCAATTATTTTCCATAACGGCACTGAAAGACGGACAGATAGTGGGGATTGCCCGGTTGCTTGGTGATGCTGCAATATATTGGTATATCAACGATGTCTGGGTTTTGCCGGAATATCAGGGAAAAGGGATAGGAAGCCATATGGTCAAAAGACTGATTCAATATGTTAAAGAATCAAGTGTTTCGGGAACTTCGGTATCTTTATGCCTTATGTCTGCTAAGGGTAAAGAGGGGTTCTATGAAAAATTAGGCTTTTACAGACGCCCGTGTGAATGGGAAGGTGCCGGAATGGAAATGGAGATTGAGATATAGCTTAATTGCAGGATGGTAACAAAAGGAAATTGGGTATAGTAACATGAAAGCGCAAATTTTTACCCGTAAGAAGACATCTCGAAGGGTACCGGTTCAAGAGTTGTGCCTGTATACCCACCAGGCGCTAATATTAGGCCTTTTCAAGTGATTTGGTGGGTATTAAAGCGGATTTTTATGAGCTGATACCCAATTGCCCCTCCGGGGTAAGAAGCAGCTCTCCTTCCGGCGAAATTATAGTCGTTTTTTTCCCTATTTTCTTGACTAAAAATGGATAAAAAAGTAAAATTAAGGAAGAAAACGCGGGATAAAAAAGTAAGACTAAGGAAGAAAACGCGGGAGGGAACGGTAATGTCATTATTTAAAAAAAATCCAAATGAAGAAGCATTTGTGGGAGGACAGAAGCATTGGACCGACGTGATTAAGAACAGCGGGTCCGGTGAACTGCTTATCTGGCGTCAGCCGGAGGAAGATTTTAACACCAATTCCACTTTGATTGTAATGCCCGGAGAAGAAGCTATTTTTGTAAACGGAGGAACGGTTGAACAGGTATTTGAGAATGGTACATACAAGCTTTCTACCGATAATTATCCTTTTATCAGCCGCTTGCGAAATGCTTTTTCCGGTGGAATCAGTACATTTAACTGTGTTGTATACTTTGTCCGCAAGGCAGACAGCAAAGAGATTCGCTGGGGAACAGAAAGTCCCATCCAGGTTAGAGACAAGGTGTGGGGTGTGAGAACCGAAGCGAGAGCAAGAGGTGCTTATAAGGTAAGAATCGAGAATCCGGCTTTGTTCCTGGAGAAATTAATTGGAAATAATGTTTCTTACGAAATGCAGAACGGACTGGACAAGTATTTTGCCACTGAGTTCCAGGGCAAAATTAAGGGTGCGGTATCCCAATTCCTGAATGCGATGGAGCAGGAATTGATTGGTATTGACGCGTATATGGAGGAGTTATCCGGACGGATTGCGCCGTATATCGATGAAATCCTCTCAGACTATGGTCTCAAATGTGTGAATTTCACTTTGGCAGGCCTGGATATTGATACTAAGAATTACGATGCAATTGATAAATCTCAGGTTGAGTTGATTGCCAGAACAAGAGGATACCATGGTGATAAGGCCGGATTGGATATTCTTGGCGATGACTGGGCACGGGTTCAGAATGTTGGCATCATGAAAGATATGGCGAATAATCCCGGTGGAATGGCTGCCGCAGGAGCAGGACTCGGAATGGGATTTGGTGCAGCCGGCGCTTTTGGTGCAGCAACACAGCAGGTATTCAATCCGGCGCAGGGAGTAATGCCTTCTGCACAGCCTGCAGCACAGCCCGCAGCAGCACCTGCAGAAGATCCCATGGAAACATTGGGGAAACTTAAGAAATTATTGGATGCCGGCTTGATTGAACAGGCAGATTATGATGCCAAAAAGGCCGATGTATTAAGCAGAATGTGAGGTGTCGGAAGTGATTAAAAAACTAATTTTATATGCTGCGCTCGAGTCAGTTTTTATTCTTGTTTTTAATATAGTATTTTTTGTGTTAGGCGGTATTAAGCATCCGTTATCCGTATGGTGTCCGTACCTCTTTATCCATTTTGCTTACCTTTGTGCAATGGTAACACCTTTTCTGATCAGAAAGAATACAAGAAAGACAGTTCTGGGACTTTCGCTTTATGCGGTATCCGCAGTGTACTTTTTCCTGGAATTTGTTGTGGGTCTGGTTTTCATCGTAATCAAGATGGATTCTCTTAAGATTCCTTTTGTGGTTCAGGTTATTCTGGCAGGTATTTACGTGGTTATGCTTCTGGTTAACATGATTGCCAACGAACATACCGGTGACAGTATGGCGAAGCGTGAAATGGAAATCGCATTTATAAAGACTGCCTCTTCAAGGGTAAAAGGCATGATGGGCAAATCGGAGGATAAGAAGATTAATAAGAGTCTTGAGAAATTGTATGATTTGCTTCATTCCAGTCCTTCCCATTCCGCACCGGAAGTGAAGGGATACGAAGAGGAAGCAATGAAAATGCTTGATGTTCTTGAGGGCTCGATTGCAACCAATAATCCTGATATTATTTGTGCAACGGCAAGCAGTATCATTGCAGTGGTAGAAACGAGAAATCGCGAACTTAAATCTGCGAAATAAAAGAAAAAAGAAAAAAAGAAAAAGTAAGAAATAAAAGAAATAAAAGAAAAAATAAGAGAAAAAAGAAAATGAATAACCAAAGAGGGTGTCCCTCCCTGCGACTTTAATTCGTCATAGTTTTGGGACACCCTCTTTTTGTGGTTATATGAAAGCTGTGTCGAGAGGAACAATATGTCACACGAAGAGTCGGCTTTGAAAATTATGCTTGTTTTCGTAAATTCAGCCCACCTTCATGAATTCAAAAGAACAGGCTGAACTTCATGTGCTGGCATTCAGCCTGATTTCATGAATTCCATTGCTTAGGCCGAATCTTCCGCGCTGGTGTTCAGTTCTGTCACTTGTTTTCTTGTCTTTGGGCCGAATTGACACGCCCGGGAGTTCAGCCCTTATTTCATGAATTCCACTGCTTAGGCTGAATCTTCCGCTCCGGTGTTCAGCCCTTTCACTTGTTTTCTTCCCTTTAGGCCGTATTGACACG
>JAZNLG010000029.1:0-10469 GCA_045578965.1 Lachnospiraceae bacterium | reverse complement strand
CACACCTGTCTTGATACATCCGGTGTCTGCCATAACCCGAATAATCCGGAATGGCTCAAAAAATTAGATGCACTTTTAAAAGTTACCGATTTGATAATGTTGGATTTAAAACATATCGATAGCGAAAAACATCAAAAACTTACCGGTCATTCCAACGAAAATATTCTCGCTTTTGCAAGATATTTGTCAGAAAAAGGAAAAGAAATGTGGATACGCCATGTTTTGGTTCCTACTGTTACGGATTCAAACGAAGACTTGTACCGCTTAGGTGCTTTTTTAGGCGAATTAACCACACTTCATGCACTGGATATCCTTCCTTATCATACAATGGGGATTCCCAAGTATGAGAAATTAGGTATTCCATATCCTTTGGAAGGCGTTCCTGCAGCAGATAAAGCCCTTGTTCTTGAGAAAAAACAAATTGTATTAAGAGCAATCAGCGAAACCAAGCAGAATATATAAAATTTTAAATATTTTTTAACATATCACTGTTAGGTTATTTTTAACCACTTGATATTCATAATTTTTTGTATTAAAATAGTTATAAGCTTAAAAAAAGCATATTCGTATTATTCAAGGAGGGTTTGATAATGGCATATGTAATTGGTGATTCTTGTGTATCTTGTGGCGCTTGCGCAGCACAGTGCCCCGTAGAAGCTATCAGCGAAGGCGCTGACAAGTATGTAATTGATGCTGATGCTTGCATCGATTGCGGCGGATGTGCAGATGCTTGTCCTGCAGAAGCTATCACAGAAGGTTAATTAAATAAAACATATTGAAGGAAGCATTCACCAAAGTGAATGCTTTTTTCTTTTATTTGATAATTTTTCACGAAGCAATTCATCTATACGCGTATAATGTGTATTTTCACGTTCTACACGCATTTTCTCCCGCTCCTCTTCTCTTTCCTCCTGCATACGAAACTGATAATCCATTTCCTTCTGTACGATTTCTTTGATATCGTTTCCCAATTCACGGTTATTCTCACTTACTGCTTCCGCAATCATTGCTTTTAAAAGCATTTGTAAGCGATATGCCTTTTCCTGCTTTTCTTCGTCCGACATATGTACGGTTCTTTGCGGTTTTAGTTTGTTGGAATTCAAAAGCATTAACTGGGGAGAGATTTCTCCTTCCGTATCTTTTACTTCTTTGATGTCCATAGATATCACATTCTCAAGGTTGCCTTTCTTTCGGGTGGACTCCGATACCACTTTCCCTTGCGGCTCCCCTCCGCTTTTTATTTTAATAACGCCCTGTTTTTCCAACAGATTACGGATTGCTTTTAACTGTAATCCCTCTTCTTTTAACTCCTTAATATAAATAAAGCGCTCAATATCCTCTTTGGTATAGTAGCGATGTCCCTGCTCATTACGTTTTACCGGCAGGCATAATTCCTCCTCCCAATATCGTAAAACATGATTTTCCACCTTTACCTCTTTTGCTGCTTCCGAAATAAAAAACATTGTCTGTATCATTGTTTGCTCCTTTCCTATCCATAAAATAAATCATTCTTCCGGTCATTTATCCTATGTACCTCTTATACATTTGCAACGAAAAAAGAACAAACCAAATTGATTTGTTCTTTTCTTTCGTACATTAATGCGCTTATTTCGCAAGATTCTTGAATTGTGTATAATCCGGCAACCATGCCAGTTCTATTGTACCTATGGGGCCGTTACGTTGTTTTGCAATAATAATTTCTGCCACGTTCGGCTTGTCCGTATCCTTATTGTAATAATCATCACGATAAATAAACATTACTACGTCGGCATCCTGCTCAATCGCACCGGATTCACGCAAGTCAGACATCATCGGTCTGTGATCCGGACGTTCCTCTACCTTACGACTCAACTGAGACAAGGCAATTACAGGAACATTTAACTCTCTGGCCAAAGCCTTCAAGGAACGGGAAATATCAGATACTTCCTGCTGTCTGGAATCGGTTTTACCGCTGCCTGTCATCAACTGCAAGTAGTCAATCATAATCATATCCAGGCCATGCTCCAGTTTAAACTTACGGCATTTTGAACGAAGTTCCGAAATACTGATACTACCGGTATCATCAATGATCAATTTCGCATTGGCAACTTCCAACGCACCTTCTACCAATTGTGCCCATTCTTTATCGGACATTTTACCGGTTCGTAAGTTCTGCGAATTTACCTTGGATTCCATGGCAAACAAACGATTTACCAACTGTTCCTTTGACATTTCCAAACTGAATACCGCAACCGATTTCTGGCACTTCAAAGCCGCATGAAGGGCAATATTCAATGCAAAGGCAGTTTTACCCATGGAAGGACGTGCCGCAATCAAAATCAGGTCAGAAGGCTGAAATCCGGCCGTAGAATAATCAAGGTCTGTAAAACCGGTAGGAACACCTGTAATTGCTCCCTTATTCTTAGCAGCCTTTTCAATCATTTCCAGGGCATTCATAACAACCTGCTTAATTGGTACAAAATCTCCCGTATTACGCTTCTGGACAATTTCAAAAACTTTCTTTTCGGTTTCTTCCAGAATTGTTTCCACATCATCTTTTCCTGCATAGCAGGTATCCGCAATGTGCTCCGTAGTACGGATTAATTTACGCAAAACCGCTTTCTGCTGTACAATTTCCGCATGATCTTTTACCTTGGCAGAGGTGTAAACCATGTCCATAATATCACGGACATAATCCAAACTGCTGACCTCAGGCGGTGCATCCTTTTCTTTTAATTTATTCTGTAATACTACCAAGTCCACGGAGCCGCCGCTACTTCCCTGCAACTCTACAATCGTATCAAACAACAAACCGTACTTTTTGTTATAAAAGTCGTCTCCGCTGATTATTTCCGATGCCGTGGTAATCGCCTCGGCATCCATCAGCATTGCGCCGATAACCGACTGTTCCGCTTCCGTAGAATGTGGTAATACTCTTTTTACTACAGCTTCATCCATTGTAGTTCCCCTTTACTTCGCAGCATCTACCTTAACACTTAATTTCGCAGTTACTTTTGTATGAAGTTTTATGGGAACCTCAAAACTACCGATACTCTTAATGGAATCTGCCAACTGAATTTTCTTTTTATCCACTTCCTTGCCAAACTGTGCCTGAAGTGCCTGAGAAATTTCTTTTGCGGTTACGGCTCCGAATACTCTTCCGCCTTCACCGGCTTTCACCGTAACGGTTACTGTGATTTCTTCCAGTTCCTTCCCCAGTGCCACAGCCGCTTCATACTGCTCCTTTGCAATCTTTTCCTGGTTTGCTTTCTGCAGTTTTAAATCATTCTTATTGGCTTCGTTTGCTTCCACGCCTACTTTTTTCTTTAAGATAAAATTTCTTGCGTAGCCGTCGCTCACTTCTACCATATCACCTTTTTTGCCTAAGGCTTTTACATCCTGTAATAAAATTACTTTCATTTCTTCTCTCCGTTTCCACTCAAGAAATATTCCTAAGCAGTTCTATTGTAATCTTTTTGTTTTATAAAAAATATTATATAAAAGTTAAAATCAGATATCTTTGTTTTCAATCATTTCATCCAGTGTTTCCTGAAGTTGTTTTACTGCCTCATCCACGCCAACCTCAGTAAACTGTGCACCGGCAATATTCATATGACCACCACCGCCAAGTCTTTCCATTACAATCTGAACATTTAATTCGTCAATGGAGCGGGCACTCAAATAAACCTTACCCTGATATTCCGTAAATACAAAACTTGCTTTTACTCCATTGATATTCAGCAATTCGTTTGCCGCCTGCGCCGCTACAATAGTAGGGCTCTCACAACCGGAACCGTCACAAACGGAAATTGCGTAATCATTACGATATATCATAGTATCACGAATAGTCTTTGCCTTCGCCATATATTCTGACGCTTCTTCACGGAACAGTTTACGCACACGTGTCACATCCGCACCGCTGCGACGCAGGAATGCTGCCGCTTCAAAGGTACGCACGCCTGTCTTGGTCATAAAATTATTCGTATCAATCATAATACCGGAATATAAGCAATCCGCCTCAATTGACTTGATTTTGGCTCCGGTATCCACATACTGTAAAATCTCCGCAACCATTTCACAAGCAGATGATGCATAAGGCTCCACATAAGATAAGGTTGCATTGTCAATGGTTTCTTCACCTTGTCTGTGGTGATCCAACACCACAATCGCCTTACAATGCTTCAAAAGTTCCGGACACTCGGTAATGGAAGGCTTGTTGATATCTACCACAACCAACACCGCATTGTTTCCGACCCGTTCCAACGCTTCCTGGCTTGTAAGAATCATATCATCGTCATAGTCTGCACTCTGGGTAAAAATTTCCACCATAGGGCGTAACGATGTATTCACATCATTCAAAACAATATGCGCCTTACGCTGCATAGATTTGGCAATTGTATAAATACCCACTGCCGCACCAAAACTATCCGCATCAGCAAGTCGGTGTCCCATAACAAACAACTGGTCTTTTGCTTCGATAATTTCCTTTAACGCCTGTGCTTTTACACGAGCCTTTACACGGGTACTCTTCTCCATCTGCTGGCTCTTACCGCCAAAATACTGGATGCTACCGGGGACTTTAACCACAGCCTGGTCCCCGCCTCGTCCGAGGGCCAAATCAATGGCCGCACGGGCAAATTCCGTATTCTGACTGTACGTCAAACCGCCCAGACCGATACCGATACTCAAAGTAACCGCTATTTCATTACCGATGTTAACGGTTTTAACATCTTCCAGAATTTCAAATTTTGCTTCTTTTAACTGTGAAACTGCTTTTTTACGAAGAATTAACAAATATTTATCCTTCTCCAGTTTCCTTACAATACCGTCTACAGATGCAACATATTTGTTAATCTTACGGTCAATCAATGCAAGCAAAAGGGAACGACGAACCTCTTCCACACCTTCTAAGGCTTCTTCATAATTATCCAGATAAATCATACCCACCGCAAGGCTCTGATCATCATTTTCCCGCAAGGCAATTTTTAACGCCGTTTCATCAAACAGATATAAACCGATGATAAAACTATCGATACCTTCTGCTTCAATCATCTCATTATTCTGAATCATATCATCTACGCTGATTCGTTTCATTTTAGCAAGAAAGTCGCGCTCTCCGTAAGCAATCTCATACTGTGTCTCTTCTTCCTCCAACGGCAACTTGTCCATGGTAATGGAAGGAAACAGATTCGTAATCGACTTGCGATATCCTTTGTCTTCTTCTACAAGTTTCTCGAATTCCGCATTGGTCCAAATCACCCTGCCGTTCTGGTCCAAAAGTGCATGCGGTAATTGCAATTCCCGCAAAATATGACGCTGCACCTGACCGTACTCCGTCGCAAAACTAATTAATTCATTAATTACGAACTGCTTACTCTTTAAATTGGCAAAAAGCAGTCCGGCAAAATAGAAAATTACAAATACATTCAGAATAATACCTGCCCTGTAATCCAAGAAATAAAAACCGATGGTCATAGCTGCAAGTATAGCACCTAAAATATATAACGTAACCTTATATGCACGAAATCTTCCTTTAAGTTTCACATTCTTTGACATAGCAACCCTCTTATCATCATTTGTACTGCTATTGTTACCTTCGTCGTACGAACGAACCATACGTTATGATTATACCATTTTCAAACAAGAACTTCCATAACATTATTTTGATTGTTATTGTAATTTTTCACTATATTTAGGGGCATTCTTACAGAATTCGTCATTTTACGCATAAAAAGATATCTTTTGATTGCAGACGGTTTTATTTTTGATATAATAATTACAAACTAATTCACAAAAAAGGAATCATTATGAAGAAGATAATTAAGGGCATTTCTGCCGCTTCGTTAAGTAAATATCTTTTTTATTTATTTAGTGCATACTGCTTCGTGTTCGGTATCACTGAATATTTTTTTGATGATGAAATTTGGGGCAATCAAAGCATTTTTAACGTGCTTCTGCTTGTACTTACTTTTTTTATATTCCTCAAAACTCTTCCTGCGGCAGATAAAAGGACAACCCTCTGTGGTACGGTCTTTTCGTCGTTATTATCCGCTTCTTTGGTGTTTGGTAACTGTATTTACTGGGGCGGAAGGCTCTCTTCTTTATTCGCCTCCCTTAAAACAACCGTGACTACTATAATGACCTTGATCGGCTTTACCATGGTCATTCTGTCGGCTTTAATCATTTTCATAAAATTAATTGAAAGCATACCTGCCGGCAACCGAGAGAAACTCCGTAAACTCAACCGTTTTCCCTTTGTTTACGGCATCTTAATGTTCCTTTGCTGGCTTCCCTGCTATCTTGCCTATTATCCCGGCATCTTTGCCTACGATATTGAATTACAGACTATGGAAGCCCTGGGCGATATGGCATATTCGCGTTTCCACCCGCCTCTTCACACTTTTTTGTGGGACTTATGTTTAAGCGCAGAACAAGGCGTTGGGCTGAATGCTTTGGTGATTTACTCCCTGATACAGATGTGCCTCTTTGCAACTGCTTTTACGTATGTATTGCATTTTATGATTAAAAAGAACTGCAGCAACCTGCTGATTCTTGGCAGTTTCACATTCTTCGCCTTGAATCCGGTCATTGCACTGTTTTCTTTTATCCCCGTAAAAGATGCAATGCTGGCAGTTACTTTCGTACTCTTTTGCGTAGAACTCGGTTTCTTTGCGGACAAACCCGCAGAATATTCCAAGAATATACCGGCCAATATACGACTTATTCTCTTTGGACTTCTTTGTTGTCTGCTTCGAAATAATGTGGTATATGCCCTGGTTCCCACCTTTGTCTGTATTTTCTTCCTGATGAAGAAGCAATGGAAGCAGATTCTTCTGTGGTTTGGATGTATCCTGCTGGGTTACTTGCTGGTAAACGGTCCTCTGTATTCGGCTCTCGGTATCGAAAAAGGGAATTCCCGCGAAATGCTCAGTGTTCCCATGCAGCAGATTGCCTACGTAACCGTCTACCATGAAAACACGCTGTCTGCCGAGGAAATTGCACAAATTAACAAATATATTCCTACCGAGAACTTATCGGCAATCTACAACCCGCGTTTTGCTGATCCGGTTAAAAATACGTTCATTACCGAGGCCTTTCACGAAAGCCCATCGGCATTCATTCAATTATGGTGGCAATTGTTTCTCAAATACCCCGAGGACTATGTTGTGGCATTCTTAAATCTACACATTCCTTACTGGTATCCCGATGCCAACAGTGTGGATATGTTCTCGCAGAGAGCCTACATTGAAACAACAGTGCCCGATATGCCCCAAACGGATTATGTGGTGGTACGGGACAGTAAATTGCCTGCATTGTATGCACAGTATGAAAAAATTGCCTCCTTTGAGCGTTTTAAAACATTACCGGTGGTTTCTAATTTATTTTCCATCAGCCTTCCGATTTGGTTTGTATTGTTGGGAATTACAATTTTAACTATAAAAAAAGAGAAGCAGGAAATTGTAGTATTCCTTCCCTCTCTCTTTCTGTGGTGCACCTTTATGTTGGGACCGGTAAGCAATTTACGTTACCTGTTGCCCATCATTGTATTGTATCCGTTATTTATTGTGCTGATTTTAAAAAGTAAAAAACTATAGTATCGAATCACTCGTCATATTTTTTACAATCAAAAAGACCAACCATCGTAAGATGATTGGTCTTTTACTTTTCATTAATCTACTGAATAAGGCATAAGTGCAACGTGACGTGCTCTCTTGATAGCAACTGTCAATGCTCTCTGATGCTTTGCACAGTTTCCGGTGATTCTTCTGGGAAGAATCTTACCTCTTTCGGATACGTATCTCTTTAACTTAGCAGTATCCTTGTAACTAATAACATTATCCTTGCCACAGAAAACGCAAACTTTCTTTCTTCTGCGCATTCCGCCTTTTCTCTTCATGGGAGAATCGGATTTATCTGCTTTAACGAATGCCATAATATTGCCTCCTATCTGAAATCCATAAACACTTAACTAAAAGGTAATTCCTCAACAATTCCTTCCGGAATACTCATAAAATCGCCATCTGCTGCTGCAGGTGCGCTATTTCTTGAGTAATTACCTGAACCCCCTTCGCTTGAAGAAGCATTCTTGCTCTCAGCGAACTCCTGGTCTTCCGCTACAACATCTGTTGTATAAACCTTCTGACCATCTTTGTTGACATAGCTACCGGTCTGAATACGTCCGGTTACTAAAACCTTCGTTCCCTTGTGTAAATATTTCTCAGCAAATTCACCAGCCTTACCGAATGCAACAATATTGATAAAATCAGTATTGTTATCGTCGTTTCCGCGGTTAAATCTTCTATCAACTGCAAGTGAGTATCTGGCAATTGCCATTGAGTTCTCACCCTGTGAATATCTTACATCGGGATCTCTGGTCAAACGACCCATAAGAATAACTTTATTCATTTATTAACCTTCTTTCTATGCTTCGTCCTGTCTAACGCACAAATATCTGATTACATTGTCCATGATACGAACACGATTTTCGATCTCGATGGGCGCAGTAGATTCAGCTTCGAAAGCGATGAAATAGTAGTATCCTTCACGCATCTTCTGGATTTCGTAAGCTAATAACTTCTTGCCCCAGTCGTCTACGTTAGTAATTGTACCACCGAATCTTTCGATGAGAGCCTTGCACTTGTCCACAACAGCTACTCTTTCATCTTCTTCGATTTTAGCATTGACAACAACAGCTAATTCATACTTGTTCATGCTTGTTACCTCCTTTTGGTCTCTGGCCCCTTGCTTTATGCAGGGAGCAAGGAATTTTATTACATCACGGAAAATCATAATAGCACACTTTTCAAGGGTTTTCAAGCACTTTTTAACTTTTATGCCATAATTTTCCGCAAGTTTCCGTATTCTATTTCCGACGTTCATCCGACAGACGGAATGTTATCGGACTTCTTTTACGCTCTTCTCCAGAACACGTCTTGCCATCATCACCTGATGTCCGCAACCCTCACACTGCAATCGGAAGTCTGCACCTTCCCGCAATACCTTCCATTCATAACTTCCGCAGGGATGCTGCTTTTTTAATTTTACGATATTGTCTACATGAATTTCCATTCTGCTTTCTCCCATTCACCGGACATTGTAAACTACGCAGTCACACGAACCATGCCCGTATTTTGCCTTGTGGCATAAATTACAGTTGGCTCATCACTTCGCCGATTTTACCTTCAATCACAAGGTTTGCGCGGGTTTCGCGCTGTGTTTGCGACTTATTGATTAATACCAGTTTATCACCACGATAATAATCAATCAGCCCTGCTGCCGGCCACACTGCCAGGGAAGTTCCGCCGATGATTAAAATATCCGCGTTTGCAATATACTGAATGGATTTGGAAATTGTAACATCATCCAGACCCTCTTCATACAGAACCACATCCGGCTTAATCACGCCGCCGCAAGCCGGGCACTTGGGAACGCCCTCGCAACCGGCAATGGCATCAATGCCATAAAAAGCATGACACTTGTCACAATAGTTTCGGTGTACGCTTCCGTGCAGTTCCATCACCTCTTTGCTGCCGGCCAGTTGGTGCAATCCGTCAATATTCTGGGTAATCACTGCTTTTAACTTGCCCTGCTCTTCCCATTCGGCCAGTTTTAAATGGGCCGCATTGGGTTTTACATTGTCGATAATCATTTTATCACGATAAAAGCGGTAAAATTCCTCGGTTTTACGCCAGAAAAAGGTATGACTCAGAATCGTCTCCGGCGGATAATCATACTTCTGATTGTACAATCCGTCCACACTGCGAAAATCAGGAATACCGCTTTCGGTAGACACTCCGGCACCACCAAAAAATACAATGTTGTTGCTGTTTTCAATCCAATCTTTTAATATGGTAATTTTCTCTTCCATGGGTACTCCTTTCTTCTTGTACTATTATAACATTTTGAATCATTCCATGCGATACTGTTGAACTTTAGTCACGTCAGATTTTACTTCTGATGTCCGTCTTATACATTGCATAACTACATCTGCTTACGCACAACCCTGTACTCATCACCATTCTGATAAAAAGGACAGGTACTGCGGGGATTATTCATCAAACGGGCGTAATCGTCCTCATCCATATCTGCCGCGCACAAATACTCTTCATAATCCTCATCATAATAAAGATGTGCACATTCATCACAATTTGCCTGCATATCTACTCCGTTCCAACGGTTGAAACCGTCTGTTTTTGTTATTCTGTTCGCCTTTTTACCCGGCAATTCCCAAATTATAAAACCTGAATCTGACACATTTTCATCGTGGTCAGAGCTGCTTCGTTGCTCTCCGGTGTCACTGCCGCAACGCAGGAAGCATCCAACGCAATGGGCATCTCCGGATAATTTGCTTTCAAAAGAAGGGCATTGGATACCACACAAATATCGGTACAGAGTCCCACCAGTTCCACGCTGCATTCTTCCTTTGCAAGATCTTCTCCCACAAGTTCTGCCAGACGCACGGAACCGAAGGTAGGTTTCTCTACTTTTAC
>JAZNLG010000028.1:0-2766 GCA_045578965.1 Lachnospiraceae bacterium | reverse complement strand
GTGATAAAAGTTATAAATAATCTGAATTTCAGTAGAAAACTGCCAATTTAATAATAAAACGGCTTGATGCTATTATAAGGTTATGTCACCAATGTGTCAAGACATATGTTGACAGGTGTCTTGACACGTGTTATGATAGCGTCGAGGAGCAGTAGAAGATGCCGGAGTAAAGACAATGGAGATGTATGGAGACCGTACCATCAGAATTGCGGCACCTCGAGGTAACTTGATACATATTATGATGAAGTCAGGTGGAGGACACACATATGAGAAAGTGTGATGTTTTAATCGTGGGAACCGGATGCGCAGGCCTGTATTGTGCGTTAAATCTTCCCAGAGATAAGAAAATTATTATGCTTACCAAGGCAAAAGTGGAAGAATGTGATTCTTACCTTGCCCAAGGTGGTATCTGCGTGCAGCATGATGAGAACGATTTTGAGCCTTTTATGGAGGATACGCTGAAAGCGGGTCATTACGAGAATACCCGTGAGAGCGTGGAAATTATGATTTCCCACTCCAGGGACACCATCAATGATTTGCTGGATTACGGTGTACGATTTTGCAGAACACAAAACGGAGAATTAAAATACACCCGCGAAGGCGGTCACGGAAAACATCGTATCCTGCATCATAAGGATATTACCGGCGAGGAAATCACCAGTACCCTGTATGCCAGAGTAAAAGAACTGGATAATGTGGAAATTATGGAGCACACCACTATGGTGGATTTGATTGCCCTTGACGGGGAAGCCGGTGTGGATGAGAGAGCCAAGAGATTTCCGGAAGGAACATTGGCAGCCAAGGCAGCGGCGAAAGAATTCTTACGTCATAAAACGGGTGAGTGCTTTGGTGCTGTGATTCGCAAAGAGGATGGCAGTTTAGATGCAATTTATGCGGATTGCACCGTACTTGCCACCGGAGGTGTCGGCGGCTTGTATCGTTATTCCACCAATTACCGTCATCTGACCGGAGACGGTGTGGCATTGGCATTGCGCCACGGTATTGCCACCAGAGATGTGGATTATGTGCAGATTCATCCTACCACCTTTTATAGTGAAAACATTGAAGACAGAAGTTTCCTGATTTCCGAATCCGTTCGAGGTGAGGGCGCTAAATTATATAATAAAAATATGGAGCGTTTCGTAAATGAATTGATTCCCAGAGATAAGTTAACTGCGGCAATCCGTGAGCAAATGGCAAAGGACGGAACGGAGCATGTATGGGAAGATATGCGGACCATCCCTATGGATGAGTTGGTTTCACATTTCCCCAACATTTTAGAATATTGTAAGGATCACGGCTATGATGCTACCAAGGAATGTATTCCCGTAGTTCCCGCCCAGCATTATTTTATGGGTGGTGTTAAAGTAGATAAAAACAGCCAGACTTCCATGGAGAGGCTCTATGCCATCGGCGAGACCGCATGCAACGGTGTGCACGGCAAGAACCGTCTTGCAAGCAACTCTCTCTTAGAGAGCCTTGTATTCGGTAAGGTAGCGGCGCAAGACCTTATAAAATATGAGCCCTTGGATATGGATGAGGACTTTGAAGACAGTATGGAAACCAAGGTGAAAACCAAAACCAACAAAGAAGGTCAGGTAGTGGTGACCAGGGAATTTACATACCTTACCCCGGATTACAGTAAATACGAAGATATCGAGAAGTGGAATGAAGAGAATCACAAACTCGTTTTAGATGAAATTAACAGGAGGAATTAAGAATGTTTGATCAGGCAACCATGAAATTGAAAGTAGATCCCTTAATTATGAGCGCTTTGGAGGAGGATATTACCAGCGAAGACGTATCCACCAACAGCGTTATGCAGACTGCAACAATGGGTGAAGTAGACTTAATCTGTAAGGAAGACGGTATCCTTTGCGGCGTGCAGGTTTTTTCCCGCGTATTCACACTTTTAGATGAGAAAACAGAAGTGGAATTATATGTAGAAGACGGCGAAGCAATTACCAAGGGCCAGTTAATCGGAAAAATCCGTGGCGACATTCGCGTTCTTTTATCAGGTGAAAGAACAGCATTAAATTACTTGCAGAGAATGAGTGGCGTGGCAACCTACACCTCTAAAATGGTTAAAATGTTGGAAGGCACAGGAATCAAATTACTTGATACCCGTAAAACAACCCCCAATATGCGTATTTTTGAGAAATATTCCGTACGCGTCGGAGGTGGTAACAACCACAGATATAATTTATCTGACGGTGTGCTTTTGAAAGATAACCACATCGGGGCAGCAGGCGGAGTCAAAGAAGCCGTAGCCATGGCAAAGACTTATGCACCTTTTGTTCGTAAGATTGAAGTGGAAGTTGAGACTTTTGACCAGGTAAAAGAGGCTGTTGAGGCAGGCGCCCACATTATCATGCTTGATAACATGAGCACCGAACAGTTAAAAGAAGCCATTGATTATATCGACCATAGAGCAGAAGTGGAAGTTTCCGGTAATGTAACCGCAGAAAACATCGCCAGATTAAAAGGCTTGGGCGTTGATTACGTATCAAGCGGTGCGTTAACCCACTCTTCACCGATTCTTGACCTGTCTTTGAAGAATTTACATGCGGTGTAAGAAAGAGTAGGTAAAAGTAAATTTGGTCTGCCGGAAACATATGAATTTCCGTGCAGACAGTAAGTGTAATTGGAGAAAAGAGCGAAATAATCGCTTGGAAATGAGGAACTATGAACGCAGAAACAAGAAGAAAGGAAATAGTAGACTGTCTTAAAAAATCTGTAAGCCCTGTTTCCGCTTCCCGTCTTGCT
>JAZNLG010000027.1:0-5469 GCA_045578965.1 Lachnospiraceae bacterium | reverse complement strand
GCCTGAGAAGGTTAAGAAGATGCAGACTGACTGGATTGGTCGTTCTTACGGTGCAGAAGTAAACTTCAAGGTTGATGGCAAGGATGAAGAAATCACAGTTTATACCACAAGACCTGACACTTTGCACGGTGCTACTTTTATGGTATTGGCACCTGAGCATGCCATGGCAAAAGACCTTGCAACTCCCGAGACACAGGCTGCAGTGGAGAAGTACATTTACGATGCTTCCATGAAGTCTAACGTAGACCGTCTCCAGGATAAGGAAAAAACCGGTGTATTTACCGGAAGCTATGCAATCAACCCCTTAAATGGTGCTAAATTGCCTATTTGGTTGTCTGATTATGTACTTGCTGATTATGGTACCGGTGCAATTATGTGTGTTCCTGCACACGATGACCGTGACTTTGAATTTGCTAAGAAATTTGATATTCCTATTATCCAGGTAATTGCTAAGGATGGTAAGGAAATTGAAAATATGGAAGAGGCTTATACCGAAGCCAGCGGAACTATGATTAATTCCGGCGAATGGAACGGTATGGAATCCTCTACACTTAAGGCTGAGGCTCCCATGATGATTGAAAAGATGGGCTTTGGTAAAAAGACTGTTAACTACAAACTTCGTGACTGGGTATTTTCAAGACAGCGTTACTGGGGCGAGCCTATTCCTATTGTTCACTGTGAAAAGTGTGGATGTGTGCCTGTACCAGAAGAGGAGCTTCCTTTATTGCTTCCTGATGTTGAATCATATCAGCCTACGGGAACCGGAGAATCACCTCTTGCTGACATCACAGAATGGGTAAATACAACGTGTCCCGCATGTGGTGCACCTGCAAAGCGTGAAACCAATACTATGCCTCAGTGGGCAGGTTCTTCATGGTATTTCTTGCGTTATGTGGATCCTAAGAATCCCGATGCCCTTGTTGATCGTAAGATTGCAGACGAATTATTGCCTGTAGATATGTATATCGGTGGCGTTGAGCATGCCGTATTACATCTTTTATATTCAAGATTCTACACCAAGTTCTTATATGATATCGGTGTAGTAGGCTTTGACGAACCTTTTAAGAAGTTATTCAACCAGGGTATGATTACCGGTAAAAACGGTATCAAGATGTCTAAGTCCAAAGGAAATGTAGTTTCACCTGATGATTTGGTAAGAGATTATGGTTGCGATTCATTAAGATTATACGAATTATTCGTAGGTCCTCCTGAGTTGGATTCCGAGTGGGATGAGAGAGGTATCGATGGTGTATATCGTTTCCTGAACCGTTTCTACAACCTTGTTATGAGCAACAAAGATTTGGATGTAAAAGAAACGCCCGAACTTATTAAAGTACGTAATAAGATGATTTACGATATTACCCAGCGTTTGAATCAGTTCAGTTTAAATACTGTTGTTTCCGGCTTTATGGAGTATAACAATAAGTTAATCGATATGAGCAAGAACGGCGGCGTGGATAAGGAAACATTGAACGCTATGGTTAAGTTGATTGCTCCTTTTGCACCTCATATCGGTGAAGAACTTTGGATGCAGTTAGGCAATGAAGGCAGCGTATTTAGCGTTGCATGGCCTGAAGCAGATGAAGCAGCAATGAAGGATACCGAGATTGAAATTGCCGTACAGATTAACGGTAAGACCAAGGTGGTTACCACAATTGATGCAGAATGCTCTAAGGATGATGCAATTGCAGCAGGTAAAGCGGCACTTGGCGATAAATTAACCGGAACCATTATAAAAGAAATCTATGTACCCGGAAGAATCGTTAATATTGTAGTAAAACCGTAAAGGATAAAGTTGTAACAGCATAAAAACTGTTGAAATAGAATCATTTGAATAATGAAAAGTGAAAGAAGGCTTGGATTTAAACATCCAGGCCTTTTTTTATGATGGTATCCATCATGGCATTTTCGGAAGGGGTTGCATTCTCTTTTAGAAGTTTGATGATAAGATTCATTTCTTCCTTGGTAAAAGTGATATTTTGAGCGCGGCTCTTCATTGCTACATTCATCATAAATTCCATAGTTTTGTTTTTGTCGTTGTTTAATTGCCTTGTTCCTTGAAACATTTCTTTTAAAAAGGCAAGTTTGACGGGCGAGATAGCACCGGTGTTTTCAATTTCTTTAAAAATGTCTTTCATATAGCCTCCTGATTATTTTAGATTAGATGGAAACATTTCAGTGTTTGCGGAATCGTCATTCATTGCACTCATCATTTCCATCATCTGGGAATACATTTCTATATTTTCTTTCATATTTTTGATTTGTTCTGTTAAATCTCGATATTCTTCGGGCAGATAATCGCTGATTTCACACAAAACTTCTTCTAAATTCAGTTCTTTGTCGGGCTTGTTCGTACAATAGGGTATTTCGTGCGTATGCATACTTTTTTGCATACAAATATTAAGTTCCATATATTTTATCAGTATGGCAAGCATTGGACGTTGTTTTTCATTCATAAAAAAAGAGAAAATTTTGAGCATGGTAAGGTTATTGTTACTATAAAAATCATCAAAAATCCGGGCTTTGTCTTCTTTTAACGGTTCCATAGGCATTTATCCTTTCAAGACATTTTATGAAAAGTATAATTGCATTATGCCCGAAGTTTATATATGACTGAAAAATGTTGATGAAACAGTTTAAAATCAAACTGCGGCGGAAAGAAGACCGCCGCAGTTTTTAGAATAAGTAAATTGTAAAGATGTTGTAAATTAGCAGAAAGAGTTTCCGTTACCACCGCAGCAGAATAAAAGTAAGATAATCCAAAGGCAATCACAACCATTGTTGTTGCCGCCGCAGGAATTGCCAAATCCGCCTTTGTTACCGCAGCAACATAAAAGGATAATAATCCAGATAATACTGCTGCATGAATTGTTAGAATTGCCACAAGAGTTGTTGCAATCGCAAGAAGTATTGCATCCGCACTGAAGATCGCTCATTTAGGGCCTCCAAAAAAACTTTTTATGGTTTAATTTATGACAATAGGCTTGGTTATGTTGACAATATTTTGAAAAATGGACAAAAAAAATAATTTTTTTTAAAAATTGCACAATATCTTGTAAAAATACTTGTAAAAATAGCGAGATATAGTAAAATAGAATATAATGAAATTATTATAGGCATATTATGTGCAGAGGACAAAGACCGTAATGAATGAAAGAAGAATAATAGGCGGTCATCGCTTTACCAATGAAGCAGATTATAAGGCTGCGGAACGTGATGTTATTAAGATTGAAGAAATCAAAAAGAAGATAGATTTTAAGAATCCAAAGTCTGTGGAAGCGTTATACAATGATTTACAGACCGGTCAGGTGGTATTTGAATCGGTAATCGGACAAGAGTTCGATGATCAGGTGTATGAAGCGTATATTTCTTTTCGTGACGGTAAAACCGCAGAAGACAGAAATACCGTAAAAAACAATGCTTTAAAATCAAAGAATACGGTAAAAAATGAAACTGCAAAAAAAATATCCATTGATGATTTTGATGAAGAGATGCAGGCGCAGATTCTAAACGAACTGAAGAAAAAGGAACGTATTCGCAAAGGGATATTGCTTGCTTGCGGTTTGATTGCAGTAGGAAGTCTGACATATTTCGGAATATACTCATATATGTCTGCAAGAACACAGCAGGATGTAAATGAACTTGCAAATGCAATTAAAGATGATGTATATATTCCGGTTAGTACGGAAGATGATAAATATTATGCCCAGTTGACGGAGACCGAAGAAGGGGTTCCGCAGGTACTGTATAAATATGAAGATTTATATAATCAGAACAAAAGTCTAATAGGATGGGTCAAAATTGCCGATACAGTAATTGACTATCCTGTTATGCAGACAGTCAATAATGAGTATTATCTCGATCATAATTTTAATCAGGAGTATGACAAAAACGGTTCTATTTTTTTGGATGCTGCCTGCAGTGTGTATCCGAGAAGTACGAATCTGATTATTTACGGACATCATATGAAGTCCGGCAAAATGTTTGGAAGTCTGCAGAAATACCAGAATGAGTCGTATTATAAAGAACACAAATACATAGAATTTGACACAATTTATGAAACCGGAACTTATGAGGTGATGTTTGTTTTTCGAGATAAGGTGTATTCTCAGGAAGATGTGAATTTTAAGTACTATGAATTTGTGGATGCGCATTCGGAAGAGGAATTTAATTCTTATATGGATGAAATGGCGGCATTGTCTTATTATGAGACCGGTGTGGTTGCGCAGTTTGGGGATCAACTTTTAACCCTGTCAACTTGTGATTATCAGCAGGATAACGGTAGATTTGTAGTTGTGGCACGTAAGGTGAATGAGTAGAACTGTATGGTATTTTAGAATATCAATACCGGGGATAAATTTGTTAATATGCAAGTGTGATATATAGAGAACAAGTAGAATGGTCTTACACAAGGAGGACTTATTAATGAGTAATACCAAAAAAGGAAAGAGAAAGCTTAGTACCAGAATGAAAAAAGCGGTTCGCAATACTTTGGGTGGAATTTGCTTGTCAACAGCACTGGTAGTGGCATTAATACCGGAACAGGCTATGGAAGCGGCGGGAGAAACACCTACCGTTACTGTTAGCAAGGATGAAAGCAGTATTCCGGAGATTAAAGATACGGATACCATTTATACAACCGGTGATGGTATGTTTCAGTTTGCTTATATCGATAAAGGTAGCGGTGGTGACAAAGTTGCCGTTATTGTCGGATATGACTATGAGCGTTCCTTGAACAGCGGTTTACTTGTGATACCCGATACTGTGGATGCGTATGTAAAGTATACACATGCTCAGGGTACTTCCGGCGGTTATGTTGCAGTGGGTAAAAGCGGAAATGTGTTATATTATCCGATTTATCGTACTGAAATGCAGAAAAAAACCGAACAACAGGGTACCGGCGAATTGGATGAAAACGGCAAGGAGATTATGAAGGATGTAGAGGTTGAGGTAGAAGTTCAGGTACTTGACCGCTATGATCCCTGTTTGTTCTCTTCTTATGAAGATTGGTATTATGACGAGGAAGGTAATGTAAGAGACCCGGAAGATTATTACTATGACAGTAATAAGGATACGGATTCCATCGATGATTACAAGCCTACAATCAGCGAAAGCCATCAGAGAATTCAGAATGCTACGGTTTCTTATATTTCTAGCCAGCATGTTGTAAAACAGGATGATACATGGGTATTGGATGAGACTCCCAATGTGGGTATTTTCTCAAAGGCTACTAATATTACAACCCTTCAGACCGGTGAAAATCTGTTGGGTATCGGTGATTATGCCTTTTATGAATGTGCATCTTTGCAGGGTATTGAGTTAGGTGATGGTGCTAATACAATCGGAAATTATGCCTTTGCAAATTGCGTTAACTTAAAATATGCAAACTTCCCTACTAATTCTAGTATTAAGTCTCTTGGTGATCATGCATTTTATAATTGAAGTCGGATCGTAGCCATGTCGTTCTGT
>JAZNLG010000026.1:0-2864 GCA_045578965.1 Lachnospiraceae bacterium | reverse complement strand
ACGCTGTGCAATGGGCGCATAGATATCCAAGGTTTCCCTTGCCTTCTCCTGCTGTTTTTCAGGACGCATATGCTTAAGGGTACGCATATTATGCAGGCGGTCAGCCAGTTTAATCATAATAACGCGGATATCCTTTGCCATAGCAAGGAACATTTTACGCAAGTTTTCAGCCTGTTCCTCCAACTTATCGCCACCGGCAAATTCCAAGCGTCCTAACTTCGTTACACCATCTACCAGATTCGCAACATCCGTACCGAACATTTCCGCGATTTCATCATAGGTCATAATGGTATCTTCTACAACATCATGCAAAATACCTGCCACAATGGTCTCTTTATCCATTTCCAAGTCAGCCAAAATAATTGCCACATACAGGGGGTGAATAATATAAGGTTCACCCGACTTACGCATCTGGTCCTTGTGGGCCTCATTTGCCACATTATAAGCTTTCTCAATTAAAGTAATATCATCAGAAGGGTGATATTTGCGCACACGAATAATCAGGTCATTGTAAAGTTGCTCCGGGGTTAAAAACTCCTGTAACGACTCTATACGGCCATCATCAATGACAAACTCATGTTTAATTGTCTTATTTTTATCCTGTGGTTCCATACAAATATTTCCTTCCGGCAAGCGATTTTTCGTTCATCCGTAAAATCGTTTCCTCATCTGTTTTTTATTTTATCTTTCTAAAAGTGTTTTTATACAATTCTTACCAATCTGACAATTTCACAACGGGCTTAAAACCTGTGGTTTTACCGAATTTCATATTATATTCGAAATTACTCAAAGCGTCAGACGGATCAATTGCATCCAAATTAATTTTATCGAAGGTAGCCCTGTCAAAAATAACAGATACATAGGTTACCTCTTCCATATTACCGGTTGCTGTATTTAGAGCATCATCTACCGCATGAATAATCACTCTCTCCACGGGTAAAAGCGCAAACAAATCTCTTGCCATACGAATCATAACACTGCATACATAATCCTGAAGCATTTCGTAATATGCCGTCTTGGTCATCTTTTTCTCCGATACCTTACCGGTTTCAGTCAAAGTTACCATTGTATCGGGAATCACATCTTTTTCCTTAATGTTAAATTCTGCTACGATACACTTTGGATCTTCGGTACCGATTTCAAATGCACTTCCGAACTCCACCAGTTCATCAAAAGGTGCAACTGTTTCAATCACTTCATAATATGCATCAATATCGCCTTCTAACACTCCGGTCTGTAGACCTGCAAGTTTTCTGGGCACAGTCTCTACACGGTTCCAATCAATTGCATCCACACCGGTTCTGTGAATACCAATGATTTCATCCACCTCCTCATTATAGTCCTGCACCACTTCCTGATTCTTTTCCAATTCTTTCTTCTTTGCACGGTCTGTTTTGGCACTTTTCTTTTTATCGCCAAATGTATGGGTATAAGAAAGTCCGGTCCCGGGAATACCAACGGTTGCTCTTCTCTGTCCGCTTGTATTAATGGAATATCTTGCTCCTTTTACACCGAAACTCAAACCGGCACTCTTTTTATTTAAATTCAGTTTTACCAGTTTCCCCAAAGATATTGATTTTCTAAAATTTAAGCCCATAGTAACCTCCTGTTAACTCCATTCATTATGTATCACTTCAAATATCATAATCAACACAAAAAATGCTACCAATATACAGTATACCACAATTTGTGACCTTGTAAAAGTAGATAATCACAAGATATTGCTATTATTTGTAAAAAAACAGCCCCTCTACCATCATTGTGATAAAAGGGCTGAACTTTTATATACTTATTTTCTCAACTCTACACGACGTACCTTACCGCTGATGGTCTTAGGAAGTTCTTCCATAAACTCAACGATTCTGGGGTACTTATAAGGTGCAGTACGATTCTTAACGTATACCTGGATTTCCTTCTTCAATTCGTCGGAAGGCTGCGTTCCCTTGGTAAGAACGATATTTGCTTTTACAACCTGGCCTCTGATTTCATCCGGTGCGGCAACAACGGCGCACTCAAGAACATAAGGTAATTCCATGATAACACTTTCGATTTCGAAGGGTCCGATACGGTAACCGGAAGACTTGATTAAGTCATCCACACGACCGACGTACCAGAAGAATCCGTCTTCATCTTTCCAAGCGGTATCACCGGTATGATAATAACCGTCATGCCAAGCTTCCTTAGTCTTTTCTTCGTCAAGATAATATCCTTCGTATAATCCGTTAGGTACTGCTTCTTCCGTGCGGATTACGATTTCACCAACTTCACCTACACCGGCAGGCTTACCGTCTGCAAGTTGGATATCCACGTCATATAAAGGACTGGGTTTACCCATGGAACCGATTTTGTTGGTCTCACCAACGAAGTTTGCAATGGTAAGGGTAGTTTCGGTCTGACCAAAGCCTTCCATAATACGGATACCGGTTGCTTTTAAGAACTGGTTATAAACCTCAGGGTTCATTGCTTCACCCGCAACAGTTGCATATTTGATAGAACTTAAATCATAATTCTTCAAATCTTCTTTGATGAAGAAACGATACATGGTTGTAGGTGCACAGAAAGTTGTAATCTTGTATTCTGCAAACATCGGCAGGATATCGTGTGCATCGAAACGGTCAAAGTCGTAAACGAAGGTTGCCGCTTCACATAACCACTGGCCGTACAACTTACCCCATAACGCTTTACCCCAGCCGGTATCAGAGATTGTAAAATGCAATCCGTTAGGATCTACATTATGCCAATACTTTGCTGTAAGGAAATGTCCCAAAGGATACTTATGGTTGTGAGCTGCGATTCTGGGATAGCCTGTAGTTCCTGATGTAAAGAGCATTAACATGGTATCCGTACCGCAAGCTGCATCTGCA
>JAZNLG010000025.1:0-2113 GCA_045578965.1 Lachnospiraceae bacterium | reverse complement strand
GCCAGTTGAAACTCTGCATAATCTGTACTGCCGTATTACACACCAGAATTACCGTACCCGCTTTAACGATGTACGCCCATCCGCGGGCACACATGGAACGAAATGCATTCTTTAAACTCGGAAATTTATATTCCGGCAATTCAATAATAAAATATGATTTCTTAAAATTATATCCGGCAATTTTATTTACCAGCAGAGCACCTATCAAAATAAGCAGAATACCCACAAAATACATAACAACGCCTACCCATTTTGCCTCACCGAAGAATGCACCTGCAAACAGGGCAATCACAGGAAGTTTCGCACCGCAGGGCATAAAAGGCGCCAGCATCGCAGTCGCTTTACGTTCTCTTTCATTACGAATGGTACGACATGCCATAACACCGGGAATTGCACAACCGGTACCGATTACCATAGGGATAACAGACTTACCTGAAAGACCGACTTTCTTAAAAATAGGATCCAGCACAACGGTTGCTCTTGCCATGTAACCGCAGTCTTCCAACAATGCGATCAGGAAGTACATTACCGTTACCAAGGGAAGAAATCCGACTACCGCGCCCACACCACCAATAATGCCATCAACAAGTAATGCCTGAAGAAAAGGATGTGCACCTGCAACAAGACCCGCTACCCATTCCTGGAAAACTTCAATCCAGCCAACTAACCAGTCAGCAATCCATGTACCAACAGTAGACTGCGAAATATAAAACACCAGAAACATCACCAGCGCAAATAAAGGAATTCCCAAAAGCGGATGGGTAATGATTTCATCAAATTTATCCTGCCTATTCCTTTTATTGGTCTCGCTAATACGTTTTTCTACTGCATCCACAATACCGTTTACAAAAGCAAAACGCTTTTTGTCCTCTTCAACAACCTGGGCTTTATCTTTTAGGTCAATCAACTCCTGTATGTAAGGTGCTTTCTGCACTTTTCCCACACGCTCTACCGCTGCCTGAATCAGTTCCGCAAGACCGTTATTTTCGCCGGACACCGTAGATACGGTTTCAATTACCGGGCAGCCTAATTTTTGAGCCAAGGCATCCGCATCTATTTCATTGCCTTTTTTGTCATTCACATCGCTTTTATTTAAAGCAATTACTACGGGTACCCCCAACTCCATCAATTGAGTAGTAAAAAACAAACTTCTGCTTAAATTAGTGGCATCCACTATATTAATAATCGCATCCGGATTTTCATTCTGAACATAATCCCTTGTGATGCTCTCCTCCGAAGTAAACGGTGACATGGAATACGCTCCCGGAAGATCCACCACAATCAACGCTTCCTCACCTTTATAAAAACTCTTTTTGATGGAACATTCTTTTTTATCTACGGTAACACCTGCCCAGTTACCGACTCTTTCTTTGCTGCCGGTCAGGGCATTATACATAGTGGTTTTACCGCTGTTTGGATTACCTGCTAATGCAATTCTCATTGGATGATTCTCCTGTTCTACTTACCTGGTTCTACGAGGATGGCGCCTGCCAATCCGCTGTCGATATTGTATCGTCCGTCTTTGATGGCTACAACGCATGCTTTTCTTCTTCTTGAAATAACGGTAATCGACTCTCCGCTATAACATCCCAAAGAAAACAAAAAGGCATTTAACTCCTCATCCTCGGTCTGAATTTCTTTTATAATATACTCTTCTTCTAATTTTACTTCATTCAAATTCATAAAAGCGCGTCCTTTACTTTTTTGGTTAGTGTTTGCTAACTCCATTAAAAGTAATATCATAAACCAATCTATTTGTAAAGTGTTTTTTTCCATAATATACCGGTTTTATATCTAATATATGTCTTTTTTTATATATTTATGTTTGAAAGTTAGTTATTGCTAACCGTCGCCCCTATATTCGTATAGTTGAATTATTCTTCCTTTTATGTTATTCTGTAATTACTATGTAAAGGGGTGTTTGCATTATGAATTTGTTAGAATCCGGTGAAATGTATCTGGAGACCATTTATACATTGTCCCAAAGAAGCGACTTTGTACGCTCAATCGATATTTGCGAAGAAATGGGGTTCTCAAAACCCAGCGTAAGCCGTGCCATGAAGTTGTTAAAAGCCGACGGGTACATTGAAATGGAAACCAACGGTCGCATTAC
>JAZNLG010000024.1:0-7595 GCA_045578965.1 Lachnospiraceae bacterium | reverse complement strand
TGGAAGAGCGTTGAATGCATCAGCTTTGCTTCCTGCGAGAAGCTCGTTGATTTCTGAAATCAATACTGAGAACTCAGGTACGAACTCAACAACACCCTCAGGGATGATCGCAACACCGAAGTTCCAGCCTTTTGCAGCTCTGTTTGCAACTGAGTCAGCAATGTAGTCAGCGATTGCTGAAAGTGACATTTTCTTCTCTGCAACTTCCTCAGAAATCAAGCAGATGTTTGGCTGTGTCTTAAGAGCACACTCCAAAGCAACGTGAGAAGCTGAACGTCCCATTACTTTAACGAAATGCCAGTACTTCTTAGCTGAGTTAGCATCTCTTTCAATGTTTCCGATGATTTCACTGTATGTCTTTGTAGCTGTGTCGAAACCGAATGAGCACTCGATGTCTTCGTTCTTCAAGTCGCCGTCGATTGTCTTAGGACATCCGATAACCTGTACGCCTGTGTTGTTAGCTGCAAAGTATTCAGCAAGAACAGCAGCGTTTGTGTTAGAGTCGTCACCACCGATGATAACAACAGCTGTGATGCCGTGCTTCTTGCAAACTTCTGCAACGATAGCGAACTGTTCTTTGGTTTCAAGTTTGGTTCTGCCGGAACCGATGATATCGAAACCACCTGTGTTTCTGAATTTATTGATGTACTCGTCATCAAAGATTAAGTAGTCATCTTCGATAAGACCGCTGGGGCCGCCCTTGAAGCCGTATAATTCGTTTTCAGGGTTTGTAGCCTTTAAAGCGTCATATAAACCACAGATAACGTTGTGACCGCCGGGAGCCTGTCCACCGGAAAGGATAACACCTACAATCTGCTTCTTAGCAACAGATGTGTTCTGACCCTTCTGGAAAGTGATTTCTTTCTTACCATAGGTGTTGGGGAAAAGTTCTTTGATCTTTTCCTGATCAGCTACGCTCTGAGTTTCTGCACCTTCGTTTACGCAAATGTCAGCAATACCGTTTCTTAACATTGCGGGAAGCTTGGGAGAATACTCGTATCTTGCTTTCTGTAATGATGAAATTTTCATAACTACGTCTCCTTTATGTAATATTTAATTTTTTACTCAACCCCCATTTTAATATATTTTAGAAGTAAAGTAAACCATTGAAATAAGGAAAATCGCAGTTTTCAGCATCTATTTTTATAGAAAAGAAACAGGATTACGTATCTTCAAAAACTTTTTATATTTTTATGAGAGAAAATAGCAATCCTATAGTTGCATTTGTCCGGATGTGTTATACTGTTGATAAAATAATTTTTCGGGAGGCTTATATGATTAGTTTTCAGTGTAAAAACTGTGGTGGTGAGATGGCGGTAAGCCGTATCGGAGATTTGGCGTGTCCTTATTGTGCTTCCCGCAATTTCTTTAGTGACCGTGAACTGCAGGAGTACCGGACGTTTCGTATGAGGATGCTGGAGTATTTGCGTGCTTTGGCAGAGGAAGGTGAATCTTCCCGCGGTCTGGAACGTTTATGGGATGATGCGGACACCGTTGTATTTCGGGCAAAAGACGATACGGATATTACAATTCAATACATATATAAAAGCATGGAAGACGGCGTCTGGATGTATTCTGCGCGAAAAAATGTCATCTATATTTATCCTCAAGATAAAATATGGATGGCGGATAAAAGCATAGAGGCGTTTCACAATATCGCCTATCCCCAGGCGGATATGCGTGGGCTTGACCGGTGCTTCCCTACTCTTGCGGGGCGGTATGAATTGGCGGATGGCAGTATGATGCTTGTGTATTCCAAGGATGAGAATATGTACCCTCTTGCCATGTTCGGAAGTCTTCCTGCCAAGCACGTGGAGTGGATTATATCCAGACTGGAAAACATTGCCTGTGTGCTTACATTTAACGAGATGGCTCATGAGTCAATGACTGCAGAATCTGTTTTTATCAATCCGTTGACACATGAAGCAGCATTGCTTGGTGCCTGGTATAACAGTAAAACATCCGTAAAAGCAACCGTAAAAGATCTGAAAGATATCCGTGCGGTAGCAACGAAGATGTTGGGAGCCAATTACGGCGATGCGCCGGAGGCACTGATTAAATTCCTTAAGAAAAAACCTGCGGGTAACGCTTATGATGATTTTGCCATGTGGGATAAGGTAATTGAGGAAGAATTGGGCGGAAGACATTTTACGAAGTTTGAAGTATAAGAACATTTTACAGCGATATATCGAATCAAATACAAAGTACGGAGGATGTGTGAATGGGAAGAGGAAGTTACACCAGTACAGACTGGACCAAGTTAAAAAACAGTTCTAAGATTACGGTAAGTTCTACGGCTGACCAGTTGTTTGTTGCCAAGAAAATGCCGGAGAAATTCAATCCGAAATTTATCGAAAAGAGAGAATCCAGGGATTCGGATGATCATCCCAATTCTACGCCAATTATTATTGGCTTGGATGTGACCGGTTCTATGGGATATCTGTCTGCGGAAATTGCCAAAAACGGTTTGAATGAGACTATGATGAAAATCTATTCCACCAAGCCCATAGAAGACCCGCAGATGATGTTTGCGGCAATCGGGGATGTGGATGATGATGCACCTTTGCAGGTGACTCAGTTTGAATCCGACATTCGTATTGCGGAGCAGTTGCTGGAACTCTGGCTTGAATCAAAGGGCGGAGATTTTCCGGAAGATTATGAATTGTTATGGTATTTTGCAGCCAAGCATGTGCATACGGATGCTTTTGAAAAGCATGGTAAAAAAGGATTTTTATTTACCATCGGTGATTCGGACTGCCATCCGGATCTTGCGGGAATAAACATCCGTAAAATTTTTGATGACCAATGTTACACGACGAAATCCACCAAATTGGCAGAAATGGCAAGTGAGAAGTTTGAATTGTTCCACATTCATATTACGGGGCTTTTCCCGAAAGAGCCACCTCAGTTACATAAATGTCTGCCGGGCAGAATTCTCTGTATTCCCAAGTCTGCGGTACATGTAATTCCGGAACTGATTATTACGGTAATGCAACTTACAAACGGAGAAGATGAGGATAAGGTAATTGCGCAGTGGCCGGAGTTGGTACAGCCGATTGTACGTAATGCGGTTAAGGGTCTTGTCATCAAAAAGAAGAAAGGATTGTTCTTTTGAGAAAACCATATTTTTGTGCAGTAGTCGGTAAAAATTTCGGCGATGAAGGAAAAGGACTGGCAGTGGATTTTTTATCTGATGTTTCCGGTAAAGTTCTGGTGATACGTCATAACGGCGGAGCTCAATCCGGTCATACGGTAGACCGTCCGGATAAACGTTTTATTTTTCATGAATTGTCTTCAGGTTCTTTTCGACATGCCGATACGTTTTGGGCTGATACATATTTTCCGGACCTTTATAAATTGGGAGAGGAGATGGATGCCTTTTATAATGTGGCAGGTTTTAGACCTGTCATATTTGCGGATATGAATGCTAAGATTACCATCATTGATGATGTGTTGTTAAATATGACAGCAGAAAGTGCCAGAGGGAGCCTTAGGCACGGAAGTTGCGGCATGGGTATATATGAGGCAAAGTGCCGAAGTGAAGCAGGTTTCGCCATCACCATAAAAGAATTATTCGAGCAGTCGGAAGAAGAGTGTGTGAAGCGACTGCAGGAGATACGTAATGTTTATTTGCCGTGCCGGTTAAAAGAGTTGAGGGAAGAATTGCCGGAGCAGTTAAAAGAAACAGAACTGTCCAAAATCTTACCGGAAGAGTATGCGGAGCTTTTACAAAGCGATGCAGTGCTTGAGAATGCAGTAAAAGAAATATATCGTAATTTGCAGTACATTACCCCCGTAAAAGATGTTGTATCTTTTCTTAATACCTATGACCGGGTTATCTTTGAGAACGGGCAGGGATTGCTATTGGATACGGATAATGAGGAATACAGCCCCCACGTAACTGCATCCCAAACAGGTCTTACCAATCCCGGCAAATTTTTGGCACGTTGGAATTATATGATGGACGAGGTGGTTTATGTCACAAGAAGTTACGTCACGAGACATGGAGCCGGACCCTTGCCGTATGAATGCAGCAGAGCAAAGTTAGGGATACAGGAAGGGGACCAAACAAATTTGGACAATCCATGGCAGGGAAGTCTTAGGTATGCAAGACACGAAAATGCAGAAGGTTTTGTCAGGGCGGTATCACAAGATTTGCGGAACTTACGGGAATGCAATTTGTCTATGCCTGCATGCTCACTTATGATTACTCATTTAAATGAAACCGGGAATTGTGTACTGTGTGAGGGCGGTGATTATTCCGTGGAAGATTTTTGTGACTTGTCGCCTGTCAGGGAAACCTTTGGGCAGTTTTATTTATCTGTTTCGCCTTATGCCTATGATATAAAATTTGTGAAATAATTTTTACATGTCCTATTCTCAATTGATGCAAAAAGCGTTATAATTTTGAATAGTAAAAAACTATACATACGAGATATCGTATCAAAACACCAAGGAGGTTTACAATGAGCAACAAAACACAAGATGCAGTTTACAATGCGAAAGAACTTGGCACGGGCAAAGTCATTGTTTTAGGACTTCAGCACATGTTTGCTATGTTCGGGGCGACGGTTTTAGTACCGCTTCTCACAGGTTTGAATGTTTCCACAACCCTTTTATTTGCCGGTATTGGAACGCTTTTATTCCACTTGGTAACTAAGGGTAAAGTTCCCGCGTTCTTAGGTTCTTCCTTCGCGTTCTTAGGCGGATATTTTGCAATTGCGCCTATGATTGACGGTAAGAGCAACGTAGAGATGATTCCTTATGCCTGCTTTGGTGTGGCATGTGCAGGACTTCTTTATCTGGTAATGGCGTTGTTAATTAAATTATTCTCTGCAAAGAGAATTATGAAATTCTTCCCGCCTATTGTAACAGGCCCCATTATTATTGCAATTGGTTTGACACTTTCGCAGTCAGCAATTGATAACTGTGCAACTAACTGGTGGATTGCTTTAGTAGCGATTGTTACTGTTATCATTTGTAATATTTTTGGTAAAGGTATGATTAAAATCGTTCCCATTTTAATTGGTGTAGTAGCTTCTTATCTTGTAGCAATTATCACAGGTCAGGTAGATTTTACAGGCGTAAAGGAAGCTGCTTGGATTGGACTTCCCATTGTAAAAGATATGACGATTTTAGGTATGTTTGGTGATAATTTTGATGTATCCCTTATGATTACTGCAGTGGTAACCATTATGCCCATCGCTCTTGCAACCATTGTAGAACATATCGGTGATGTATCTGCAATTTCGTCTACTGTAGGAAGAAATTATATTAAAGATCCGGGTCTCCACAGAACTTTACTCGGTGATGGTCTTGCAACGATTGCAGCATCGCTTTTCGGTGCTCCCGCAAATACAACTTACGGTGAAAATACAGGTGTTTTAAATCTTTCTAAAGTATATGACCCTATGGTAGTAAGATTGGCAGCATGTTTCGCAATCTTCTTCTCTTTCTGTCCGAAGTTTGCAGCAGCAATTCAGGCAATGCCCGCGGCTACCGTTGGTGGTATTTCACTAATCCTTTACGGTATGATTTCCGCAGTCGGTGTTCGTAATATTGTAGAAAATCAGGTTGATTTCGCTAAGACACGTAACGTTATTATTGCAGCACTTATTTTGGTACTTGCTATCGGTATTAACTACAGTGCAGCGGGTGCGATTGCATTCTCTATCGGAAGCATTACCATCAGCCTTTCGGGTCTTGCAGTTGGTGCTTTGGTAGGTATTCTTATGAATGCAATTCTTCCCGGTAAGGATTATAATTTTGATGAAGAGAAACCTGATGACACAGGTGTGAATTTTGAAGTTGGACAGACAGGTTCTGCGAAGACAGAGTAGTTTATAAAAGAGTAGTATATTATGAAATAAATTAAGGCACTATCTTCTCGGTGAAGTTAGTGCCTTTTTATTCTGTATAATGTAAGATGCATTATTTTGCTTGAAAATCTATATTATTTCGTGCCGAAGATTCTGTCACCGGCATCACCGAGACCGGGAACGATGTATGCCTTCTC
This sequence comes from Lachnospiraceae bacterium, assembly GCA_045578965.1. Lineage (GTDB taxonomy): Bacteria > Bacillota > Clostridia > Lachnospirales > Lachnospiraceae > UBA3766. The sequence continues at coordinate 1,579 of JAZNLG010000024.1, read as the reverse complement.
ATTTAATCCGCGATCTAAATTGCCGACATAAATTTTAACATCAGGGTGTGCCTGCATCAACTTGTCCAAGCCCTCCGGAGCAGCAATTACACAAAGGAAGTTAATGTCTTTACCGCCGCGCTGTTTGATGAAATCAATGGCTGCAATAGCAGAACCACCGGTTGCAAGCATGGGGTCTACTACAAAAATCTTACGCTGGTCTATAGCAGAAGGAAGCTTACAGTAGTATTCCTGAGGTTCAAAGGTTTCTTCATCACGGTAAAGACCGATGTGACCGACTTTTGCTGTAGGCATCAGTTTCATAAGCCCGCCTACAAGACCTAAACCTGCTCGTAAAATAGGAACGATTGCCTGCTTCTTACCTGCAATTACAGGGCACTTGGCAACTTCCAAAGGTGTTTCGATATCCACTTCTTCAGTTTCCAAATCTCTCAAAGCTTCATAGCCGATGAGCATTGCAATTTCTTCCACAATTGCACGAAACTCGTTTGTTCCGGTATTTTTGTTTCGAAGCATAGAGATTTTGTGCTTGATCAAAGGATGATCACAAATCATTACATTTTCATTTCCGTTGTACATAATGTTGCTTCCTTTCTTTTATTTTTATCTATTTTATATTGTACTATATTCTGCCTGATTTTCAAGGTTTATCATTTATATTTTAACTATGTTTTATAAAAGTATTCTGCGCTGCTTTTGTATGGAAAATATAAACGATTTTTGTAAGGGATTTATATATTTTTTAGAAATTTACTATTTTCTTTTAAGAATCGTTTTGACAATTTTATGTTAAACTATAAATAACGAATGTATCACTATGATTCGTTAAAGAGGTAGATATGAAACTGATTCTTACGGATATCGAAGATTTTGATTTTAAAATAGAGGGTGAACACAAGGTTATTAATCGCCAGGGCAATATTAAGCATTGTATCGGATGTTTTGGATGCTGGGCGAAGACTCCCGGAGAGTGCGTCATTCATGATGGCTATGAACGTACCTCTTTGGATATGGGACTGTGTGATGAAATGATTATTGTGAGCGAATGCTATTACGGAACAGTCAGCCCTTTTGTTAAGGCGGCACAGGATAGAGCCATTTCTTATGTGCAGGGTGATTTTATTATTAAGAATGGTGAGATGCACCATAAGCACAGATATACCAATACGATTAAGTTATCTGCTCATTTTTATGGAGAAGATATTACGGAAGATGAGAAGAAGACCGCAAAGGATATTATTGAGGGAAATGCGGAGAATTTTCACGGCGAGTTTAACGGAATCTATTTTTACAAGAGTAAAGATGAGTTAAAGGGGTTAGAATTATGACAGTTGCATTGATTAACGCAAGTCCTAAAGTAAAGGGAAGTTCCAGTGGAATACTTTTAAACGATTTAAAAGAATGTTTAGGCAATAAAGTAGATGTAGAAGAAATCTGTCTTCGTACAAGTAAAATTACTGCAGACATTATCGAGAAATTAAAAAAGGCAGATACATGGGTAGTAGCGTTTCCTTTGTATGTGGATTCGTTGCCGTCACATCTTATCGCATGCTTAAAGCAGCTTGAGAAGATGACCTGG
>JAZNLG010000023.1:0-3671 GCA_045578965.1 Lachnospiraceae bacterium | reverse complement strand
GCTTTTCAGGCTGAATATTATACAGATTAGGAGCCACCTATGAACAGTGAAATGAAAATCAATATTTCGCCGGTAACGAGACTTGGCAATAAAAGAGTAGCATATGTTTTATTTACGGATAAAAGTGCCAACGCGGAGTTCATCATTCCGGGAGGAGAGCTAATAAGCAACAAGGGATTTGATGAAAAAGAGCTTGCGGAAATCAAAGAGTATCTTGAATGTGAGCAGGATCATTTATTTCAGGTGGCAAAAGAGTTGAATCCTATGAGAAGTTTTATGAAGGATTGAGATGAAAGCATAAAGTGGGGGTAATGAGAAATATCGAGTAGATATTACGAAGAAGGAGACGTTTCGAATGGAGTATATTTTGACAACCAAAAATCTCGGGAAAAAATATAGAAGTGCTAAAGTCTTAAACAATTTTAATATGCATGTTCCGAAAGGTGCTATTTATGGTTTTGTTGGTCGAAACGGTGCGGGAAAAACCACATTGATTCGTCTCGTTTGCGGTTTGCAGGAACCGACGGAAGGAAGTTTTACTCTGTACGATGTTGTGAATTCAGATAAAAATATTATCAAGGCCAGACGTCGTATCGGTGCGGTAGTGGAGACCCCGGCAATCTATCAGAATATGACGGCGGAAGATAACATGAAGCAACAATATCGGGTGCTTGGAATTACTTCTTTTGACAGTATACCGGAGTTGTTAAAATTGGTCGGTTTGGATCATACAGGAAAGAAAAAGGTCAAAAATTTTTCTTTAGGAATGAAGCAACGGTTGGGTATTGCTATTGCTTTGGTGGGCAATCCGGATTTTATTATACTGGATGAACCGACCAATGGTCTTGATCCGCAGGGAATTATTGAAATTCGCGAGTTGATTTTAAAACTTAACAAGGAAAGGAAAATTACATTTCTGATTTCAAGTCATATATTGGATGAGTTGTCCAGATTGGCAACTCATTATGGAATTATAGATAAAGGCCATATGATAAAAGAAATGAGTGCTGAAGAATTGGAATCTGCCTGTCGAAAATGTATGCGGATAGAAGTGTCTAAAATGTCCGCATTAATTTGTGTATTGGATGGCATGGGAATTGATTACAAGATTATTTCAGAGACGCAGGCAGATATTTTTGCAAAGATGAATGTTTCTCAGTTGACGTTGACTTTGGACAAAGAAGATTGTGAAGTGATTTCTCTTGAGACAAAAGACGAAAGTCTGGAAAGTTATTTTATTTCGCTAACGGGAGGTGACGGCAATGCGTAGACTGTTGGCTGCAGATATTTTTCGTATTTTTCGAAGTAAGTGGTTTAAAATTTGTCTTGTCGGCATGTTAGCTATGGCCGTTGCTTTTATCGTTATGCAATATACGGCAATGGATTATAGTGTTCCGTTAAGCCGGGTGATTTTCCTTCCGATGAGTTTTTATGGGATGGCGGTAGCAGCATTGGTCAGTCTTTTTGTAGGGGAAGATTTTAGTGATGGATTTATTCGTAACAAGATAATTTCGGGAAATTCAAGATGTTTTATTTTCTTATCCAATTTGATTGCCAGCGGACTTGCTTGCGTGGTTATTTATTTCGTCACCATACTTTTTACTGCATTGGTTGGCAGTTGGTTTTTTGAATCAGATGTTACTTTTTTCTTATTTCTGAAATATGCGTTAATGGGAATCGGTATGTGTTTGGCATACAGTAGTATTTACTGTATGATTACTATGATTTGCGGAAATAAAACGACCGCTGTTGTTTTGTGTATGGGAGTTGCTTTCACGTTGCTTTGCGTATGTCTGCATACAAATCAGATGATGGTTCAACCGGAATATAAAGATGGAGTTTTAAATCCTGCTTATGTGGATGGATTTGCCAAAATCGTGTATGGTTTTTTGCATGACTTGAATCCTTCCGGTCAAGCGGCACAACTTTCTGCTATGGAGATTTTTAGTTCTGTACGTTGGATTCTTTGCGATATCTTATGGATATTGAGTGGTGGCGTGGGATGTGTTATTTTTAACAGAAAAAATATACAGTAATTTTTTAAAGAGTATGCTGAAATATTAGTATTTTAGATTACAGAAGTAAGAAATAATGCTATAATATTTGATAGTGAACAAATGAACGGAGGCCAATATGAGTCAGGTTGCAAAACGTTTAAAAGAAGTACGAGAAGGAAAGAATTTTACAATAGAAGCGGTAGCGGAAAAAAGTGGTATTTCCATAGGAGACTTACAGGCATTTGAAGAAGGAAGTAAACTTCCGGATGTGACTGCGCTTATGCAGTTGTCCAAGACCTATGAAATGTCTATTGATCATATTTTATATTCCGGCAATGAAATGCCCGAATATGACGAAAGCAGAGCGGTTTATGCCAATGTAAAGCCGGTGATTGCCGATACTGATAAGGAGGAAAAGAGAAACGCTAAAACGGATGATGCAGAGACATCCGGTACGAAAGCAGGCATTCTAACTCACTTGGTTTTTCCTGTTTTATGTGTCATTATATATATCTTCCTTGGCGTTGTGGGCGGTTTCTGGCATCCGGGTTGGATTATTTTCTTGGGAATTCCCCTTTACTATGCATTGGTTTTTGTCACATCCAAAATCGGCAAAAACGTAGACAAGGCTGTGAAAGAGTATATGGAAGAAGAGGAGAGTAAGAAGTAGTGAAAATTGTTATCAAAAATATTCAGGCAATTTTGCCTGATGGAACAGGTTCAAATAAAATTGAAAAGGCAAGTGTAGTCGTTAATCAAGGTATCATTGAGGCTGTCATTACAGAGGAGAATGCTACCGTTGTTGATGCAACGGATGCTTGCACAAAATACATAAATGCAGAGAAACTTTGTATTGAAAAAAATATATATCTTACCGAGGCAGAGCGTACTGCAGATAAAATTATTGATGGAGCCGGTAAACTTCTGATGCCCGGTTTTATCAACTGTCATACACATTCATATATGGCATTTATGAGAAATGTGGCAGATGATTTAGCTTTCGGCGACTGGTTGTTTGGCACCATTTCTCCGATTGAAGACGCTATGACTGATGAGGATGCATATTGGGGAGCAAACCTTGCCATTCTTGAAATGATGAAGAGCGGCACCACTTGTTTTAACGATATGCAGATGAACATTCATCAGACTACCCGTGCGGTCAAAGAGTCCGGTATGCGTGCTGTGATTTCCAGAGGTCTTGTTGGAAGTGGCAATGATGAAGCGGGGGCTATGCGTCTGTGTCAGGCTTACGAAGAGAGAGATGCAGCAAAGGATTGTGACAGACTGTCCTTCTTCTTGGGACCTCACGCACCTTATACCTGTGATGAAGCTTTCTTAAACATCGTAGCAGAAGAGTCTGCAAAGAATGACATGGGAATTCATATTCACTTGTCTGAGAGTCGTACTGAGATTGAGAATTGTCAGAAACAATATGGTTGCACACCCATTGAGTTGGCGTGCAGAAGCGGTATTTTTGACTGCCCTACCATTGCGGCTCATTGCGTGCATGTGACAGATGAAGATATTGCTATTTTAAAAGATAAAAATGTTAGTGTGGTGACCAATCCTGCCAGCAATATGAAACTTGGCAATGGTTTTGCGCCCGTTCCTAAGATGCTTGAGGCTGGTGTAAACGTGTGTCTTGGTACGGATGGTGCAGCAAGCAACAATACT
>JAZNLG010000022.1:0-4384 GCA_045578965.1 Lachnospiraceae bacterium | reverse complement strand
GTTGACAGCTTCTATTGAAGGTGAAAGAGGTATGCCTCGTACAAAGCCGCCTCGTACCGTTGAACAGGGCTTGTTTGCAAAACCTACCGTTTTAAATAACGTTGAAACTTATGCCAATGTGCCGATGATTATTAATAATGGCGCAGAATGGTTTAAGGGTATCGGTACGGAAGGAAGCCCGGGAACCAAGGCTTTTGCGGTAACCGGTAGTATTAATAACACAGGTTTGATTGAAGTGCCTATGGGTACCACACTGCGCGAAATTGTTTATGAAATCGGTGGTGGTATCAAGAACGGTAAAGAATTTAAGGCAGTTCAGATTGGCGGACCTTCCGGCGGATGTTTGATTGGTGATCATTTAGATGTTGCCCTTGATTTTGACTCTTTGAAGAAGATGGGGGCCATGATTGGTTCGGGCGGTCTTGTTATTATGGATGAAGATACCTGTATGGTGGAAGTTGCAAGATTCTTTATGAATTTTACCCAGAATGAAAGTTGCGGTAAGTGTATTCCCTGTCGTGAGGGTACCAAGCGTATGCTTGAAATTCTTGAGGACATCGTTGCAGGTCGCGGTACTCTAGAGCAGCTTGATATTTTACAGGAATTAGGTACAGCCATTACGGATACAGCTCTTTGCGGTCTTGGTAAAAGTGCAGCTTTGCCTGTGCTTAGTACTTTAAGATTATTCCGTGACGAATATGTAGAACATGTTGTAGATAAAAAATGTCGTACAGGTAACTGTCAGGCATTAAAGACCTACGTGATTGACCCTGAAAAATGTAAGGGTTGTTCAAAATGTGCAAGAAATTGTCCTGTTGGTGCAATTTCAGGCGTTATTAAAAATCCTTATACCATCGACGGTGTAAAATGTATCAAGTGTGGTGCTTGTGAAAGTGCTTGTCCGTTCGGTGCAATTTCGATTCAGTAGGGGGTACATAAGAAATGGATTATATTACAATAGATGGCAAAAGCGTGCCTATTGAAGGGGAAAAGAATATTTTAGCCCTGATTCGTAAGGCCGGAATTGATTTGCCTACATTTTGTTATCATTCAGAATTATCGGTTTATGGTGCCTGCCGTATGTGTATGGTAGAAGATGAGAGAGGAAGAATTCTCGCTTCCTGTTCAGAACAGCCCAGACCCGGCATGGTAATCAGAACCAATACCAGAAAAATTCAGAAATACCGCAAGTTAATTGTAGAATTATTATTGGCTTCACACTGCCGTGATTGTACAACCTGTACCAAGAATGGTTCTTGTGAATTACAGAAGATTGCTTTTAAGGTAGGTATTCATGCGGTTCGTTTCTTAAACAACCGTAAACAGGTGCCTATTGATATCAGTTCGCCTTCTGTAGTTAGAGATCCTAACAAGTGTATTCTTTGCGGTGACTGTGTAAGAACCTGTGCGGAAATCCAAGGTGTAGGTGCTCTTGATTTTGCGCATCGCGGTTCCAATATGCAGGTGCAGCCCGCCTTTAACAAGCCTTTAAATGAAACCGAATGCGTCGGATGCGGACAGTGTCGTGTAGTTTGTCCTACCGGTGCAATTTCCATCCGTACTAATGTAACCGACGTATGGAATGCAATTATGGATCCCAATGTAAGAGTTGTGGCTCAGATTGCTCCAGCCGTTCGTGTGGCTATCGGTGATCAGTTTGGATTCCCGAAGGGAACCAATACCATGGGTAAAATCGTTGCTGCGATGCGTCTTATGGGATTTGATAAGATTTATGATACCAACTTTGGTGCAGATTTAACTATTTTAGAAGAATCTAAGGAATTAGCTGAGAGACTGGAAAAGAACGAAAACCTTCCTCTTTTCACGTCTTGCTGTCCCGGTTGGGTGAAGTACTGCGAAACCAAGTATCCGGAATTCGCAAGTAATATTTCGACCTGCCGTTCACCTCAGGGTATGTTCTCTGCAGTAATCAAAGATTATTTTGCCAAGGCCGATGAAGAAGAAGGAAAGAAGACTTTTGTAGTATCAGTAATGCCTTGTACTGCTAAAAAGGGTGAAATTCTTCGCCCTGACAACTTCACCGACGGCAGACAGGATACAGACCGTGTTATCACATCTGTTGAATTGATTCGTATGATTCGTCAGGCCGGTATCAAGTTTGATGAAATTGACAGCGAAGCTTTGGATATGCCTTTTGGTATGGCTTCCGGGGCAGCTGCAATCTTCGGTGTAACCGGTGGCGTAACAGAAGCTGTTTTAAGACATTTATCTGCAGATAAGGGTTACAAAGCACTTTCGCAGATTGAATATTCCGGGGTGCGCGGTAATGACGATATCAAAGAAACCAGCATTATGCTTGGTGAAAGAGAAGTAAAAATTGCAGTAGTGCATGGTCTTGCTAATGCAGGTAAACTTCTGGAAAGCATCAAAGCCGGCGAAGTACAGTATGATTTTGTGGAAGTTATGGCTTGTAAGCGCGGATGTATTGTTGGTGGCGGTCAGCCTCTTCCTGTGGGTCCCAGAACTAAGAAAGCACGTGCAAAAGGTATTTATGCAGTAGATCGTGAGTCGCAGATTCGTTTTGCAACAGATAATCCTGTAATCGGTCATGTGTTTGAAGAAGTGATTAATGGTAAAGAACATAAGTTGTTGCATAGGAATTTACATTAAGAAATGATTATGCTCCCGTTTTATGGCGGGGGCTTTTCATTTGCTTGTTGTTTTGGTAATAGTATGGTAGAATGATAAGTTGAAAAGATATTATATACAAAAGAAAAATTACATAAATTAACATTTTACATATTTATTGAAAAGGAGGAACTTTTATGGGTTGGTTGTATTTGGTATTGGGTGTTTTTGGCTTGATTTTGCTTATTGTAGGCATTCTTATGATTGTGTTTCGAAGCAAGAAGAAAGGTCGTTGTACAGTTCAAAGTACGGCAAAAATTTGTGACGTAAAAGTAAAACAGGAAAAAGATGACGAACCGGTTGTTTATTGCCCGGTTTATGAATACGAGTATGAAGGCAAGGATTATAAGGCTGAAGACTCTAAAGAATACAAGAAAATGCCTAAAAAAGGCAAAAAAATCACAATTTATGTGAATCCCGAGAAGCCGAAGGAATATTTCGTAAAAAGTTTTGGTAAAACCATGACAAGTATTATTTTTGCTGTATTGGGAGCAATCCTTGTTGTAATGAGTATTGTGTTATATTTTACAGCAGGTGTGTAAAATTATTATTTTAAGCAGAAAGCAAATTCGAGGTAACTATGCGAGAACTCATTGTAAAAGAATTAGAAGCAGGACAACGTCTGGACAAGTTTCTTCACAAATATTTGAAGGAAGCGCCTAATTCTTTTCTTTATAAAATGATGCGAAAAAAGAATATCGTGTTAAATGGTAAAAAAGTTACCGGAAATGAGCAAATCAAAGAGGGGGACAGCATTAAGCTGTTCCTTTCTGAAGATACCATCGAAAAGTTTATAGGGTCACAGGTTTTGGCGTCAGTTCATAACACACTCTATCAAAAGGCTTATACCGATTTGAAAGACATTCGGGTTGTTTGTGAATATGAAGATGTGCTTTTCATCAATAAACCTGCAGGAGTGTTAAGTCAGCAGACAAATGCGCAGGATATATCGGCAAATGAATGGCTGATAGGTTATCTTTTGGCTAAAAAAGCAATTACGGAAGAAGATTTAAAGACATTTAAACCGTCTGTTTGCAATCGTTTGGACCGTAATACATCAGGACTTCTTGTATGTTCCAAAACTTTGATTGGAAGTCAGGAAATGGCTCGAATGTTGAAGGACAGAAGCCTTCACAAATTTTATCGATGTTTGGTTCAAGGAAAATGTGAGCTTGACGGCGTTTATGAAGCCTTTCTTTATAAGGATGAGATAAATAATAAAGTAACGATTTATAATGATTCTGAACAGGTTCCTGCAGGATTACAAGATAAAGTTAAGTCTATCAAAACAGGAATTAAACCTATTCGGTATTTTGATAATGATTGCACTGAACTTGAAATAGAACTTTTTACGGGTAAAACCCATCAAATCCGTGCACAAATGGAGAAATTAGGTTTTCCTTTGGTTGGAGATGTAAAATATGCCGGAAAAAATGCGGATAAAAAGAAAACGGCCGGACAGCTGTTGCATGCATATCGGTTGTTATTCCCTGAAATGGAAGGAAAACTTGCATATTTATCTGCAAAAGAAATTATCTGCGAAAAGCCGGATTGGTGGAAAAAACAACACTAAAATTTCTTTTAAGAATATTATGTTGACAAAACAGATTAAAAACACTATACTTTTTATTGTGCTAGCGAGTTAGCACTTTAATTCATTAAAGCAAAGAGGTAACAATATGAGTATTTCATTATTACATACACCCGACGGCGTAAGAGATATTTATGGTAAAGA
>JAZNLG010000021.1:0-12880 GCA_045578965.1 Lachnospiraceae bacterium | reverse complement strand
TAGCAAAATACCCCACTCTATTTTAATATTTCAGGTAAAATAACTCTGCACTTCTACCATAAATTAAACTATGTCATTTCTTCTTAACAATTATAACTACTACATTCATTCAAGCAACCAGCGCGTCTGTAAAACAATTTTTATAAAAAACAGCGAGGAGTAAAACATATATTTTCATAGGGGCTTTTGTCTTCGTCGGTATTTGAGTTGCGTCCTTTGCAACCCTATGTGCCGCCACATAAGACAACAGAGTGAAAACGTCCCCGAGAAAATATAGTTTTATATCCTCGCGTCCTCTTTTTTATAGCACAGTTTTACAGACTCACGTCCTCTTCAAAGAAAAAAATTACTCAGCCAATCCAAAGATGTCGTGAATTGCATTTGCCGCACGGTCTGCTTCGTTTACATCAATCAATACAGTAACACGAATTTCTGAGGTAGAAATCATCTTAATGTTAATATGCTCGTTGTAGAGACATTCAAACATCTTCGCAGCAACACCGGGGTTAGACATCATACCTGCACCTACCACGGATACCTTACATACATTCTTTTCGATTTCTACATGCTGGTAGTTAAGTCTTGCCTTAGCTTCTTCAATAACCTTTAATGCTTCTTCACCACAATTACCGTCAACGGTAAAAGTAATATCCTTGCTGTTGTCACGACCAACAGACTGTAAAATCATATCCACGTTAATATTTGCTTTTGCAAGTGCGTCAAACAAACGGAATGCGGTACCGGGCTTATCTGCCAGACCTACTACTGAAATTCTTTCTGCACTCTTATCTACGGCTACGCCGCTAACTAACATTCTTTCCACTTTCACATCCTCCTTCACTGTTGTTCCTTCTTCATTGGTAAGACTGGAACGTACCACTAACTGAACTCCGTATTTTTTTGCCATTTCTACTGAACGGTTATGCAAAACGCCTGCGCCTAATGTTGCAAGGTCAAGCATTTCATCATAAGTGATTTCATCCAGTTTCTTTGCTGTTTTCACAATACGGGGATCTGCTGTGTAAACACCGTCAACGTCGGTGTAAATTTCACACTTATCGGCACGAAGTGCTGCTGCCAATGCCACTGCTGTGGTATCGGAACCGCCACGACCCAATGTGGTATAATCATCATATTTGTTGATACCCTGGAAACCTGTTACAATAACAATCTTTCTGGATTCCAGTTCATGACGGATACGCTCGGTATCAATTCTTTTTAATCTTGCATTTCCGTAATTTGAAGTAGTATGCATTGCAACCTGGAATGCATTTAAAGAAATTGCAGGTACACCCAGGGCTGCCATTGCCATAGCCATAAGTGCTACGGAAGTCTGCTCACCGGTTGTAAAAAGCATATCCATTTCTCTTTTGGAAGGATTCGGATTAATACTTTTTGCAAGTTCAATCAGTTCGTCAGTCATTTTACCCATAGCAGATAAAACAACCACCACATCATTACCCTTCTGATACTCTTCAATGCATCGTCTTGCCACGTTGTAGATACGTTCCTTGTTGGCAACCGATGTTCCACCGAATTTTTTCACTACTAACATTTTTTCTGCCTCCATGCTACGACTGTTTTCTGGGAGTAGCGAATGACTCAAGTTTTGGCGTAGCTCAAAACTTGCGGTTGAAAGATTCTCTTTCGACCAAACTCCTTATTTAAACTTCAAAAAGCTTCTCAATTATCTTATGACCCTGTGCCGTAAAATGTCCTGTCTTTTCAGCACATTTCTCACAATAAAGCACACCGCCTCCGGTCTTCTTTGTACTGTCGTACAAAAGATACGGTACGCTGTCAGATGTATGTGTTCTGATACGCACCGGTGTGGGATGATCCGGCAAAATCAACATCCTGAAATCTTCACCCCAGTCTTTCATCGTTCGTACAAAAGGTCCCACAATCATTTCATCAATATTCTCAATGGCTTTTACTTTTCGCTCATAACTTCCCTGATGGCCCATTTCATCGGGAGCCTCAATATGAATATATACAAAATCATTGCCGTCTTCGGTCAACGCCTTGACTGCCGCTTCCATTTTACCGGTATAATTCGTATGAAGTCCGCCGTTGGCACCTTCCACTTCAATGACCTGCATATTCGCTCCGATTGCAATACCTTTTAAAAGGTCAACCGCAGAAATCATAGCGCCTTTTTTACCTGTCTTCTCCGTAAAATCAGACAGTTTAGGTGTTGTTCCCGCACCCCAGAACCAAACGCAGTTTGCAGGATTTAAACCTGCTTCTTTACGTGCCACGTTAATGGGATGGTCTTTTAAAATTTCATAACTCTTCTTCATCATGGCAAGAAATACTTCATTTGCCGGAAGATGAGGTTTAATTACCTGTTCCAACACATCATGAGGCTGAGATAACTTCTCTACCTTACCGCCCTTCCAAATTAAACAATGACGGTAACTGGTTCCTACATAAAATTTATATTCATCGGTCTCTACCGCTTCGCGTACGGCATTTAAAAGTACAGCCGCATCTTCTGTACTGATTTCAGAAGAACTGTGGTCAATAATCGTCTTCTCTTCAAACGGTACATCATCATCTGAAATGGTTACAATATTACAACGAATTGCAATATCATCTTTCTCCATTGCCACGCCGATGCTCAACGCCTCCAAGGGAGAACGTCCCGAATAATATATTTTAGGATCATATCCCAGAACAGACAAATTGGCAGTATCACTTCCCGGGGACATTCCTTCAGGAATCGTATGTACCATACCAACCTCAGAATTTACTGCCAACGCATCCATATTAGGAGTCGCTGCATATTCCAAGGGGGTTTTTCCACTCAACTGCTCAATCGGTTCATCCGCCATGCCGTCGCATAAAACAACAACATATTTCATCTTTTAGCCCTCCAAACGAATTCTTGTAATTACGTTCTTAACGCCTTTAATCATTTCTGCAAATTCTTTTTCACTGATTTCGTCTGTAATAAAAGCAAATTCATCCGTAAATTCAGGTAACTGAATCAATTCAGTCTCTCCAAACACTTCTTTTACGCCTGAATCCTCCAAATTTCCTTTCACTCTTACAAAGAACTTCCAACTCATTTCATCCTTGGAAGAAAGCTGTACCTTCTCCGGTTCCCAGAAACAGAAAATAAATTTGCCCTGGTGTTTTGCACAATCAATAATATCGGAAACCACAGCAGAAGCGGTAGGAAGTTTACCCGCACCTCTTCCGTAGTACATTGTACTTCCAAGCATATTTCCGTGTACGCATACTGCATTAAATACATCTTTTACACAATACAAAGGATTGTCGGAACGAATTAAGAAAGGTGCTACCATAGCAAAGCACTTACCATCAATATCCTTACTCATGGCAAGCAGTTTAATACTTCTCTTCATCGCCTTGGCATACTTAAAATCTTCCTTGGAAATCTTAGTAATACCTTCTGTATATATATCTTCGTAACGAACAGTCTTACCGTATACGAGAGAGGAAAGAATCGCAATTTTACGACATGCATCGTATCCTTCCACATCCGCCTCAGGATTACGCTCTGCATATCCTTTTGCCTGCGCCTGCGCAAGCACTTCCGCATAATCCATTCCTTCATCGTCCATCTTGGTCAACATATAGTTGGTAGTACCGTTTAAAATACCTGTAATGCCGTCAATCTTCTCCGGAGTCAATGAAGCATTCAACGGACGGATAATGGGAATACCGCCGCCAACGCTGGCTTCAAATAAATAGTTGCAATTATTATCTTTTGCAATCTGAATCAACTCAGGACCGTGATTTGCCACCAATTCCTTATTAGAAGTACATACACTCTTACCTGCTAAAAGAGCCTTCTTTGAAAAAGTATATGCGGGTTCAACGCCACCCATAGTTTCACAGATGATTTTTACCTCAGGATCATTTAAAATAATGTCAAAATCATGTACCACATGTTTCTCCATAGGATCCCCGGGAAAATCTCTCAAATCCAATATGTATTTTACAGCGATGCCCACGCCTGCCTTTTTGCTAACTTCTTTCTGGTTCTTGTTAATTACTTCAACAACACCGCTACCTACGGTACCATACCCTAATACTGCTATCTGAATCATCTCTGTTCCTCCTGCTTTCCTTCTATTATTTTATAGAAAAGGTTTCGCCAAAATGCGTACCTTATTATCGTCTTACTTTTTATTTTTTTAATTCTCTTTCCAATATATTCCCTTGCGCTATTCCTTTGCCACAATCTTAACGTATTTAACGCCCGGCTTACTCTCAATTGCCTGCACCATTTCACCCACATTCCTTGTAGACGGCAATATCTGCAAACTGATACTTAATGATGCCATATTATTAATAGGAATACTTTGGTGTATGGTCAAAACATTAGCCCCGAAATCTGCAATGATTTTAAGTACATCCGACAAAATTCCCGGCTCATCCTCCATTTCACAGGTAAAGGTAAGTGTTTTACCCTCTGTACTGTCATGGAAGGGAAAGATATCGTCCTTATATTTATAGAAGGAACTGCGGCTGATACCGGTCCTGTCCACTGCTTCCTGAATGGTTGCTGCCTTCCCTGTCCGTAAAAGCGCCTGCGTCTCCACCACTTTCAAAAGAACTTCCGGTAAGGCTTTCTTTTTTACCACGAAATATCCACTGTTTTCGCTCATATGTTGCCTCCGCACGACCGGGACACCACTCTTTTCTCCACTCTTGTCGGACATTTGTCTCCCAGTGGTGGACTTTATCTCGTTATGTCTTTCCGTCGCATACATTTGTCTTCCAGCGAAAGATATTGTAGCATGATAAAAGGGCTTTGGCAAGCCCTTTTCCTAAGAATTATTCGGTTTCTTCGTTATTTTCAACCAATGCTGACATCATATGCAGATAACTCTCTACTTCCTGCTTATAATTTTCTTCCGAGAAACAATCCTCTTCATATTCTTCCCGTAAAAATCCATCCAATGTAAGCCCCAGCGTTCTTGCCAGTATTTCCATAGACACTTCATCTCTGAAATTGTCCATTCTTACTTTCTCATAAGCCTTCAATCGAGCCTTACGATAAGAATCCTTATATTCGCCTATCACGGTCAATGCTTCTTCATCCTTCTCTCTCTCCATAGAAGATAAAAATAAAGGTATGTAAGGATAAGATTTCCTTACGGACAACTTGGTCAATTCTACCGCCAACGTAGTTTCAAAGTAATCCTCCGGGTGACGGTTAGACATTGCAAGAAGCTCCATATTCATATATTTTACGGCATAATCTGCAATAAAAGCATACAATCCCAACTTGTTTCCGAAGTAATGGAACCACAATCCCTTACTCACTCCTGCTTCTTTGACCATATCGTCTGTGCTTGCTCTTTTATATCCGTTGCGGGCAAATACCTTCATTGCGCCGTTTATCATTCGATCCTGTTTGTCTTTCTTTAATTCAAAAAACTTCTCATTCATAAAACGCTTCCCCCTCCAATAAAACAATTGACTTATTGGGTCTATACATCAGCATATCATAGTTTTCCGGTCAATTCAATGTTTGTTTTTATACTTTTCCATGGTTTTTTTATGTTTTTTTGCATATTCTCTTTTCATTTTCCCAAAATAGTATTAAAATAGAAATATCTTATGAATGGCTATTTGAAAGGAGCATTACCGATATGAGAAAACAGACCAAAGGCTTTTTGCTTGGTATTGGTGTAGCCGCTGCCGCTGCCGGCGCATACTACGTATACAAGAACAAAGAGAAATTTGTGAAAACGGAAGAAGTTGTGAATCCTGACGGAACCACAGAAATCAAGCGTACCTATGTCCCTCTTGATATGGACAATGCCAAAGCAAAAGTAAGCGAAGCATACAAGAAGACCGTAGACAAAGCAAAAGAAACCTGGGAAAAGGTTGAAGACAAAATGAAAGAAGGCAAAAAGGATGTTGCCGAAGAAGTTGTTGAAATCGTAGAAGATGCTGCTGAAGTTGCGGAAACCGCAGTAGAAGAAACTGCTGAAGCAGTAGAAGAAGCAATTGAAACAAAAGCAGAATAAGAATTTTTAAAAACGAGGGCGCCATAATTGACTCCCTCGTTTTTTTATCGTTTCGCTTTTATAATTCCTCTTTTGCATCCAAAACGTAATCATATTTTAACACATATGGATTTTCCATATCTCCATATTGGAAACTATATTCCACAGTACCGGAAATAATAAGATTTCCGTTCTCCGTTTCACTTACGGTTCCATCCATAACAACGCCATACTGTCCCGCGCCTTCTACATCAGCCGGATCCGCATTGAAAACCTGTCCGCCATATGCACCGTATTTATCCAATTCCAGAATCGACATCTTAAAATAATTATTATAATCCAATCGGATACAACCGGCCTCACGCTCCCCGTTTAAAAACTGCTCATAGGAAAGAAATGCCCAGTCATCCCAAGTCTGGTATCCCATAAAATCGTTCATATATATCTTAAAAAACCATGATGCCGGATAACTGTTGCCTTCACTATCCTCAAAAGTATAAATCTTCGCATTCAAAAGCATATCTTCATTTACCGGAGAAGCCAACTGCATTTTTTCCTCTTCTGTCAGTTCGCGGTCATACAATGTCTCCAAATAAGAAATCATTTCATCCGTTCCCTGTACCTGTCTTAATACAGAATGTCCTTCCCACATACCGGTAATATCTTCCGTAGTATACATTTTTTTCGTATCTTCCGTCAGCATACCGTTCACAATATAAAAGATTGCATTATCATATTCCACATTTCCCGTGTAGGCTTCATTCAAACAACCTTCTGTCAAATAAAACCATTTTCCATCATATAACGCAAGCCCGGTATAATGCTCCTGCAATTGGCCATTCGCAAAGAAATACCACTTACCGTCAGCATTTTCACCTACCGTATTCTGATACAATCCGGAATACTTATGGAGCAATCTGCCTTCTGCCAATAAGAACTTTCCGCCATCATATTCATAGATGCCGGTTTTGGTCCGGTCCAATTCTCCATCACTCAAATAAAACCATGCATTATCATACTCCGCAAATCCCACGGCATCTTTTTGCACCTGACCATTGGAAAAGAAATACCACTCCTCTGTTTCCGGCAAATTGCACATACCGTTAAAATCCGTGCGCAATTTACCATGAATCACTATAAAAAATCCCTCATTGTAATTAACCAGACCGGATTTGGTAAAATCTTTTTCGCCATTGTTATAATACCAATAAATACCATTTTCATCCGGTTTAAGTGTTGCATCCTCTGCAAAAACAACGCCTGCATTTGCAATAATGCCAATCATAAGAACCAAAAGAAAAAGTCTTAATCTCTTCACAAACTTACATCCTCTCATACATTTTAGCCACATCATATACGCTGATTCTCTGTTGATACCCTTTGTGTTTCTCTCTCATAAAAATCAATGCATCGTCCAATGCTTTCTGACGTTCTTCATTAATGGAACGAACAGCAGGAACACGATATACGGAAGTGGTTTTCAAGATAAATTCAAAGTCCGTATGCAATGAATATCTTACCCACATATCCCAATCTTCCAATGCATCCACGGTTTCATCCAATCCGCCGTACTCAAGGAACAACTTTTTAGAAAACATAATACACTGAATAGGAATATAGTTATGATGACACAACATAATTTTATTAAACGGTTGTTTATGTATTCCCAAATACGGTCCCAATTCATATACATAAGGGTCTTTTGACTTTACTTTAATCGGCGTCTCAAAACTGGTGGCATAAGCTGCATCCAAACCGCTTTTTACAATATTGGCAACCAATACCTCAATGTGGTCCGCATAGAATAAATCATCATCGTCAAGGAAGTTCAAATATTCTCCGTGTGCAAGTTCCATTGCCATATTTCCCGCCTTGGAACGTCCTACCTTTTCTCCGGTTGCCTGATATAAAATATTCATATCCGCAAACTCTTCCCGAATCATTTTTTCGGAAACAGCAGCACCGTCTTCCACCACAACAACTTCCATATTATCATAAGTCTGCTTTCTTAAAGAAATCAACGTTTCACGAAGCACACAGGGACGTCCGCAGGTACGCACAATAACAGATACCAACGGAGTCTCTTCCGGAAGAAAATTCTCATAAAATGCGCCGTCTCGAATATCTGTATAGTCCCATCCTTTGAACAGTCCGACAGATGTTCTGTTTTTCTTATACTTCTTGTGCGCTCTGAAATGGGGAATCAATTTAAAATGTTTCCAATATTGCTTCCGCAACAATTTTTTAGAGCCCTTAAATGCCTCCGGTACTCGCATCAAATGCCAGAAGCGCAAGTGACCCTCAATATTGGTCTTGATACCGCCAAAGCGATAGCGCAACAACAAATTATTGATCACACTGTATACATGCTGGTTCGGTTTTACCTCGCCCGCAGATTCATAAGAATAGTGCGTGATTTTTACACGGGGAACATACTTTAAGGTATAGCCTGCCGTTCTGACTCTCCAACTCAAATCTACGTCTTCCGCATACATAAAAATCTTCTCATCAAAACCATTCATCTCCCCGTATACACTTCTGCGTGCCGCAAAAGCAGCACCGCTGACCCAGGTTGTCTCTCCGGTTAAGATGTCATACATTTTAGGATGCTCATAAGGGAACTGTCTGAATTCCCAAATCCCCACCTTATCATCGGAAGCAGTCACTTCTTTCTCCAGTTCCGTAAAAGTATCCGCAAAAACTTCGGTATCAATATTCAAGAAGCAAACAAAATCAGACTCTCCCTTAGAAAAACCTATATTATTGGCCTTGCCAAAGCCCCAGTTACTTTTCTCTCCGATTACTTCAAAAGTTCCAAACGCATTCCCATGTTTCTCAGCAAATGCATTCAATAAATCTACGGTATTATCCGTGGACGCATTATCCACTACATAGATATTTAATTTCTTCAAATCATAATCCAAATTTAACAATGAACCAAAACATTTATCAATCCATTTTGAAGAGTTATACGAAACATATACTATATCAAACATACTCTTGTCACACCTTTACTTAAACCATTTTCTTTTGTTTTTCATCACAGCAATATCTGTTTCCAGATGCTCAATATACGCCCTGCTTTCTGTCCGTTCCTGCTCTAAGGCTGTTTTTAACTCCTGAATATCTTTTTCAAGATGAGCGACGTATTCACCTACAGCAGCACTGTCCTGTTCCAGTTTGGCAATATATGCTCTTGCTTCTTCATTGCCCTGCTCAAGTTTGGTCATATAAATTCTTGCATCTTCAATCTCGCCTTCCAAAGAGGAAATTTTTTCTTTGGACCAGTTATTTTCCTGCTCTAAAAGTTCTTTTTGGACTTTTAACTCTTCACTGTCAAAGTTACGAATCTTGTCCAATAAAATTCTATGATTCTTTAACTGCTTATCACTATAACCATATTCTAAAATTTCAAACTCAACTTCCAATCCGGACAACAAGGAATCTTCAAATTCTGTAATGTCCAATTCCAACCACGGATCACTATGACCGAAATAAAAGATATTATTATGATGAAAATCAGCATTTGTGTGTTTGATTGTAACTTCTTTTCTTGCTCCATCCGCTTCAAGATGTATGCTAAGAATCTTAACCATTACACTGTCTTCCAACAAGTCCAGTCGAAGCCGATAAGCCTTTGTTTCCAAGGGAATATAACACTGATTCATATTTTTGATAAAATAATTCTGCCCTTTACGTTCCGCAGGTTCCTCTGTATCGCTATTCCATATAAAACAACTGATTTCCGCTTCTTTTCCGTATTCCTTCTCCAGAATGGGAATGGATTCTAACGTAAGCGCATCGCCATTTTGCTCATCAAAGGATAGATTAAACACATATTGATAAACACTGCCGCCTCTTCGATAACGAAGTTCTTTTTCCACTTCCACCGGAATATCACTGTAGTGATTATCAATTTCATTCCATCCCACACGGCTGTATATCGGCTCCTGCGCCATCAAATGCAACCCCGCCGCTTCTGCCATGTTTTTAAAAGTGTGGTAAGTAAAAAAATGAATATGTGTACTGTCCAGCAAACCTGTTTTACTATAAATAAACTGATTATTATACAAATCAATTAAAACAGAGTTGTGCGCTATATTCGGAATGGATACCAGAACTCGTCCGTTCTTTTTTAACACCTTGCGACAGTTCTGCAAAACGACATCCGGTTTGGATAAATGCTCCAGAACATCCGCAATGACAACATAGTCGTACGCATTCTCATCTTCCGACCATTTTAACTTCAGTATATCTCCATCGTCCGGACCGACATATGCCTTCTTGGCATACTGCGACGCCTGTGTTCCGGTTTCGGTATCAATCTCCACAATTGTTACATTGCAGTTCTTCTCTTCCGACAAATATTTGGTCAGGCGTCCGTTTGCGGAACCTAATTCCAATACATCTGCACCTTCCGGAATCCATGCGTTAATCACCGACATGGTATTCTTTGTATTCAGTTCTAAATCAAAATCATACGTTCCCATTCATTACCCCATGTACTATACAATTGTAACATCATCCGAATGATAATAATTCACATCAATATCACTGGGCACCTCAATATATGATGAATTATACCCGGTATTCATAATTTCAATTTCATTTGTTCCATGCAACCATGTCTTCATCACATGTTGTTCCTGCGTTCCCTGGGCGATTGCGATACTGACAATATACACACCCTTCATTAACCGGGGCATCTGATATCGATATACAATTTCCATAACCTGACCTTTTTTACCGGATACGCCCTGCTGCTGGTTAATGTAATTATTGATATCATAAACAGGAAGTCCCTTGGCATTCTCCAATACAAATCCCACAATCAAATTGTCAAGATCTTTATGAAAACGCACAAAAACGTGAGTTGTAACGTACTGATCCACTGCCAACTGCGAAGTAATACGTCCCTGATTATCTTTAAAATATCCGGATATAATCTCAAAATCATCAGACTGGAATTTACCCTCTTTATAGGACAATGCCGGAATACTGATTTTACAATCCTGCATTTTTCCGTCAATCTGACTGCCTTCAACAGGAGCAGCATCCCGAACCAATTCGTTCATTCCCTTGCGTTTCATATCCATATACATATCGCATACTTTATCCGAAGCATCAAAAATCTGCTGTACGCCCTTTTCAATCCACAATACACGACTGCACATCTGGCGCACGCTGGAAATATCGTGAGATACAAAAAGTATGGTAACATTTTTACTTTTTAATTCTTCGAATTTACGGAAACATTTATTTTGGAAAAATAAATCACCTACGCTCAATGCTTCGTCCACGATTAAAATATCCGGCTCCACATTAATAGCCACCGCAAATGCCAATCTGGCAAACATACCGCTGGAGTACGTTTTTACAGGCTGATGGATAAAATCACCGATATCCGCAAATTCCACAATTGCAGGAACCCGCTCTTCCATTTCTTTGCGGGAATAGCCCATCATTCTACCGTTTAAATATATATTCTCCAATCCGGTATACTCTTGATTAAAACCTGCACCCAATTCCAGTAATGCTGAAATGCGTCCCTCCACATTGACCTTACCTTCTGTTGGTTTTAACACGCCGGTTATAATTTTTAACAGGGTTGATTTTCCGGAACCGTTTGTTCCTACAATCCCCACCGTCTCGCCTTTTTGTACATCAAAAGTGATATCATTCAATGCACAGAAATCTTTATGCAAAGACTTTTTGCCGATACCGATTGCTTCCCTAAAACGATCCTGCGGTTTCGCATATAAATTATACTTTTTGGTTACATTCTCAACACGAATGATACTTTGATTCTCCATATATACCTCTATAAAACATCCGCAAAATGGTGCTTGGTTTTATTAAATAATTTAATACCCACAAATAATAACACAAACGCTACAAGCCAATAATACGCACTCATAAGAAGCCCTTGTCCGAACCATTGTTTGTAAATAAAAATATCCCTGAATCCGGAAATCACGTAATAAACCGGATTATACACAATAATCTTTCGAACGGCCTCCGGCATCGCTTCAAAATTCCAAACAATGGGAGTAAGCCAGAACACAATCTGGGTTACAATGGATACAATCTGCACCGTATCCTTAAAAAACACGTAAAGCGTAGCCGTGATGTAAGAAATTCCGGCTGCCAGAATCACCATATATACCAAATATAAAAGCAACTGGAAATAATGCCAATCCGGCCAATATCCGCCAATAATATAGCAGACGGTCACAAAAAGAATCAGCGCCACCTGTACAAAGAAAACCGATATAATTTTCGCAAACGGCAAGATGTTAATATTAAACAATACCTTTTTTACCAGATACGAGTAGTCTACCAAACAGGTTGTAGCATTGATAATGGATTCACTGATAAAAAACCAGGGCGTAATACCCGCCATCAGCCACAATATAAAAGGGAAATCATCCACAGGCTGCGACTTAAATCCCAATTGAAATACAAACCAGTACAAAACCATGGTAATGGCAGGCTGCAAAAAGGCCCACACAATTCCCAGTGCCGAACCGGCATATTTGGTTTTAAAATCATCCAGGGCAAATTGCCAGACAAACGCAACATCACCCATTTTTTCTTTTATTCTTTGTTTCATAAATATTTATTATCCTTTAGATATCTGTATGGCGCGGAAAGAATTTGGTTATACAAAACAAACCGGCACCTCTATTCTTTTTATGTATGCGCACAATCTACTATATTGTAGCACAAATCACAACGTAATACAAACAAAAAGGAAGTTTGTCAGAAATTACCTGATTGTCTGATTTGTTATTTCAATAAAAGAGAAGTTCCCGTAAACCGAAAACTTCTCTCATCACATTTTTACTTATTATAAAATCAAACCCGAATTTAGTAATATGGTGTAA
>JAZNLG010000020.1:0-3687 GCA_045578965.1 Lachnospiraceae bacterium | reverse complement strand
CCCGCTTGGCCTCCGACTTGAGGACTTTTTATCGGAGAATAATATCCGTTATAATGCGATTATCTTTGGTGCACCGTACGGTGAAAGAATATTGGTAAATGATGATAAACCCAGTGGATTACATATGAGTATAGGTATATGTACAAAAAGAGATGAGTTTATGCCTGTGACATTTGATGAAGATGAGTCGTTATAGTAAGATTTAATATCTGCTAAAATATAAGGTGGAGCAAACAAATGAAAGCAATCATTTTAGCGGGCGGACTGCCCAGTACAATCAGTGATGTAAAAAGCGGCATCCCAAAGCCGATGGCGGAAATCGGTGGCAGACCGCTTCTTTGGCATATCATGAAACTGTATTCACACTATGGTTTTCGTGAATTCATTGTCTGTGGCGGTTATAAGGTTAACATAATTAAGGAATATTTTAAGGACTTTTATATTTATCAATCCGATATTACCGTGGATTTGTCCAGTAATGAAATAACCATTCATAATAAAAGAACCGAAGACTGGAAAGTGACGGTAGTAGATACCGGCGTGGAAGCCACTACAAGCGAACGTATTTTAAGGGTGAAAGAGTATGTCAAAGGCGAGGATTTCTTTGTAACCTATGGTGATTGTCTGTCTGATATGGATTTAGCAGAGATGTTGAAATGCCATAAGGAAAGAAATTCTTTTATCACTATGGCAGTAGCAAAACCTACCGGCCGTCATTCCGTGTTATCAATCGGTGATGGAGATGTATTACTATGTAAGCGGAACCGCAATCTCACCGGTACGGTTGTGGACGATGACAATCATGTAGTTGCAATAAAGGGGCAGGATACGAAGCAAGATTCTGCCTGGGTAAATGCAAGTTGCTATATCTTCTCTGATAAGGCGCTTGAGTCGTTGTCCGGTGAAGAATTAAACGAAGCCTATATGGAGAAGATGGCTGAAAAGGAGCAGGTACATATTTATCGCCATGAAGGTTTCTGGCGTCCTGTGGAAACCATGCGTGACAGTGTGGCTTTGGAAGAAATGTGGGAAGCGGAGATGGCGCCCTGGAAAGTATGGGAGAACTAAATGAAAGCAGTGATTCTTGCAGGCGGCAAAGGCAGTCGCATCAGTGAAGAGTCCCGTTTTAAACCGAAGCCTTTGGTGGAAATCGGCGGTAGACCGATTCTGTGGCACATTATGAAATTATATTCGTTTTATGGTGTGAATGAGTTCATTATCTGCTGTGGGTACAAGGGACATCTGATCAAAGAATATTTTGTAAATTATAACAATACAAACCGGGTAAGCAGTTACGAACTGGGGAATATGGAATACAGAGGTTTACATAATGCTAACACCGAAGATGATGAGAACATGTCAGAACAATTACAAACAGCGCAGCGTTCTTCGGGATTTAGTGAAGAGAAGTTTAAAGTAACTCTTGTAGACACCGGTCTTGAAACTTTGACAGCAGGTCGTCTTCAACAGGTAAGGCAGTATCTGGAAGGAGAAGAAGAATTTTTCTTGACTTACGGTGACGGTGTTAGTGATGTTAATTTGGATGAATTGTTAAAATTCCATCATGAACACGGAAAGTGTGTAACCATTACTACTTATCCGAAGGAAGAACGTTTCGGGAGACTGAAATTAAGCGAAAATCAAACGGAAGTAGAAAGTTTTCATGAAAAGACCAAAGCGGAGGCATCTCTTATCAACGCCGGTTTTATGGTGATGAATCAGGGCGTGTTTGATTATCTGGGAGATGGCAGTGAAATGCTGGAAAACGGACCCTTTGAGAAGTTGTCGGGAGCAGGAGAAATGGCGGCTTATACGCATAAGGGGTTCTGGTCACCTATGGATACGTTAAAAGAACAAATGTATCTTGATAATTTGTGCAGAGCGAATCGTGCCCCATGGATAGTATGGAAGTGAGGTAATGTATGGATTTAAGTTTTTATAAGGGTAAAAAAGTTTTCATAACGGGACATACCGGTTTCAAAGGTGCCTGGCTTGCTTTTATGTTGTTGGAAGCCGGTGCCGAGGTGACGGGGTATTCGTTGGAGGCTCCTACTGTGCCTTCATTATACAAGTTATGTAAACTTGGAAGGCGGATGGAATCCGTAATCGGTGATATTCGTGATTATAAAAACTTAAAAAAGACCTTTGACAAAGCACAGCCGGAATTTGTATTTCATCTGGCGGCCCAGCCTTTGGTGCGAGAGTCTTACATTACGCCAAGAGAAACCTATGAAACCAATGTAATGGGTACTGTAAATATATTGGAGTGTGTACGTACTTCCAATACGGTAAAGTCTGTGATCATTGTTACTACGGATAAAGTATATCGTAATGACAGTCGTCCGAAAGGATATGTGGAAGATGATATTTTAAACGGTTATGATCCGTATTCCAACTCCAAGTCCTGCGCGGATCTTTTAACAGATAGTTATGTAAACTCATTCTTGAGAGAGCGTCAAGTGCCGGTTTCCATTTTGCGTGCAGGAAATGTAATTGGCGGCGGCGATTTTGCTAAGGACAGACTGGTACCGGATTGCTTCCGGGCAATTCAAACCAATGAAAAGGTAATCATTCGAAATCCGAAAGCAACCAGACCTTTTCAACATGTGATTGAGCCTTTGATTGCATATCTGATGATTGCCAAAGAACAAGTAACAAGACCGGAACTGGCGGGAGCCTATAATGTGGGGCCGGACGAAAAGGATGTGCAGAGTGTCAGTGAGATGTTAATGCATTTTCAGACCATCTGGAACGGAGGAGAGTTTGGCAAGGATACTCCTTTTGACTGGATGTATACCGAAGAGCAGAATGCACCTCATGAAGCGGCCATGCTTAGTTTGAATTGTGATAAAATCAAGCAGAATTT
Organism: Lachnospiraceae bacterium; assembly: GCA_045578965.1. Lineage (GTDB taxonomy): Bacteria > Bacillota > Clostridia > Lachnospirales > Lachnospiraceae > UBA3766. The sequence continues at coordinate 821 of JAZNLG010000020.1, read as the reverse complement.
TAACTGGCATCCGAAGTGGAATGCTTATGATGCCGTATATAAAAGCATTGAATGGATGCAGTATTATCTCAAAGATAAAGATGTCAGCATTTGTATGCAGAAGCAAATTAAAGAATATCTGTCAAAAAAGTAAGTTGACATTCGGGATTTATAATTATTTGCGCATTGTAAGTACAATACGTAAATAAGTTTATTAACAAACAAGGGAGGCATTTAGATGCTTACACTTTCTTACTCAAATATTCGCAAATATGCTTTTACGGCTTTGGCCATTCCTTTTATCGTGTTTGCCATAGGATGGCTTAAATGGTACTGGGCAGTGGTGGCAGTAGCGGCTACGCTTGCCTGTGTATGGTTTGGGGCATTTACGAAGGAAAAAAAGCAAAGTGATAATAAAGTAGTAGCCTTATCGGATGCCGAAAAAACGATATCCGTAAAAAAATGGATTTTTATCCTGTTGATTGTAATTGCCATAATTTGGGTATGGCAATCCGGCATTGGCGGTTTCTGGGCGCAGAGTAAGGATTATCCTTGGCGAAATGCCATTTATCGCGATATTGTTTTACGTGATTGGCCGGTGTACTATGAATTGTATGGTGCTTCGCTGGTATATTATATCGGATTTTGGCTGCCCCCTGCATTAATCGGTAAAGTGGCGCTTTTGCTGGGAGCAAATGAAGTCGTTGCATTTCAGGCTGCTTCCGTGGCGATTTTTATCTGGTCTGTAGCGTTGATGGTGATTTTATTTGCGTTACTGATTACGTTGTTAAAAGCAGACACTACAAAAAAGCAGTTGTTTGTGGTACTGGGCTTTATCTTTT
>JAZNLG010000019.1:0-22652 GCA_045578965.1 Lachnospiraceae bacterium | reverse complement strand
GTAAAATGTATCGGTATTTGATAAATCGTAAGTAAGAGCGCGTGGAAATGTGTTTTAAAGGAGTATTCATTTATGCAGGAATTGATTTCCGTTATTATGCCAATCTATAACGTTGAAAAATATTTGGACAGGTCTGTCGGTGCTCTTTTAAATCAGACTTATCAGAATATTGAGATTATTCTGGTGGATGACGGGTCTACGGATAACAGCGGAAAAATGTGTGATGCGTTTTCACGCAAAGACGCAAGAGTCCGGGTGTTCCACAAAGAAAACGGCGGTTCCAGTACTGCACGTAATGTAGGAATCAGAGAAGCGAAGGGAGCCTATATTGGCTTCTGTGACAGCGATGATTATTCCGAACCTGATTTGTACGAGAATCTGCTTCGAATCTTTGAAGAACAGAAAGATGTTGTGATTGCGCAGGCTATGGCAAGTTATTTTGCAGAGGACGGCACCTTGATTTCCGGTCCTTATCGTGACAGCGGAAACATAAATTATATTCCGAAGGAAGAGATGTTCCGCATGTTGATGATGCATGTGGGAGACAGTTCTTTTTGTACTAAACTGATTCGTGCGGATTATATGAAAAAGTTTTTATTTCCGGAAGGGGAATTAAACGAAGATTTTGAATTGTTGTTAAGAATGCTGGATGGCGTAGAAGGTATTTATTCGCTGGAAAAGAACGGATATAATATTGAACTGCGAAGAGGCAGTAATACCAGAAATGTGTTTAATAAAGTATATTATAACGCCATGATTGTAAACAGTAATAAAGCATACCGGATTATGGAGGAGAAATATCCCGAGTACAGGGAAGAAACGGAACGTTTTTGCTTCTTCCAACGTCTTGATTATCTGCTTCACATACCGGTTTCGGAAATGAACAAAGCCAACGCAATGTATCCGGTTATCATCAAAGAATTGCGGGCCGGACGAAAGATGATTAAGAAGAATCAATATCTTTTACCCAAAGAGAAGCGTAATCTTTTGATTTTAAGTTATATTCCGAAACTCAGTAAAAGATGTCACGGACTGATTATGAAAATAAAAGTAAAGAGAGGGCTGGCATAAAAGCATATATTGCGACACGCCCTTAAGGAAATGGAATGAAAGACAGAATTTATGTGTGTCATACCTTTTATCATGTCTATGTAACCATGTTAAAAGAATTGGCATTGCCAAAAGAAAAACAAGGCGGCGCAACTTTAATATTAAGCAAAATGTCCAATGATTTTGAGAGACTGAAGGAACGAATCGAAAAAACAGGATATTTTGAGGCTGTAATGGAATATGACGAAAAAAGCGAGGAATATTTTCCGGAACTGGAACGGTATAAAAAGGACAGAGGAAATGTTTTTTTTAACATGTGGTCCCGTATTCGTCATACAAAGAAATTTGCTAAATTGCAGGAGCCTTATGTTCCGGTGGATTTTAAACAATATAAAGATATTTATGTGTATTGTGACTCAGACCCGATTGGTGTGTATCTGAATCAAAACAGAATCTATTATCATGCCGTAGAGGACGGTCTGAATACCATTGTGCATTCGGATGATGCGCACTTTGCAAACCGCGGACATTTTAAGATGAAGGCGTTTTTCTCTAAGGTATTAAATCTGATTGTAATACAGAACGGATACGGTAAGTATTGCATTGATATGGAAGTGAACGATATTTCTGCCATTGCAATTCCGTGCCCGTATTATGTGGAAGTAAGCCGGCAGGAACTTGTGGATCGTCTGACCAAAGAGGATAAAGAATTACTGCTTCAAATCTTTGTGCGTGATCTGGAGAAGTTGCAGCAAATGATGGGACAATGCAGACAGTGTCAAAAGACGGTGCTGTTATTGACGGAACCTTTGTGTACATTGGATGTGCGTGAACAAATCTTCCGGGATTTGATAGAAGAATATGGGAAGGATGCACAGATTTTTATTAAGCCGCATCCCAGGGATGAACTGGACTATGCTGTATTGTTTGCCGATTATCCGCAGTTTGATCCGGCAATGCCGATGGAAATCCTGAACTTCTTTGAGGATTTTCAATTTGATAAAGCAATCAGCGTATTTACGGAGATGAAGGCAGTTCGTTTTGCGAAAGAAATCGTGAGACTGGGGCCTGATTTTATGGATAAATATGAAGCGCCTGAAATTCACAGGCAGAATGAAAGGATAAAATAATGCTTAAAATTTGGAAGAAACTAAAGGTATTATTGGATAAAAAACAGAAACGATTTATGGTACTTTTGGTTTTTATGATGTTAATAGGCGCTATTCTGGAAGTGTTTAGTGTGGCGACGGTTATTCCGGTGGCTAATATTGTATTTTTACCCAATGAGATTCATGAAAATCAACTGCTTTCTTGGTTGTATGATACCTTTGGATTTACCAATGATAAAACTTTCGGCATCGCCGTTATGTTGTCGCTGGTTGTAGCCTTTATTCTGAAGAATATCTATATTTATTTTATGCAGAAGGTGATGTACCGCTTTGTGTATACCAACCAGTTCCGCACCTCGGAGCGTATGATGAAGAATTATATGCGAAGAGGATATGAATTCTATTTAAGTGCAGATACTGCGGTAATCCAGAGAAGCATTACTTCTGATGTTAACAATATGTATGCGCTGATTTTATCACTTTTACAGTTGATTTCGGAAGTGATTGTATTTGTTGTATTATCCATTGTTTTACTGGTGACGGATCCGGTGATGACAATTGTGATTGCATCCCTGCTCGGAATTACATTGCTGGCAATTAAGGTAATTATTAAGCCGATTATGCGTCGTGCAGGCGAGGAAAATCAGGAGTACTACAGCAATTTGTTTAAATGGATCAGCCAGACCGTAACCGGTATTAAAGAAGTCAAAATCGGCGGTAAAGAGAAGTTTTTCATTGACACATATTGTGAATACGGCAAAGGCTATGTAAATGCCGTGCAGCGATATACGCTGTATAACAACATCCCCCGATTGATTATCGAAACCATTTGTGTGGCGGGTATTGTGGGCTATCTGTTGTTTTTATTCCTGGGAAGCGGTGAAACCGAGAATGTATTGGATGTGATTGCAGCGTTTGGTGTAGCGTTGATGCGTCTGATGCCTTGTGCAAACCGTATTAATAATCAGTTGAACAGCATTTCCTATTTTGAACCCTTCTTTATGGGAGTTTCCGATAATTTGCAGGATGAAATTGAAGGCAAAAATGTGGATACTTCCGTATTTGAAGTGCGACATGATAAATTGCCGGTAGAAAAGGAAATTAAACTTTCGGATATATCCTACAAATATCCGAATACGGATAAGTGGATTTTGAAAGATGCGAATGTGACGATTCCCGTGGGGGCGGCAGTCGGTATCGTAGGAGAAACCGGTTCCGGAAAGTCGACCTTTGTAGATGTTTTATTAGGTTTGCTTGTATTGCAGGAAGGTGCAATCGAAGTGGACGGACAGAACATTTTTGAAGGTGATAATTACAGAAAGTGGCTGAAAAATGTAGGTTACATTCCTCAGACTGTTTTTATGATCGATGATACCATCCGTAAAAATGTGGCCTTTGGTATTCCCGAGGATGAAATTGATGAAGACAGGGTTTGGGAAGTATTAAAAGAGGCGCAGTTAGACGAATTTGTCAAATCCTTGCCGGAAGGGCTGGAAACAGGCATTGGTGAGCGGGGAATCCGCTTATCAGGCGGTCAGAGACAGCGTATCAGCATTGCAAGAGCCTTGTATGAAGATCCCAAGGTGCTGGTATTGGATGAAGCGACCTCTGCACTGGATAATGATACGGAGAAGGCCATTATGGATTCCATCAATCATTTGCATGGCAAGAAAACATTGATTATTATTGCCCATCGTTTGCAGACTATTGAAAAGTGTGATGCGGTATACCGTATTGAAGGTACCAAAGCAAAACGAGAGCGTTAAATATTATATGCAGTCGAATGAGGAGACTGATATGAAATTAAGTATTATAGTGCCCGTATATAATATGGTGACAGGCGGGAAACTGGAATTCTGTTTGGAATCGCTTCTTGCCCAGACAATTGAAGATTATGAAATTATCGCGGTGGATGATAAGTCTACAGATAATTCCCTTGCGGTTTTAAAGAAGTATGAAGCACAATACCCGGATAAAATAAAAGTAATTGCTTCGCCAAACAATCGCAGGCAGGGCGGTGCCAAGAACCTTGGATTGCGTGCGGCAACCGGAGAGTGGTTGGGATTTGTGGACAGTGATGACTGGATTTCTCATGACTATTATGAGAAACTGCTCACCAAGGCAGAAGAAACCGGTGCGGATATTGTAGGCTGTTATTATTCCATCAAGTACGAGCAGGATTACGAAGTGGGAGAAAGGGCGCCCAGCGAACAGCAGGAATTGGAAGGTCCTATGGATGCTAAGAAGTATGCCAAGGCAATTCTTACACCGGGAAGCATGGTGACCAAGGTATATAAGCGTTCCATTTTTTATGATAACGGTATATGGTTTCCGGAATATATTTTTTACGAAGATAATTGTGCCGGGGTGTTAACAATGCTGTATTGCAAGCATTTTGCCTATGTGGACGAGCCTTTGTATTATTATTATCAGCACAGCGCGTCTACCGTGCATCATGTCAGCCGGAAGAAATGCGATGACCGCTTGCAGTCTATGGAAATGTTAATGGGCGAATGTTATAAAAGAGGTTTTTTGGAAGAATATCCTGAAGAGATAGAGTATCGTTTTACGGAATTGTTTTATGTGAATACGTTGTTTACGTATATGATCGGAATGCCTTTTTTTAAAAAAAGGATTTCGTATCTGCGTCTGTTGCGTGAAGGCATTCTGGCATATTTTCCGGAATATGCAACGAACCCTTATTTTGAGGAGCGGCAGGATGCGGAAGTAAAGAAACTGACTGCCATGCACTGTAAGTCGCCGTTTTACTTTTTCTGGTATTATACGGCACTTACTACTTACCGTAAAATCAGAAAGAAATTAAAAGGATATTGACAACGAATAAACGCTGAATAAGAAAGGTATAAAACATGGAGAAATGTTCAATTATAGTTCCCTGTTATAACGAGGAAGAGGCATTGCCGCTTTTTTATGAGGAAACGGAAAAAGTCATTCAGACTATGCCTGAACTGGAATTTGAATATATATTTGTCAATGACGGAAGTGTGGACAAAACGGCACAGGTTCTAAAAGAACTGGCACAAAAGGATGAGAAGGTTCATTATGTTATGTTTTCCAGAAATTTCGGAAAAGAGGCAGCTATGTATGCCGGCATGAAAGAATCTGTAGGTGATTATGTGGTTATTATGGATGCCGATTTGCAGGATCCCCCCGAGTTATTACCGGATATGTATAAAGCCATATGCGAAGAGGGATATGACTGTGTGGCGACCAGAAGAGTGGATCGGAAAGGCGAGCCTGTGATTCGTTCTTTCTTTGCCCGGATGTTTTATCGCATTATGAATAAAATGGCAAGAATTAATATGGTGGACGGCGCCAGAGACTATCGTTTTATGAAGCGTGTAATGGTGGATGCCATTCTTTCCATGGAAGAATACAACCGTTTTTCCAAGGGTATCTTCGGATGGGTCGGTTTTGAGACGAAATGGATTCCTTTTGAGAATCGCAAACGCGTTGCGGGAAAGACCAAATGGAATTTCTTCTCGCTGTTTAAGTATTCCTTGGAAGGTATGGTAGCTTTTTCCACGGCTCCGCTGGTTTGGGCATCTTTTATCGGATTGTTATTCTGTCTGATTGCCTTCGTTGCGGTATGTGTACTGGTAGTGCGTGCAATTATTTTTGGCGACCCGGTAGCGGGCTGGCCTTCCCTTGCATGTATGATTACCTTTTTTGCCGGGTTACAGTTGTTCTGCAGCGGTATTATCGGTATGTATATGGCGAAGTCGTATCTGGAGATTAAGGGACGACCGATTTACATCGTAAAAGAGAAGAAATAAGCGTAGGGGTTCGATTCCCCTACGGGAGGTATACAATGAATGCAGTGGCAATTATTACCGCCCGTGGCGGCAGTAAAAGAATACCAAGAAAAAATGTAAAAGAATTCCTTGGCAAACCAATTTTGTTATATTCGATTGAAGCGGCACTGAACAGCGGTATTTTTGAAGAGGTTATGGTGTCCACCGAGGACGAAGAAATTGCAAAATTAGCCAGAGAGGCAGGTGCGTCCGTTCCTTTTATGAGGGGAGAAGAGAATGCCAATGATTTTGCAACCACGACGGATGTTTTGCTGGAAGTGTTGGATGCTTACGAGAAGCAGGGCAGACATTTTGAGTTCGGATGTTGTATTTATCCCACGGCACCTTTTGTAACGGCACAAAAGTTAAATGACAGTATGACCAAGCTGGAGCAGTCGGATGCGGATACATTGATTCCGGTGGTGCCTTTTTCCTTCCCGCCCCAGCGCGGAATGGTGATTCGTGAGGATAAGTTGCAATTTGTGCAGCCGGAACACGCGTTAACCCGGTCACAGGATTTGGAGCACTGGTATCATGATGCGGGACAATTTTATTGTTTCCGTACGGAGAATTTTAAAAGGAACAAAATTCTTACGGTAGGAAAAGTACTTCCGCTGGTAGTATCCGAACTGGAAGTGCAGGATATTGATACAATTTCGGATTGGAAGATTGCCGAGATGAAATACGAGGCAATGGTGGAGAAAAAATAAATGGACGCTTTATTTGCAAAATGCTGGAAGGTCATTCGAAAAAAAGAATATGCTTACCCGTTTATGGCAGCGGTGATTGTCGGTTTGATTACGCATATGTTTTTGTTTGTAAACAAACTGCCCAATGCGGATGCTATGACCAGTTTTTATTTTGATCAGAATATGGTTACCTCCGGAAGATGGTTTTTGACGGTGGTATGCGGAATTTCCTCATACTATGATTTGAATTGGGTCATTGGTATTTTATCCATCTTGTATGTAGGTGTTGCAGCAGTTTTTGTTTCGGAATTTTTTGAGGTAAAAACGCTTTCGGTGCGGGTATGCATCGGTGCATTGCTGGTAACGTTTCCTGCGTTGACGGCAACATTTGCTTACCTTTATACGGCAGACGGTTATATGCTGGCATTTTTACTGGCTGTGCTTGCAGTGTATTTGACTAGGAAATATAAGTGGGGATTTATACCCGGAGCAATCTGTCTTGCCTGCAGTATCGGTTCTTATCAGGCATATCTTGCGGTTGCGGTTGTAATGTGTCTTCTGTCACTGATTCTGATGTGCCTAAAGAATCAGCCGTGGAAGGAACTTTGGAGCAGAATCTGGCGATATCTTGTAATGGGAATCGGCGGCGGAGTATTGTACTATGTGATTCTGAAGATTTGTCTTGCAGTGCAGAACAAAGAATTGGCTGATTATCAGGGAATTAACAGTATGGGTAAAATCTCGCTTCAGTCACTGCCCGGTATGTTAGCGGATGCATACCATGATTTTGCTGCATTTGCGCTGAAGGGAAATATCTTTATTAGCAATGGATTTTCATTGGTATGTGTGATATTATTAATAGTGGTAGTCTGTGGGGCTGCCTTATTTTGCTATGTAAAAAACGGAACTTACAAGAGGTGGTATCAGACACTTCTTCTTTTGGTGTTTACGGCGTTGATTCCGTTTGGAACCAATATTATTTTCTTTATGTCATCAGAAGTAACCTTTCACTTGTTGATGCGTATGCAGTGGATTTTGTTCCCGGTATTTGCGGCAGTCTTAAGTGAAGTGTGGTTTGTTGTAAAAGAAGATGCATTAAAAGAAACCGAAGTAAGTATGGCAGATCAAGCGGGTGATAAAGATAAAGTTGCAAAGAAGTGCTTTAATGTGCCTTTGCTGATAGCGGCACTGGGAGTCTTTGCTTCTCTTGGTTTGTCGTATCAGTTCCTTTTGATGGACAATGTTGCATATTTTAACATGCATGAACGTTATGAAAAGACATATGCATATTGTCTGCGTCTGGTTGATCGTATTGAGCAGACGGAAGGGTATGAAGTGGGAATGCCCATTGCCATGATTGGTGTGGTGGATGAATCGAAATATCCTGTGACGGATATTACGGGTGATGTCACATCTCACATATCCGGAAGTACGGGAGATATTTTGATTTATAAAGGCGAACAGTATGCAGCTTTTATGCAGCATTATTTGAATGTAACCATCAATCCTGTTGTGGGTGATCAGATTATAGAGATATACAATTCTCCGGAATATCGTGAAATGGACAGTTTTCCGGCAGAGAATTCCATTCGTATTGTGGATGGTGTCATGTACATTAAGACCGAACCCAGAGAGTAAGCGAGGATATAGAATGAGTTTATTATCGGTAATTATTCCTTCCTATAACGAGGAAGCCAATATTGAAAGAACTGCAAGTGTTTTGGGAGATGTACTTTCCGAGGCGCAAATTGAATATGAGTTGTTGTTTGTCAGTGACGGTTCCAAGGATAAAACTTACGAACTGGTTTGCAATTTAGCCAAGCAGGATGAGCGGATCAAAGGCTTACAGTTTAGCAGAAACTTTGGCAAAGAAGCCACTATTTTTGCGGGAATGTCCTTGGTAAAAGGTGATTGTTGCGCGGTTATCGACTGCGATTTGCAACATCCGCCCAAGACGTTGGTAGAAATGTATCGTCTGTGGGAAGACGGATATGATGTCATTGAGGGGATTAAATCCAGTCGCGGCAAAGAGAGCATTTTTTATAAGATGTTTGCCGGCATATTCTATGGCATTATGAGTAAACTCATGAAAATGGATATGAATGCAACCTCTGATTTTAAATTGATGGACCGGAAAGTGGTAGAAGTGTTGTTGTCATTGCCGGAGAAAAATACCTTTTTCCGTGCCCTGACATTTTGGACAGGCTTTAAGTCTGCTACAGTGACATTTGATGTACAGGAACGTGTTGCAGGCAAAAGCAAGTGGTCTTTTATAGGGCTTGTAAAATATGCAATTTCCAATACGACTTCTTTTACAACCGCACCTTTGCAGTTTGTAACGTTTATGGGTGTTATGATGATTATTTTCTCGGTGGTATTGGGAATTCAGACCCTGGTAAGATTTTTTACGGGTACGGCAGTGGAAGGCTTTACCACGGTGATTTTACTGTTGTTGGTGATTGGCGGTTGTATTATGATAAGCCTCGGTATTATAGGACATTATCTGTCACGCATTTATGAGGAAGTGAAGGGACGGCCCAAATATATTATTCGTGATAAAACAGATAACCTGGAATAAAAGGAGAACACAATGGCGCAGACGAAGGGCGTAAAATCCAGACAATCGAATATGGAACTTTTACGAATCGTTGCGATGTTGATGATTATTACCCTGCATTATCTGGATAAGGGAAATGTTTTGCCCGATTTTGAACAGATGAGTACGGTAAATCATTATATTGCCTGGATTCTGGAAGCGTTTTGCTTCGTGGCGGTGAATTTGTATGTGCTAATCAGCGGATACTTTTTGTGTACTTCCCGCTTTACGTTCCGGAAGTTATTTTTACTGTGGATACAGATTGTATTTTATTCCTGGGTAATCGGCGGAATCTTTCTTCTGACCGGTTTGGCGGGAGAGGGTGCGACAAGTTTATATGAGTTGATTTTTATTGCATTGCCGGTGTCGGCGGGACATTATTGGTTTGCTACCATTTATGTGCTTTTATTTGCAGTGTCCCCCTTTTTGAATGCGGCAATTGATAAAATGGACAAGAACCGGCATCGAATCTGTATTGCGGTGTTGCTTGTGATTTTTTGCCTGTGGAATACCGTTCTTCCCATTACGAATCCGGTAGCGGACGGGAATGGTATGGATATTGCCTGGTTTGTGACCTTGTATATAATTGCGGCGTATTTACGAAAGTATCCCGAAGATATGAAACATAAAAAATGGGTGTATGCAATCGGTTACATCGGATGTAGTATTCTGACTTTCGGTGCAGGTTTGGTTTTATTGTGGGTTGAAAAGGTTTTGGGTAAATTAGGCGGTTATGCAACCAACTGGTATGCATATAACAGTTTGCCCGTTTTAGCAGCTGCCGTATGTTTGTTTGTAATCTTTGTAAAAACAGAGATAAAGCACGTTGGAATCAGCAAAATTATTAATGTAACAGCAGGTGCTACCTTTGGCGTATATTTGATTCACGAACATCGTAATTTACGCTATTTGTGGCAACAATGGTTACAGGTAGAGCAAAATGCGGGAGAACCGTGGATGATTCTGAATCTGCTCGGAAGCGTATTGCTTGTATTTGTGGTATGTACATTGATTGAGCTGCTTCGCAAACAGTTATTCGGTTTGCTTACCAACAGAACGTGGTTTCAAAATATTTTTAAAAAATTTGCAAAATTGGAAGATAAAATGAACGGAGACGCATAATGAGTGCCATGAAAAAGGTGGAGGAATGGATACAATCGCATAGAACATTGCTGATATGGATTTGTGCCATTGTTTTGGCGTTATTACCTTTTTTGCACGTAAACAGCGGTGTGGAGTTTACCGATACCGGATACAGCCTCGGAAACTATGAACATTTCGCTGAGGCGGAAGGCACCTGGGCGTTGGCTACCTTTTTATCGAATGTAACCGGCTGGTTATTCACCAAGTTGCCTTTTGGCCATACTATGCTTGGAATGCAGATTTATTGCAATGCATTTTTAAGTGTTTTGTTGGTAGTTTCATTTCTGAAGGTGAAGGAGTATTTTCCGGCACGTTTCGTCTTCGTGGGAGAAATTCTGGCATGGGCTTTGTGCTGGTGTCCCAGAGTGATTTTATATAATTATATGACCTATTTTTTCCTGACGGTAGGTTGCCTTACTTTGTTGCAGGCAATGAAAAGTCAGAAAAAGAAGTATTTCTTTGTGGCAGGAATTCTTCTGGGAATCAGTTTGTTTGTCAGATTTTCCAATCTTACCCAGGCGGCATTGATTGTAGTAGTAATTTATGATGCCATTCTTCGTAAGAAAAAAGTTAAAAGCACCTTGCAGACGGTAGGGATCTGCATCGCCGGATATTTTACTGCAGTTGTGGTGGTACTTGGCGGAATTGCGTTGTTTTATGGCGGCGGCGAGTATTTTACCATGATTCACAATTTGTTTGCTATGAAAGATACGGAAAGCACCTACTCAATGGCAAGTATGATTATAGAACCGTTACGGGCTTATATGGACCAGTTGAAGTGGTTGTGGGTATTTCCGGTGGCGGCAGGTATCGGAACGCTCATTTATAAATTCTGTAAGAAGCCTGTTATAAAATATATTTTTAGCGCAAGTTTCCTTGCCGGACTTCTGGCTATTGTATTGTATTATTATAAAATTGCGGTATTTTGGAGAAATTATAATGATTACCACAGTTTCCGTTTTTGGGCAGTAGGTTTCGTGGTATTTACCCTCGGATTGGCGGCTTATATTATTTTATCCAAGCGAACGAAACAAATCGAGAAATTGTATGCCTGTATGGTGATTGTCATTATCGGTATTACACCTTTGGGAAGCAATAATGCATTATATCCGGTATATAACAATCTGTTTCTGGTGGCGCCCTTTGCTTTTGCGGAAGGTATGAAGCAAATCGGCAGACGCAAATCAGAATTATTATGGCCTGCTAAAATTACCCTGACGGTTATGTGTGCTGTATTTATGCTTCAGAGTTTGCTGTTTGGTTGGACGTTTACGTTCCGCGACGCCGGGTTTACAACCGGAATCGATACGGTAATTACCGAAAATCGTGTTTTAAAAGGAATGCGGACAACATCGGAGCGCGCAAGACAGATTGAAGAACTGTCCGCGTATGTTTATGAAAATGATTTGTGCGGCAGGGAAGTGCTGTTGTACGGTGAGATTCCGTTTGCGGTGTATGCACTGGAAATGCCAAGTGCCTTAAGCAGCAGTTGGGCAGATTTGGATACGGTTTTGAATCGGACCGGAATGCAGACGGAAATGGAAAATATGGAAAGCAAGCCTGTGGTAATTATTGCGGCGGATTATTATGAGGACTTGTTACATCATCCGGATACGGAGAATGAGAAAGCCCTGTTGGTTGCGGAATATCTTCAGACCAATGCCTATGCGGAAACGTTCCGCAATGATAAATTTGTAGTGTATCTTCCGGGGATATCGGAAGTGAAATAAAAGGAGCGAAATATGATTCGTTTTAATGTGCCTCCCTATACGGGAAAAGAGTTGGATTATATTAAAATTGCCGTGGAAAATCAGAAAATCTGCGGTGATGGTGATTTTACAAAGAAATGTAATGAATGGTTGGAGGAGCAAACCGGTACGAAAAAAGCGTTGCTTACCACTTCATGTACACATGCCACGGAATTGGCGGCAATCCTTGCGGATATAGAGCCCGGCGACGAAGTAATTATGCCTGCGTATACCTTTGTATCAACGGCAGATGCCTTTGTTTTACGCGGAGCGACAGTGGTATTTGTGGATATCCGTCCGGATACCATGAATATGGATGCCGATTTGATAGAGGCTGCAATTACGGACAAGACCAAGGCGATTGTTCCCGTGCATTATGCAGGAGTATCCTGCGATATGGATAAAATTATGGAACTTGCGGGGAAGTATAACCTGGTTGTCATTGAAGATGCGGCACAGGGTATCATGTCTACATACAAAGGCAAGGCATTGGGTACCATCGGTGATTTCGGTTGTTTCAGTTTTCATGAAACCAAAAATTTCTCCATGGGTGAAGGCGGTGCGCTTTTGATTCGTGATGAGAAGGATATTGAAAATGCAGAGATTATCCGTGAAAAAGGAACAAACCGTGCAAAGTTTTTCCGCGGACAGATTGATAAATATACCTGGGTTGAAAAAGTTTCATCTTATCTTCCCAGTGAAATGAATGCGGCATATTTGTATGCGCAACTGGAACTTGCGAAGGAGATTACTGAGAATCGTATGGCCACCTGGCAACGGTATTATGATGCGTTTGCTGAACTGGCCGAAGCGGGTAAGGTGGAATTGCCTTTTATACCGGAAGACTGTACACATAATGCACATATGTTTTATTTAAAATGTAAGGATTTGGAAGAGCGAACAGCCCTTATTTCATTCTTAAAAGAAAATGATATTCTGGCAGTGTTCCATTATGTGCCGTTGCATACAGCACCGGCGGGATTAAAATACGGACGTTTCCACGGGGAAGATAAGTACACCACCAAAGAAAGCGAACGCTTGGTAAGATTGCCCCTGTATTACGGATTGGAGCCGGAAAAGACAGATTATATTATTGCGAAGGTAAAAGAGTTCTATAAATAAAAGGCCAAACTGGAGGAAGGAAGTCGAATGTCGTGAAGAAATACATGAAAGCACATTGGATGGAATATGTATTTGCTTTGCTGTTAATCGGGATTGCAAGTGTGGGTATTTCGTACGTTTTCGGATACTCTTTCAGCACCAATGACGATGCAATGTTGCGGAATATTGTATGCGGTAATTATACGGGAGAACCGGATGCACATTTGATTTATATTATGTATCCGCTGGGATGGATTTGGAAGACGCTTTACGGGTTTGCACCGGCGGTTCCCTGGTATGATTTGACTATGGTTGGACTGCATTATATTTGCTGGTTCCTTTTGGTGGTTCGTGTTATGCAATTGGTTCCGAAGAAAGCGGCAAAAGTGGTTGCGGCCATTTTGGCATTGGGAGTTATAGCAATCATAGACTTGCCGTATCTTGTAATGCATCAATATACAATTTTGGCTGCGGTTTTGGCTTCGGTTGCAATATTTTGGCTGATTACGGGCAAGGAACAGTCCGGAAAAGAATATTGGATTGACAGAATTGTTTGTATTCTTTTAATGATTTTATGTTTGTGGCTCAGAAAGCAGATTTTTATTATGGCGTTACCCATTGGTTTTTTGATTTTATGGAGAGAATTTTGGGGTGCACACAAACAAAATAAGAAGCAGTGTTTGAAAAATATCGGTATTTTTCTGGGTATCATAGGGCTTTTAACAGCGTTGTCTTTTGCGGCGGAACATTTTGCATACAGTAGTGAGCAATGGGAAGATTTTAAGGTTTATAATGAAGCAAGAACGGAAATATACGATTACTACGGTGTGCCGAAGTATGATGAATATGAGCAGGCGTATGCGGATATAGGAATCGGTTACGGTGACTGGGTGGTATTGGATCATTACGATACCGGATTGATTGCTGATTTAACCACTGATAAATTAAGTAAAATTGCGGAATGGTCTGTGGCGGAAAAGAAAGAATCGCAACAGTATTACAGTGTTTTACGAAAGGGATTATATTCCGTTACGGAAGTATTGTTTTATAATCAGGTACAACCGGTCGGATTGATTTTGAGTATATTATATGTGCTTGGAGTTTTGTGTGCGTATAAATACAATGATAAAAACGGGTTCTTGTGTTTATGTGCCATGCTTTTGTTTCAGGCTGTGTTTATAGGATATTTTATGGAACAGGGGCGTTTTCCGGAGCGTATATCCTATGGTTTATATTTTATGCAGGTCTGCTATCTGGCGGGAATGATTTTGCAAAGCGTTTCCTTCAGGGATGCTTTTGCAAAAAAAGCGGATTTCAGATTGCCGGCAACTATTGGGTTGTGTTTGGCAGTTTTATTGATTGTCGGTTTTTACAGAGTTCGAATTACGTTAAATGAAAACAATGTAATTCGCGGAGAAGTGCAGGACTGGGAGTACGTAAACGACTATTTTGAGGCAAATGCAGATAAGAAGTATTGTATTATCACAAAGTCTTTTGTTTTCTCCAAAGAACTCATGTTTCAGGATGAGAAGTCGGAGAGTGATAATCTGATTCGACTGGGTTCGTGGGTGCAGAACAGTCCGTTGGAAGAAAATCACAATAACAGGATTGGGGTTTCAAATCTTGCGAAAAGTATTCAGACGAATCCGGACATCTGTTTGGTGGAAGATGCGAATGCTGATTTGTGGTGGCTGGAAAGTTATCTGGCCGGCAGCGGTAAGACACCTGTTACGGTAGATGTTTTGACCACACCCGGCGGAAGAGAATTTGCGATTATTCAGTTACAATAGACGAGACAGTAGGAGTCAATATGCAAAAAGTAATCGAAAACGATAGAATTTTTCTGCGCAAAATGGAATATTCGGATACCAAGAATATTGTAAAGTGGAGAAATACGGATTCTGTCAGAAACAATTTTATATATCAGGCACTTTTTACAAAGGAGTCTCATGAGAACTGGATTCATACCATGGTGGAGACCGGCAAGGTGGACCAGTTGGTGATTTGTCTGAAAGATGACAACTGTGAGGAAGGTATACCGGTGGGAAGTGTATACATTCGCGATATTGATTGGAATCATAACAAAGCGGAGTACGGTATTTTTATCGGCGAAGAAAGTGCCAGAGGAAAAGGCATCGGCAGTCAGACGGCTGCGCTTATGATTCAATATTGTTTTGAACAATTAAAACTGCATCGATTGTTTTTGCGTGTGTTTGCGGATAATAAGCAGGCGATTCGCAGTTATGAAAAAGCAGGTTTTGTACAGGAGGCCTATTTGAAAGACGATGTGAGAATTCAAGGTGAATACAGAGACATTGTTTTAATGGGTATCATTAATCCGGAGGATAAAAAATGAGTTTGGTAAGTTTTGTAATTCCCTGTTACCGTTCGGAGCATACGCTTCCGGCAGTAATTGAAGAAATCAATACTACAATGGCAAAAATGGAAGCCTACCGTTATGAAATTATTTTGG
Source organism: Lachnospiraceae bacterium (assembly GCA_045578965.1). Taxonomy (GTDB): domain Bacteria; phylum Bacillota; class Clostridia; order Lachnospirales; family Lachnospiraceae; genus UBA3766. The sequence goes on along the minus strand of JAZNLG010000019.1, from coordinate 6,928 downwards.
TCAATGATTCATCGCCGGACGGAACCATCGGAACCATTCGTGAGTTGTGTAAAAAATACGATTTTATTACAGGCATTGATTTGGCCAAAAATTTTGGTCAGCATGCGGCTTTGATGGCCGGAATGAGACAAGCCAAAGGCGATGTGGTGGTATGTCTGGATGATGACGGACAGACACCGGCCGATGAAGTAGGTAAATTGTTGAATAAACTGGATGAAGGTTATGATGTTGTTTATGCAAGTTACGGCAAAAAAAAGCACAGCCTGTTCCGTAATTTCGGAAGTAAAGTCAATGAACTGATGACCAGAGTAATGCTTGGAAAACCCAAGGAGTTGTATATTTCCAGTTACTTTGCGGCAAAGCGTTTCGTCGTGGATGATATGATACGTTATGAGTATTCCTACGCATATGTCATCGGACTTGTTTTACGGGCGACTAAGAATATTGCCAACGTCGAGGTGAATCATCGTTCCAGAACAGAAGGGACTTCCGGATATACCCTCAAGAAATTACTGGGCTTGTGGTTTAACGGATTTACTGCATTTTCCATTAAGCCTCTGCGCATTGCAACCATTATAGGTGTAATGTGTGCCGGCGGCGGCTTTTTATACGGCATTTATACCATTATAAAAAGATTGATTTTGCCGGATATTCAGGCAGGATTTTCGGCCTTGATGTCAATGCTGGTTTTTATGGGCGGTATGATTATGCTGATGTTGGGATTAATCGGCGAATATATCGGCAGAATCTATATCAGTATGAATAATTCTCCCCAGTATGTTATTCGCGAAATAATCAAAGAAGAGAACGTGGATTAAAATTTGATGAATAAAGATAAAAATACCCGGAAACTGAATAGAGAAGATCGTATCGGTATGGTGTTATGGATTGCATTTCTGACCGTTTACGGGATTGCATGCACCTACTTGTATTACGGCCAGACGCAGTTTGTGGCAGGCGGTAAATTTGAGTCGGATCTTGCAGCGCACATCAGTATGGCAATGGATGGCTGGGGATACAGTTTGACAGCCATTGTGTATCGGATTTTATTTTTAGTGCCTTTGTCTGAAATATGGATTGCATTGTTTTTGGCAGTGTTTACCATTGGGGCAATCTGGCTGACATATTATGTGCTGAGACCTTACGTAAAAAAACGATTGGCGCGGATTGCCATTGCAACCTTGACGGGTTTTGCCATGCCCTTTTATATTGCGGCAATACACGGGCAAAGATATATCGGTTACCAATCACCTTCCATTTGGCATAATTCTACCTATATTGTTATGAAGGTATTTGCGACGGCGGCATTGTTTTTGTGCTTTTACATTGCAAGAAATTATGAAAAACTGGATTGGAAGAAGTGCGTTTGGTTTGCCGTATTACTGGCAGTGACCACCGCGACCAAAACCAGTTTTGTGGCTGTATTTGCACCGGTGGCATTGATTATGTTGATTGCGGACGGTTTTACGGGCGTTTCCGTCAAAAAACTACTTTTGGTAGCAACTACCATCGTTCCTACGATTTTAGTGGTTTTGTTTCAGGAAGCGGTATTGTTTGGCGAAGATACCGGAAACGGTATTGTGATTGAATTCGGCTATACGGTATTTTTGCGTGCTGAGAATCCCCAGTATACAATGATTTTATCGGCGCTGTTTCCTGTGTTAATCTTTTTGTTTAATATTGCGCCGGTATGTAAAGATACTTTCCGTGATTTTAAAGAAAAGAAGAAAAAACTGACTCACAGAGAATTTTTGGTTTCCTGGGGAATGTGGTTCTTTGGTGCATTGGAACTTTTGTTTCTAAAAGAAACCGGTGCCCGCTCTAAGGATGCTAATTTTGCGTGGGGTTATAACTATTGCCTGTTTATTTTATTTATCATCAGTTGTGTTTATTTTATCAGAAACCTGCAGAGTACCGCTTTCCTGAAAGGGAATAAAATTGCCAAGATTGCGTATGGCATTGTAATGGGCGGTATTTTGGGTTATCACGTATATTGTGGTATTTATTTCTTTTTACAATTATTGGACGGTACCACATATTTTATGTAGAACAGATATAACGGAAGGATAGCGCTGTGAAGAAAAGTAAATTAAAAAAATATATTGTGCTTGGCATAGTTGCAGCGATATCCGCGGGATTGATTCTGGCAACTACGCTGATTGGGTCCAAAAAATATTATCCTTTTGATGATACCAAAATGCAGATTGTATTTTTGGGCGACAGCAATATTGCCAACAACATTGATGGTTTGACAATTCCGGACAGGGTAGCAGAACGGTTAGGCTGTGATGTATATAACGCGGCAGTGGGCGGTACGACTGCGGCAAAAGTAAATACCAGTAATTATTTCGATCGATTCGGTGATTTGTTTTGTTTATACAGTGTCACCCGTATTATGGAAGTGGAAGAATATCAGGTATTGCTGGATTCTTATGATAGTCTGTATTTCAATGAGAGGGAAGGCATAGGTAATATGAATATGCTGGTAAACATTGAATATGACAAAGTGGACTATGTGGTGATTAATTACGGTGTTAACGATTATATGGCCGGTATTCCGGCTTATAGTGACGATGAGCCATATGATGAGTTAACCTATGAAGGTGCTTTGAGAAGTTCCGTGGAACGTATCCGAAATTTGTGTCCGGATTGTACCATTATTCTTTCGGGAATTACGTATTGCGTCTATGCAAACGGTGCGGCGGATGAGGACGGTATCGGCGGAGATGCGCAAATTGATTATGCTATTGCGGCGCAAAATGTGGCGTCAGAATACGATAATGTGATTTTTATGGATAATCTGGACTTGCCAATCGATGCTCACAATCATACGGAATATTTGTTGGATGGAATTCATTTTAACGGTTATATGCATGAACTTTATGTGGACCGTCTGGTGAGCATCATCACGGAAATTGAGAGTAGTAAAGATGAATAAAAATTTTGCTAAAAATTTAAAAAATATATGCATGGCTGTTTGTGTCGGAATCGGTGCGGTACAGGTGTGTTATGCTCTTTTGTGGGCATTTCAAAATGGTACCGATATTCAGGATTTTTATGATACATCCATCTATATTGAGAATGCGTTGTTGATGAATAATGATGGTTGGAGATTGCCGGCGTATTCGTTGTTTGTGCGTGTTTTCCTGGATATGCAGGGCAGTTTGGGAGACTGCTATTTGGTTTTGTTGTATCTGACTCAGGTGACGATTAGTTTGCTGTGCTTTGCCGGCGGATGCAAAACACTGGCAGAGTTGTTATATGATAAAAAAGTAAGTTATGTGAAAATGTTTTTGTCGGCAGGATACATCCTTACAATTCCGATTGTCTGGCAGATGCAGTTTGCGGTTTTACCGGATGCATTATGTGTTGCGATAACGGTATTGATGGTTTCGAAACTGGCAACTTGTTTGTGGAAATACCGGAAAGCGCAGTGGGATGCGTTTTTGGTAATTTTAGGTTGCTTGTGTTTGCTTGGTGTGATGCACAGACATTACTTTTATGGGGCGACACTGTTTTGTGTTGCTTGCAGTTTGATATTGTTGATTCGCAATGTCAATAAGAAATACAGATGCAAAGAAGGCATGATTGCGGCAGGTGCACTGTTTGTGTGTGTGATTGTAACGGCTGTCGTAACAGTATCTGCTGCATCCAAATATGAAAAAGACGAAAATTATGTAACATATTCCTTAGCGGCGGATTTGCTGGACAGTTTTGTATATCCCAATATCAGGGAAGACTATCAGCATTATCCCGGGGAAGTACATGAGATATTGCCCAAAGAATACGTGGAAGAGTATGGAGATAATTATGAGCGATATATGATTTATATTGCATCCCATATTGAGGAAGCGGATTCGGGTGCGGCAGACAGGCTCTATTTGCAGATGGTAAAAACAGGAATTTCTTTGCATGGAAAAGAGATTGCTTCTAAGTTTATCAAAGAAGCGGTAGCATATCATTTTCTTCCTTTTGCTATGGTAAAATATATGTATTTTAACGGGAATTCCTTATACGGTCATAATCTGATGAAGATGTATGAGGCAACGCCTAAATTGACAGTGGATTATATGCATACGGGAATGATAGGATTTGGAGTTATTTCCTTGCTGGGTATTATTACCTGCGTTGCGGATGCTATAGTACAGAAAGATAAAAGAAAACATTTGATTCGTATATTGTTATTTTCGGCAATGAATATTTTTACAATAACATTACCGATTATGTTATTGAATGTTTTGAGGTTCGACTACAGATACGGATTAGTTACTGTGTTTGTCTGGGGCAGTTTGGCACTTTTGAGTATATGGAATAATTCCAAAAAAGATATAAATTGAGGGATTAAAATTGGGAAATAAAAAGAATGCCGGAAAAAAAATAACGAGAATCATGGCGATGATTGTGGTGGATATTGTATGTGTAATAGCAGTATCCTTTCTTTCTGTGATTATCAGATATGATTTTTATATCGGACAGGTTCCGGTTAAGTTTTATAACAATATTTCGCAGGTGTTGATTGCAAATGTGATTGTTACGCTGTTGATTTATTGGTTATGGCGTTTGTATGCCAGTGTATGGAGATATGCCGGTGCAACGGAATTAATCAATATCGGTGGTGCCGTGGCAACAGTTTTTGTGACGCAGATTGTGGGATATACTGTTTTTGGAGTACATTTACCGAGATCTTATCCGTTTTTCTATGCGTTTTTTATTTTTATATCTTTGGTAACGGTGCGTTTCAGTTACAGGATTCTTCGCATTATCAATGAAAAACGTCGTGAGATGTCCAATGGTACCGAGCGTAAACATTGTATGATTATCGGTGCCGGAGCTGCAGGCAATGCAATGTTAAAAGAAATTGAGTCTACGGCTTACCTGAATATGAAAGTTTGTTGTGTAATTGATGATAATCCGGGCTGTTGGGAAAAGCGTTTGCGCGGCGTTCCTATTGTGGGCGGTCGTGAACGTATTATGCAGGCTGTGGAAAAATATGATATTGATGAGATTATCATTGCCATGCCGTCAGCGAAGGCATCGGCATTAAAGGGTATTATTGATATCTGTAAAGAAACCGGTTGTAAAGTACGTACATTACCGGCAATCTATCAGTTGATTAACGGTGAAGTGAATGTATCCAAATTAAGAGAAGTTGAAATCGAGGATTTGCTTGGGCGAGAACCGGTCAAGGTTAATTTGGATGAAATTATGCAATACGTCGGCGGGAAAACGATTTTGGTTACCGGTGGCGGCGGTTCTATAGGAAGCGAGTTGTGTCGTCAGATTGCATCTCATAATCCGGGTTGTTTGATTATTGTGGATATTTATGAGAATAATTTATACGATATTCAGCAGGAATTGCTGGCAAAATACCCGAAACTTAATTTGGTGGTGTTGATTGCGTCAGTACGAAATGCAACTCGTATAGAGGCTATTTTTGAAAAGTATCGTCCGGATATTGTGTATCATGCAGCAGCGCACAAACATGTTCCGCTTATGGAAGACAGCCCGAATGAGGCAATTAAAAATAATGTATTCGGAACTTATAATACTGCAGTGGCAGCAGATAAGTGCGGCACTAAGAAATTCGTTATGATTTCTACGGACAAAGCAGTAAATCCAACAAATATTATGGGTGCATCCAAACGTATTTGTGAAATGATTGTTCAGTCTATGAATCGCAAATCCGATACGGAATTTGTTGCGGTGCGTTTTGGCAATGTATTGGGAAGTAACGGAAGCGTAATTCCGCATTTTAAGAAGCAGATTGCTATGGGCGGACCGGTTACGGTAACCCACCCGGATATTATTCGTTATTTTATGACAATTCCTGAAGCGGTTTCTTTGGTTTTACAGGCCGGAGCGTATGCAAAGGGCGGTGAAATTTTTGTGCTGGATATGGGTGAGGCAGTTAAAATTCTTGATTTGGCCGAAAACCTGATTAAATTGTCCGGATATAAAGTGGGCGAAGATATTGAAATTGTTTTTACAGGTTTGCGTCCCGGTGAAAAGATGTATGAAGAATTGCTCATGAATGAAGAGGGGCTCACGGGTACAGAAAATGAATTGATTCATATCGGTAAACCGATTGAGTTCGATGAAAAACAGTTCGGAGAAGTTTTGGAAAAACTTAAAAATGCGGTAGAAAACGAAAATGAGGATGTACGTGAAATTGTAAAAGAACTGGTACAAACATACAGCGTGCAATAGAACTGGCGAAGTTTTTTTAAACAAATAATGATATCACATAATAAAAATATCAGTGGAGAACAAGAATGGATAAAATAGCGGTATTGATTCCTTGTTATAATGAGGCAAAAACAATTGAAAAAGTGGTAAAAGATGCCAAAGCAGTTTTGCCGGAAGCGGTTATTTATGTTTATGATAATAATTCGACGGACGGAACTGCAGAAATTGCAGCAAATGCAGGGGCTGTTGTAAGACATGAATACCAGCAGGGAAAAGGAAATGTAATCCGAACTATGTTTCGTGAAATCGATGCACACTGCTATATTATGATTGACGGAGATGATACTTATCCTTTGGAATATGCTCGAGAAATGGCGGATGCGGTATTGGAACGTAATGTGGATATGGTTATCGGAGACAGGCTTTCTTCTACCTATTTTCAGGAGAATAAAAGACCGTTTCATAATGTGGGAAATGCGATGGTTCGTGCAGGAATCAATCATTTATTCGGATGCAAGATTAAGGATATTATGACCGGTTATAGAGCCTTTGGGTACGGTTTCGTGAAAACATTTCCGGTGTTGTCAAAAGGTTTTGAGATAGAGACTGAGATGACCATTCATGCGGTATCCAATAATATGTTGATTGAAAATATTGTAGTGGAATATCGTGATCGTCCGGAGGGAAGCGAGTCTAAGTTGAATACGTATTCCGACGGTATGAAGGTTATTTTTACTATGAT
>JAZNLG010000018.1:0-7639 GCA_045578965.1 Lachnospiraceae bacterium | reverse complement strand
TTAGTACGAGAGGACCGGGATGGACGGACCGCTGGTGTACCTGTTGGCTTGCCAGAGCCATGGCAGGGTAGCCAAGTCCGGACGGGATAAACGCTGAAGGCATCTAAGCGTGAAGCCCCCCTCAAGATGAGATATCCCAATAAGTAAGACCCCTTGAAGACTACGAGGTAGATAGGAATGAGGTGTAAGTGCAGTAATGTACTCAGCTGACATTTACTAATCGGTCGAGGGCTTAACCACAAGTTCATAAATGAACTTGAGAAGAAAGTACCCAGAGGAACTTTCTTCCATGTAAAAAAGATGTTTCGGATGATGAAATTTGATGTTCGGTTTTGAAGGTATGATACCTTTAACATTCCTCGATAGCTCAATGGTAGAGCACACGGCTGTTAACCGTGGGGTTGTAGGTTCGAGCCCTACTCGGGGAGCTTGGGAGAAATCCCGTGGACGGAAAGCAAACCGTGCAGAAATAAGGCTCCGTGGTCAAGCGGTTAAGACATCGCCCTTTCACGGCGGTAACACGGGTTCGATTCCCGTCGGAGTCATTAAAATTGTTATATTTGCATATAATAATTTTAACAAAATAGTATGGCGCCATAGCCAAGCGGTAAGGCGTGGGTCTGCAACACCCTGATCACCAGTTCAAATCTGGTTGGCGCCTCTTTTAAAACGATTAAATGTTTATCATTTAGTCGTTTTTTCTTTCACATCATTTATTCAAATATTCGAAGTGATAATCATTTAAGATATTTATAAGTATTTAATTGAAATCAGAGTAAGAAAATAAAAAAAGTTTCCCCAAAACAAATCAGAATATATAATCTAAGATATGAACAAGAATAAAAAAACGGAGAAAAGTAAATATTTAAATTTGAATGATAATATAAGACCACGACGTGATAATAAATACTTTTTGAAACATAGGTGGATCTTTTCTTTTATTGCTGTTTTAGTGATTTTTATTTTATCCTTTTATGGTTTGAAAAATAATCAAAAGACAGATTCGGATAAAATTGTTGCAGTTGTAGTTGAAGAAGTGACGGATGGGGATACTGTTGTGGTGGTAATGAATGGATTGTCACAGAGGGTTCGTATGATCGGAATTGATGCTCCGGAAAGTGTAAGTCCTAATGAAGAAGAGAATTCTGAATATGGAAAGGAAGCCGCGCTATATACTGAGCAAAGATTAAGCGTAGGAATGACTGTCTATCTTACATTTGATGAAGAACGATACGACCAATATGGCAGACTATTGGCGTATATCTGGTTAAATGAGAATACTTCCGATATTAATTATTTATATCAGTTTCAAATGGTTAAAGACGGATATGCGCAGGCTATTAAATACGAGCCGAATACAAAATATTGTAATTTCTTATTTTCTGCAATGGAAGAAGCATTTGAAAAACAAAATGGATTATGGGGGACGGAAGGATTTTGTGCGGATAATCGTTAAAATGTAAAAGAATGCTATAACAGTTTTTTAACAATTAATGATATTGATTTATCTTGTGGGTAACACTATAATGTATTATGATTCAGATTATTAAAATAGAAGAACAGGTGTAAAAGAATAAAATGAAAAACAGTAATTACGAGAATAATAATCAAAGAAATCAGATGCCTGAAGAGCCGGATAACAGAAAAGAGAATCGAAATAGTAATAACGGTCGAGGTAATAATGATAATAATCAAAAACCGGGTGGCCTGTGGACCATGCTTTTTGTGGGTAGTATTATAGCATTTTTTATCTTTGTTATGGTGCGCGCAATGTTGCCTCAAGATGTGAACGTGATTGAATATAGTGAATTTATCAGAATGATTGAGGCCGGCGAGGTTTCGGAAGTAGTCATCGGCAGTGACCGTATTACCATTGTGCCGTCTGAAGATGAAAAGGATGTTATGAATCCGTTTTTGGCGCAAACAGGTAAGTATTTATATACCGGAAAAGTAGAAGAGGACGAAACATTAACCGCTCGCTTATTAGAGAATGAAGTCAAAGTAAGCGGAGAAATTCCGGATAATTCCGGCGAAGTATGGTATTTTCTTCTTACAACCGCTTTGCCAATCGGATTGATGGTAGTATTGACTATTATGTTGTTCCGTAAAATATCCAAAGGCGGTGGCATGGGTGGCTTTATGAGCGTGGGCAAAAACAATGCCAAGGTTTATGTGCAGAAGGAAACCGGAATTACTTTTAAGGATGTGGCCGGTGAGGATGAAGCTATTGAATCCTTACAGGAAGTGGTAGATTTTCTTCACAATCCGGACCGTTATGTTAAAATCGGTGCGAGACTGCCAAAGGGAGCATTGCTTGTGGGCCCTCCCGGTACCGGTAAAACTTTGCTCGCAAAAGCCGTTGCAGGTGAAGCAAAAGTACCGTTCTTTTCTTTGACCGGTTCTGATTTTGTGGAACTTTATGTTGGTGTAGGTGCATCCAGAGTAAGGGATTTGTTCCAGGAAGCAGAGAAGAATGCGCCTTGTATTATTTTTATTGATGAAATCGATGCCATCGGACGCAGCCGTGATTCCAAATACGGTGGCGGAAATGAGGAGCGTGAGCAGACATTAAATCAGCTGCTTGCCGAAATGGATGGTTTTGACGGTAAAAAAGGAATTATTATTCTTGCAGCGACCAACCGGCCGGAAATTTTGGATAAGGCTTTATTACGTCCCGGACGTTTTGACAGAAGAATCATTGTGGAGAAACCTGATTTAAAAGGGCGTGTGGAAATTTTAAAAGTGCATGCAAAAGATGTACTGATGGACGAAACCGTGGATTTGGAAGAAATTGCGCTGGCAACCAGCGGCGCGGTGGGTTCGGATCTTGCCAATATGATTAATGAAGCGGCAATCAATGCCGTTAAGCAGGGCAGAGAATTCGTTAGTCAGAAGGATCTTTTCAATGCGGTAGAAATTGTCTTGGTAGGTAAAGAGAAGAAAGATCGTATTTTAAGCGAACAGGAAAGAAAAATTGTGTCTTACCATGAAGTGGGTCATGCTTTGGTGAGCGCATTACAGAAGAATTCCGAACCCGTGCAGAAGATTACCATTGTTCCCAGAACTATGGGCGCTTTGGGTTATGTTATGCATGTGCCGGAGGAAGAGAAATATTTGAATTCCGAAGCAGAGTTAAAAGATATGTTGGTAGGACTTCTGGCAGGTCGTGCTGCGGAAGAACTGGTATTTGATTCGGTTACGACCGGAGCCTCCAATGATATTGAGAAAGCCACATCCATTGCTCGTTCCATGGTAACCCAGTATGGTATGAGCAAGAAGTTTGGTTTGATTGGTTTGGAAACGGTGGAGAGCAGATATTTGGATGGCCGCGTGGTGATGAATTGCGCGGATGAAACAGCAGCGGCAGTAGATGAAGAAGTGATGAAGATTTTAAAAGACAGTTATGAAGAAGCAACAAATCTTTTAAAAGAAAATCGCGAAATTATGGATAAACTTGCGGATTATTTGATTCAGAAGGAAACCATTACCGGCAAAGAGTTTATGGAAATCTATTGCAAGGAAAAAGGCATTCCCGTGCCCGAACCTAAGGCAGAGACTATGCGAAAAGAGCGCGCTGCGAAGGAAAAGGATGCGGGCGTAACAGAAACTGCTACGGAAGAAAAGAATGCAGACGCAATAGAAACTGCTACGGAAGAAAAGGATACAGACGCAATAGAAACTGCTGCGGAAGACTCTGACGATGCACAAGTTACATCTTCCGAAGACGATACCACAACAGAAGAGGATGCAACCGATGATAAAGCGGATGCTGAAGGAACATCCGAAAGCGATGAGGAGTACAAACTTTTGAGCGAAAAAGATGCAGATTTTGCCAATGAATTAAAAAACAGATTGTACAAGTAAGATCACATAGGCATTTGTATGGAACGATTTGATTTTGAGGAAGAATTAAAAAAACTCCCGGGGAAACCGGGAGTGTATATTATGCATGATTCCAAGGATGCAATTATTTATGTTGGTAAGGCCGTAAGTCTGAAAAACAGAGTACGGTCTTATTTTCGTGCAAGTACCAAAAAGACACCCAAAATCCAGAAAATGGTTTCGTTGATTGCGAGATTTGAATATATTATTACGGATTCGGAATTGGAAGCCCTGGTATTGGAGAATAATTTGATTAAAGAACATTCACCCAAATACAATACCATGCTAAAAGATGATAAAACCTATCCGTATATTAAAGTAACCATTTCAGAGGCCTATCCCAGAATTCTTTTTGCAAGGCAGATGAAAAAGGACAGAAGTAAGTATTTCGGACCTTATACCAGCGCTGCCGCAGTAAAAGATACCATTGAATTAATGAACAAATTATATAAACTTCGTACCTGCAATCGCAGTCTTCCGCAGGATATCGAAAAGGGACGTCCCTGCCTTAACTATCATATTAAGCAATGTTTTGCGCCGTGTCAGGGATATATTTCCAAGGAAGAATACCGTGAACAGGTGAATAAGGCTTTAGAGTTCCTAAATGGTAATTACGCGCCGATTATCAAAGAATTGGAAGATAAAATGTACGCCGCATCAGAGGCTTTGGAATTTGAAGAGGCGGGAAGATTAAAAGAACTTTTATACAGTGTTAAAAGCATTGCCCAGAAACAAAAGATTACGGACTGCGAAGGTGAAAATAAGGATTACATTGCCCTTGCGCGAAACGAAAGAGATGTCATTGTACAGGCCTTTTTCGTAAGGGAAGGAAAACTAATCGGCAGAGAACATTTTTATATGACACAGGCGCTTGAAGATACGGATGCAGAAATTTTACAGACGTTTATCAAACAGTTTTATGCGGGAACACCTTTTATACCCAAAGAGGTATTTTTGCAGGAAGAAATAGAAGAAAGTGCCTTGCTGGAAGAATGGCTGTCTAAGAAACGGGAAAACAGGGTATACATCCATGTGCCCAGAAAAGGCCAAAAAGAGAAAATGCTGGAACTTGCCAGACAGAATGCGGAACTGGTATTAAGCCGCGATACCGAGAGAATCAAGCGCGAGGAATTGCGTACCATCGGTGCCGTAAAGGAAATCGAGACACTTTTGGGATTGCAGCATCTGGAGCGAATGGAGGCTTTTGATATTTCCAATATCAGCGGTTTTGCCAATGTAGGTTCTATGGTGGTGTATGAAAAAGGAAAGCCGAAGCGCAGTGATTACCGTAAGTTTCGAATCAAGTCCGTGTCGGGACCGGATGACTATGCCTGCATGAAAGAGGTACTGACCAGACGATTTGTACATGGTTTGGCTGAGCGGGAAACGACAGAAGCGGCATACGGAAGTTTTACCAGATTTCCGGATTTGCTACTGATGGACGGCGGTAAGGGCCAGGTAAATATTGCAATGCAGGTGTTGGAGGAATTAAATCTAAAGATTCCGGTATGCGGTATGGTCAAAGATGATAATCACAGGACCAGAGGTTTATATTATAAAAATGTGGAGATTCCCATTGATACCCGGTCGGAGGGGTTCCATCTGATTACCCGAATTCAGGACGAGGCACATCGTTTTGCCATTGAGTATCATCGCTCCTTACGCTCTCAAACGCAGGTGCACTCTGTGTTGGATGAAATTCCCGGTATAGGTCCTACGAGACGTAAGGCTTTGATGAAGAGTTTTAGTTCCATTCATGAATTAAAGCAGGCGGATGCGACAACTATTGCCGTGCGAGCGGGGATTCCACTGCATATTGCGGAAGGAATTGTAGCATTTTTTGCGGCAAAGGATACCAAATAAAAGATAACACGATGTACAAGAGGAAATTTGACAGTACGGGAAATGAAGGATTTACAGGACTAAAAATGAAATGTCCGATAGTTGAATAAAAAATATAACTATGTTAAAATATCTGTAATTACGTGTTTTTTTGTAAAATAATGTAGGGGAGGATATATCAATATGCCCAGTATCAGTTTGGCAAAAATCGTAGAGAAAATGAAGTTGGAGTCCCTGACTCCGGAAATTGACATTAAAGGAATCAAAATCAAACAACCGGATATTAACCGTCCCGCGTTGCAGATTGCAGGTTTCTTTGAACATTATGAAGCAACCCGATTACAGATTATCGGTTTTGTGGAATATAAGTATATGATGTGTTTGTCGGAAGAACGCAAAGAAGAAATCTATACCAAATTATTAAGTTATCCCATTCCCTGTATTGTATTCTGCAGAGAATTGGAGCCGGATGAATTGTTCCTGAAAAAAGCGATTGAAAATAACGTTCCTCTTTTTAAAACAAAGAAGACCACCTCTGCTTTTATGGCAGAAATTATCCGTTGGCTGAACGTGAAACTTGCTCCCTGTATTTCGGTACACGGCGTTTTGGTTGACGTTTACGGTGAAGGTGTATTGATTGTAGGTGAGAGTGGCATCGGTAAAAGTGAGGCTGCGCTGGAACTTGTAAAACGTGGTCATCGTCTTGTTACTGATGATGTGGTTGAAATCCGCAAAGTCAGTGATGATACTATTATCGGTACGGCACCGGATATCACCAAACATTTTATTGAAATTCGTGGTGTAGGTATTGTTGACGTTAAGACGCTGTATGGTGTATCCAGCGTAAGAGATACCCAAAACATTGACCTTGTAATTAAACTGGCTGACTGGAACAAAGATACGGAATATGACAGACTTGGTCTGGAAGAAGAATATACCGAATATCTTGGTAAAAAAGTGGTTTGCCACAACATTCCCATCCGTCCCGGCCGTAATCTGGCTGTAATTTGTGAGTCTGCAGCAGTTAACCACCGTCAGAAGAAGATGGGTTACAACGCAGCACAGGAACTTTATCAGCGTGTGCAGAATTCGCTGGCAAAGAAACGCGATGAGGATGATGAAGATTAAGAAACTGTAAAGTTTTACAAATAACGCGGAGAAGATAATATGTGAGAATATCTTCCGTAAGATTTTTATAAAAGAGAAAACAGGAGACGAAAAGCAAATGAGCAAATTTATTTTTGGTGTTGATTTAGGTGGAACAACGGTTAAAATGGGTCTTTTTGACGCAGAAGGTACCGTGCTTGATAAGTGGGAAATCGTAACCGTAACAGAGAATAACGGTTCCCAAATTTTACCCGATATTGCGGACAGTATTCTTGCAAAAATGGCAGAACGCAATATCGATAAAGCAGATGTAATCGGTGTAGGTATCGGTGTGCCCGGACCCGTGGATTCACAGGGGATTATACATAAGGCAGCAAACCTTGGCTGGGGTGTGTTTAACGTAAGCGAAACATTGAGTGAACTGGTTGGTGTGCCTGTTAAATCCGGTAATGACGCGAATGTAGCAGCATTAGGTGAGATGTGGAAGGGCGGCGGCCAGGGATACTCCAATATGGTAGCCGTTACATTGGGAACCGGCGTTGGCGGCGGTATTATCATTGAAGGTAAGGTGCTTGCGGGAGCAACAGGTTCCGGTGGTGAAATCGGACATATTTGCGTAAACGAAGCAGAAGAAGCAGTATGTGGCTGCGGTAAAAGAGGATGTCTTGAACAGTATGCATCTGCAACCGGTATTGCAAGACTTGCTACCTTAAGACTTGCAAAGGATGATATGCCCAGCAGTCTTCGCGGCGCATCTATTTCTGCAAAGAGTGTATTTGATGCCGTAAAAGAAGGCGATGCTCTTGCA
>JAZNLG010000017.1:0-3743 GCA_045578965.1 Lachnospiraceae bacterium | reverse complement strand
AGCTGATACTATGTTTACACCGCCGGCCGAAGGCGAAAAGCAAATTATTGCCGGAGAAGATTTTGGTAATATGCGCGTATTCTCTATGGAGAATAAAAAAGAACGTAAAAATGCACCGCTTTTATACAATTTGGCGGAATTGCAGAATGACTGCTCCAAATATTTTAAAATCAATCCGGACCAGACCTTGTCCATTGTCCAGGAATTATATGAAAAGAAACTTGTGACCTATCCCCGTACCGATGCGAGAGTATTGTCTACGGCGGTGGCCAAAGAAATCCATAAAAATATCACAGGCTTACAGAATTACGCGGTTTTACAGGACAATGCCAAAGAAGTACTGGCACTTGGATCTTATAAAAAGATTGCGTCAACCAAGTACGTAAATGACAAACAGATTACGGACCACTATGCAATCATTCCCACGGGACAGGGATTTCAGGCTTTGGGCAGTGTAAGTCCCACTGCAAGACTTGTTTATGAAATCATTGCAAGAAGGTTTTTGGGAATCTTTTATCCTGCTGCCGTATACGAGAAGGTTTCTTTGGTGACAGAGCGCAGAAACGAGAAATTTTACTGTTCTTTTAAGGTGTTAATAGAAGAAGGATTCCGCAAGGTAATGCAGTATTCTTTTGCCAAAAAGAAAGATGCGGACAAAGATTTAGGCAAAGAAGATGCCGAGAAAGAGAATGCAAATAAAGCAGGCACGGAGAATGAAGCAGAAGAAGTAAAGTGCGATGAGGCGTTTTTGAAGATTTTAGCAGGACTTAAGAAAGGGGATGAACTTCCGCTTAAGGCCTTCGAAATCAAGGAAGGCGAGACACAACCGCCGAAACGTTATAATTCCGGTAGTATCATTCTTGCTATGGAAAATGCGGGCCAGTTCATTGAAGATGAAGATTTACGCGCTCAAATTAAAGGTAGTGGTATTGGTACCAGTGCGACGAGAGCGGCGATTCTTACTAAGTTAGTCAATAACAGGTATCTGGCCCTGAATTCAAAGACACAGATTATTACGCCGACACAGATGGGCGAAATGATTCATGATGTGGTGCGTTTATCCATTGGTTCGTTATTGAATCCTGCGTTGACTGCAAGTTGGGAAAAAGGCTTAACAGGCGTTGCAGACGGTAGCATTACGGAAGAAGAATATATGACGAAGCTTACGGATTTTGTAACGAAGCATACAAACAATGTGAAGAGCCTCAGAAATGATAATCAATTGAAGCAGTGCTTTGATTATGCGGCGCAGTATTATAAGAGGTAAATATTATGACGGATAAAAAACAACTTCATAAACAGGCGATTGTGTTTTCGGTTGTTTTAATATTATCCTGGATGATGTTAGCAGGATTACAAGCAATGTTACCGGCCGTTATTATGATTGTAATTACTGTCTTTTTGAATTATTGTTTGAAACCTGACCTTAGCCGGTATTTTAAGATACATGTAATATTTGGACTTGCTACCAATATAATTTGTAATATACTTTTTATCGGTTTCTATTTTTTGCCGTCTTTCACGGATGGTAGTTTACTTGCAAAACTGTCATATTTGCACATGAATCTTCATTGGATTATTCCTGCGGTTCTGATGTTGCTCGAGATAGGATATTATATCAAACAGCGTTTGCATAAAAAGCCGAAAGAACTGGCTGTTTTGGTTACATCGAATACCGGAATATGTGTTTTAATTACATACATTATTGTATTGTTTATTGCAGGTTCTAATATTTAAAAAATTATAAAGCGAGGTGACACTATGTCAGAAGCAATGAAAATTTCAAACCTTATGTCCTTGGAGAACACAATTGCTGCAAAGTTATTCGACGGCAAAGAGTATCCGTGGGAAGTTTTACCTGAGATTGGGAAGTTTATCGTGGAACTTGGCGAGACTCTTCCGGAAGACAAGTATGAGAAACGTGGCGAAAATGTATGGGTAGCAAAGAGTGCCAAGGTATTCCCGTCAGCCTATTTAAACGGACCGCTGATTATTGATGAGGAAGCGGAAATACGTCATTGTGCTTTTATCCGTGGCAACGCCATTGTGGGTAAAAATGCTGTAGTAGGTAACTCGACAGAATTAAAGAATGTTGTGTTATTTGACCGTGTACAGGTTCCCCATTACAAC
This sequence comes from Lachnospiraceae bacterium, assembly GCA_045578965.1. Lineage (GTDB taxonomy): Bacteria > Bacillota > Clostridia > Lachnospirales > Lachnospiraceae > UBA3766. The sequence continues at coordinate 1,613 of JAZNLG010000017.1, read as the reverse complement.
TATGTGGGTGACAGTGTTTTGGGTTATAAGGCACACATGGGCGCAGGTTCTATCACATCTAACGTAAAGAGTGATAAGACCCTTGTTGTTGTAAAATCCGCAGAAGAGAACATTGAAACCGGTTTGAAGAAATTCGGTGCGATGCTTGGTGATTGCGTGGAAGTTGGTTGTAATTCCGTGTTAAATCCGGGTACTGTAGTAGGAAAGAATTCCAATGTTTATCCTACATCCTGTGTAAGAGGTTTTGTACCTGCGGACAGTATTTACAAGAGATCAGATGATATTGTAAAAAAACAATAAGATTTTAAACATAAAATGAGATATTTTTTATATTATGACGAAAATGTGCTTTTATAAGAAATATTCTGTCGAAAAAGCGAAAAAACACTGGATTTTTTCGCTTTTTTATGCCAAAATAGAAGAAGCGGTTATGGCTTGCTTACATAATCGGTGAAATCATGACGACACACAGGAGAAGCCTGTTTGTTAAAGTATATTATGTTTGAAAGGAGATTTTCACATGATTTATTCACATGAAGTACAGAAAATGTGTACAGTAGCACAGGGCGTTAATCACGGTTGTGCTCCTATCCCTGAAGAAGCAAAATGGGTAAAAGCAAAAGAAATCAAAGACATTTCCGGTTTAACACACGGTATCGGCTGGTGTGCTCCTCAGCAGGGTGCCTGTAAGTTAACCCTCAACATCAAGGAAGGTATCATCCAGGAAGCATTGGTTGAAACCATCGGATGTTCAGGTATGACTCATTCAGCAGCTATGGCTTCTGAAATCTTACCCGGAAGAACTTTATTAGAAGCATTAAATACTGACCTTGTATGTGATGCTATCAATACAGCTATGAGAGAGTTATTCCTTCAGGTTGTTTACGGTCGTACACAGAGTGCATTCTCTGAGGACGGTCTTCCTGTTGGTGCAGGTCTTGAAGACCTTGGTAAGGGACTTCGTTCACAGGTTGGTACAATGTACGGTACATTGGCAAAAGGTCCCCGTTACCTTGAAATGGCTGAAGGTTACGTAACAGGTATCGCTCTTGATGCAGATGATCAGATTATCGGTTACCAGTTCGTAAGCCTTGGCAAGATGACTGACTTTATCAAAAAGGGTGATGATCCTACAACAGCTTGGGAAAAAGCAAAAGGCCAGTATGGTCGTGTAGCAGATGCTGTTAAGATTATCGATCCCAGAAATGAATAAGATAGGAGGACTGAAAAATGGCATTATTTGAATCATATGAAAGACGAATTGACAAAATCAATTCTGTATTAAATAACTATGGAATCGCTTCTATCGAAGAAGCAGAAAAAATTACTAAGGATGCAGGTCTTGATGTATACAATCAGATCAAAGGCATTCAGCCTATCTGCTTTGAGAACGCTTGCTGGGCATACATCGTAGGTGCAGCAATCGCAATCAAGAAAGACTGCAGAAGAGCAGCTGACGCTGCTGCAGCAATCGGTGAAGGTCTTCAGGCTTTCTGTATTCCCGGATCTGTTGCTGATACACGTAAGGTAGGTCTTGGACACGGTAACTTAGGTAAGATGTTATTGGAAGAAGAAACAGAATGTTTCGCATTCCTTGCAGGTCACGAATCATT
>JAZNLG010000016.1:0-8355 GCA_045578965.1 Lachnospiraceae bacterium | reverse complement strand
TTTGCAAAACGTCTGGTTTCGTCCCACATTGTGTTCTGGTCTTTTAAACAATAGTCTCTGATTTCCATAACGGAAGGAGAGGTGTAGACACACTCGCCATTGAGGAAAACGGGCACCAGCAATTCCTTAATCGTAAAAGTGCCGGGCTTCATTTTGGTCTTCTTCCAGGGTTCGTTAGGATCAAATAAAAGGATAAAATCATCTTCGGTATATTTCTCATCGGCAAGACAAATCAAATCTGCTTTTATCTTGCCGGATTCCTTCTCGTAGATACGATATACGGTTTTATTTCCCGGATTGGTTACCTTGGCAGAGTTCTCGGACAATTTGATTTTGGGGATAAAAGTACCGTCCTCATTGCGTATAGCTGCCAGCTTGTATACGCCACCGAATGCGGGGTTGTCCGCAGAGGTAATCAAGTTGGTACCCACACCCCAGGAGGTGATTTTGGCACCCTGCAGTTTTAAACTTTCAATCAGGTATTCGTCCAAATCGCTGGATGCAGAAATAACAGCATCGGGGAAGCCTGCTTCATCCAACATTTTACGGGCCTTTTTGGACATATAGGCAAGGTCACCGCTGTCTAAGCGAATGCCGTAGTATCCAAGTTCAATGCCGGCATCACGCATCTCGGTAAAGACACGGATGGCGTTTGGTACGCCGGATTTTAAGGTATCATAAGTATCCACCAAGAGTATGCAGGCGTTAGGATAAAGGTTTGCATAAGTTTTAAATGCAGTATATTCATCTTCAAAACTCATTATCCAACTGTGTGCATGGGTTCCTTTGACGGGAACGTCAAATAATTGTCCGCAAAGGACATTGGAAGTGCCGATACAACCGCCAATCATAGCAGCTCTTGCACCGTAGGTACCTGCATCGGGGCCCTGCGCACGTCTCAAACCAAATTCCATAATACCGTCACCCTGAGCTGCGTAAGCTACGCGAGATGCTTTGGTGGCAATCAGACTTTGGTGATTAATAATATTTAAAATTGCAGTTTCCACAAGTTGTGCTTCCATAATGGGGGCAATTACTTTCAAAAGCGGCTCTCGGGGGAAAACCACCGTGCCTTCGGGAATTGCATAGATATCACCGCTGAAACGGAAGGTGCTTAAATAATCCAAAAAGTCCCGGTCAAAAATACCCAGACCGGCAAGGTAATCAATGTCTTCTTTTTCGAATTTTAATTCTTTGATATATTCAATAACCTGCTCCAAGCCGGCTGCAATGGCATAACCGCCACCGGAAGGATTGGTACGATAAAACATATCAAAAACTACGGTTTTATCATTTTTACTCTTAAAATAGCCCTGCATCATAGTAAGCTCGTACAGGTCAGTCATAAGTGTGAGATTCTGTCTGTCCATAAATTCCTCCCCAATAGGAAATATAGTATGAGTATTGCCAAAACGGTTACGACTCATTAGAGATATGATACTATTTTTATGCATTAAAAGCAATAAAGAAAGCAAAATAGAGCGACAAAGATAAGGCTGAGGAGTATGCCAACATTTCCTTGAATTTGCCTTGATAAAAGGATATAATAAAATGATATGTATAAAGAATTTTGTGCAGGCACAAAAGTGTCTGTATGACGAATATTTTATAATAACGGATATGTGCCTCGGCACAGATGGGAGGATGCTATGAAAATCACGGTTTTAGCCGGAGGAAACAGTACAGAAAGAGATGTGTCATTGGTTTCCGGAACCGGAGTATATCGCGCCTTGAAATCCAAAGGACACCAGGTGGTTCTTTTAGATGTATATCTGGGTGTGGAATACGATGATTTGGATGTGATTTTTGAGGATACAAGGGACTGGGCCGAGGGAATGAAGGCGGTCAGCGAGAAGAATCCTACTATGGATGAATTGAAGGCGTTGAAGAAGGGTGATATGGATTTCTTTGGTAAAAACGTCTGCGAGATTTGTAAACGTTCCGATATGGTCTTTATGGCGTTGCATGGGGCAAACGGCGAAGACGGTCGTATTCAGGCTGCTTTTGACTTGATGGGAATTAAGTATACGGGTACGGACTATTTAAGCAGTGCCATTTGTATGGATAAGGCAATCACCAAGGAATATTTTCTGATGTATAATGTCCCCACACCGAAGTCCGTGACGGTTTATAAAGGGGAAGATGTTCGCTCAATGGCAGAAAACGTGGGTTACCCGCTGGTATTAAAAGTTTCACGCGGCGGTTCCAGCGTAGGCGTGTATATGGTGCAGAATAAAGAGGAACTTTTGCAGACTGCCAACCAGGCATTTCAATATGAAGATAAGGTTCTTTTGGAGCAGTTTATTAAAGGGCGTGAGTTTACCTGCGGACTTTTGGAAGGCAGAGCATTGCCGGTAGTGGAGATTGCACCTGTAGAAGGATTTTATGATTACAAAAATAAATACCAGGCAGGAAGTACCGTTGAAACCTGTCCTGCAAATATATCGGATTCTTTGAGGAATAAAATTCAACAGGCGGCAGAACTTGCATACAAAGTGCTTCATCTGCAGACATACGCCCGCATTGATTTTATGGCTGATGAAGAAGAAAATGTATATTGTCTGGAGGCAAATACTTTACCGGGCATGACGCCTACCTCGCTTTTACCGCAGGAAGCAGCGGCCGAAGGTATGGATTATGCATCTTTGTGTGAACACATTATTGAGATTTCGTTAAAGAAATATAGTCTGTAAACAGTGCTTACAAGACTGACAAAGCGGTGAATGCCAAACGAAATATGAATGATGGAAGTAAGGTTTAACTATCAAAACAAAAATTAGATTTTTAGATAGTAAGAAGGGGATTTGTGATGAAAAATATGACCTTCGAAAATATTGCCAAAGCCTGTGGCGGCGAGTTGATTTTAAATGGTGCGGACGGATCTGCCCAAATTGAAGGAGCAGTAATTGATTCCAGACTTGTAAAAGAAAATTATATGTTTTTTGCAACGAAGGGAGAGCGGGTGGACGGCCATGATTATATTGCCAAGGCTTTTGAATTGGGAGCAATTTTGGCCATTTGTGAATACGTTCCGGAGGGCGTGAAGGGTTCTTTTATCTTGGTAAAAGATACCTTTGTTGCGTTGAAACAGATTGCAAAATTTTACAGAGAGAATCTCAATATAAAAGTAGTGGGAATTACCGGAAGCGTGGGTAAAACCAGTACAAAAGAATTTATTGCATCTGTTTTATCAGAGAAGTATAAAGTATTGAAAACCGAAGGTAATTTTAACAATGAAGTGGGTTTGCCGCTTACGGTTTTAAAAATTCGTGACGAGCACGAAGTGGCGGTGCTTGAAATGGGTATCAGTGATTTTGGCGAGATGACCAGACTTTCTGAAATAGCCCGGCCGGATGTGTGCGTCATTACCAATATCGGTCAGTGTCATTTGGAACAGTTGGGCGATAGAGACGGCGTGTTAAAAGCCAAAACAGAAGTGTTTGCAAATCTGCAGGAAGGCGGAATTGCCTGTCTTTTTGCAGAGGATGATAAACTGGCAGGTATTGCGGAAGTAAACGGTAAGAAACCTGTCTTTTACGGGATGGATGATACTGCAGAAGTTTATGCAACGGATGTGGTAAATAAGGGTCTTTTTGGCAGCGAATGCGCAATCCATACCGGGGATATGACAATAGAGGCAGAGATTCCCTTGCCCGGAAAACATATGGTTTACAATGCTTTGGCAGCAACTGCTGTGGGTAAGACCATGGGCCTTACGGCTGAGGAAATAGAGAGAGGAATTCGTTCCGTGGAGGCGGTCAGAGGAAGAAGTCATTTGATTCGGACTTCGGAATATACCATTATTGATGACTGTTACAATGCAAATCCGGTATCCATGAAAGCAGCCATTGACTTGTTGGGAGAAGCTATTACGCGTAAGGTGGCAATCCTTGGTGACATGTTCGAACTTGGTGAGAATGAGAAAGCATTGCACCGGGGTGTCGGCGCATATGCGGCTGAACATAATGTGGATGTGTTGATTTGTGTGGGTATTTTGAGTGAAGAGATGTATCAGGGTGCTGCAGAATATACGGACAAAAAAGATACTATGGGCCTGCATTATTTTGCAACCCTTGAGGATTGTAAAAATGAAGTAGCAGGGCTTTTAAACCGGGATGATGCAATTTTGATTAAGGCGTCTCACGGAATGCATTTTACGGAACTGGTGGAACTTTTAACACAGGAAAAGGAACCTGTATGTGAACCGCAAACGGAAGAAACGACGGATGCAGATGTTGCGCAGGTGACCAAGGAAGAAGGAATAGAAACGATGGAAGAAATCAAGAAAGACAATGCAGCAGTAGAAGATGCTTATAGCAAGGCAATGGAAGAAGTTTATGCCGGCAGTGAAGATGCTAAAAAAGATAAAAAAGCAGAAAAAGAAAAGAAACGATTAGAGAAGAAGGCTGCAAAAGAAGCAAAAAAGAGCGGAAAAGAAGTACTTCCCATTGAAGAAGAAATGGCGGCACAGGATACCAATAAGACATGGTACCAGAAGAATAAAAAAGCGGTAATTATTGCGATTTGCATTGTTTCGGTTCTGATTATCGGATGTGTGATTGGATTAATTGCATACAATAATCATTATCAGTCTTTAACCAGAGGTATGCTTTTTTACCAGGATAACGGTTGCGTAATGGCTGACAAGGCAATTTTAAAAGATGTAGTATATTCAGACCAGTGGAATTCTTGGAATTTTAATGAGAAGGGTGAAAATAATGATGAGAACCCGGCGGCAGTAACCACTGACGGCAAGTATGTTTATTTCGCTATGAATGTGAATGGAAGTACATTTGATTTGTATTATGCGAAAAAAGGAAGTAAAAAAGCAACTTTGATTTGTCAGGGTGTGACTGATTATGAAGTAGCGGGCAAAGGTGATGTATACTATGCGGCAAATAGCGGTCTGTATCAATATCTTGTCAAAGATGCAACGGTTCAGAATCTGTGCAATGATGCTGCAACATTTCGGTTAAGTGCAAAGAAAGATAAGGCTTTGATTCTTGGCGGAAGTGATCATAAACTTACAACGATTGAGTTGGATAATCCCGGAAGTCTTACCGTTTTGGAAACCGGTGTTACAAAAATTATCGAAGCGGAAGATACCTTTAAAACAGTAGTTTACGAGAAAGAAGACGGCTTGTATATGTTGACTGCCAAGAGCGGAGAGAAGGTATTAATCGGAAAGGATTATACCGAGTGCCACGTATACAATATCGATAAAAAATGTGAAGTGTATTATCTTACGGAAACAAGAGGGCTTTACTATTACAAAGAGGGAGCAAAAGAAACTGTTTTAGTAACACAGGATGCATGGAGATTCCACGGAGCGGATTCCGAAACCGCTATGTTTTTTGTGGCTGTAGGACCGATTTCCGAGCAGTGCGTATATCGTCTTGTGGCAGATGGTGAAGCCATTGAAATGAAAGATGTTTATCCGATGGATATTAAGGATGATATTTATTTCGATACTACGGCAAAAAAGGCATACTTTATCGGATACGCGGATGACAATGATACAGTGGGTATTTTATACGCTATGGGATATCAGTTGTTAGATAAGGGTAAAGTAGAAGTAATCGACAATAATGTGATTTCCATTGAATATATGGAGCATAATAAAATGTATATCGGTAAGGATGCCGGAAACGGAACCGTTGACTTGTATTATAACAGTGCACTGGTGGCAAGAAATATTATTGCAGACAGCACCGTTATGACGGCAGACGGACGAGCAGTGGTATTTGCATATCAGGTGGGCGATGAAAACGGTGACAGAATGTTGGCACTGTATGATGGCGAAAGTTTAACGGATCTTGGCAGTTGCGCCGGCGAAGATTATTGTGCAATTTCCGCAAAGGAAGTGTATTTTATGCAGTATGGAGATGCAGGTTTTGACTTATTGAAATTCAACGGACGTAAGGCAAAAGTTTTATTAAAAGATATTGATAACTACAATTTCTTACAGTATTAACTTAAAATACAGAATGCTTCCGTAAAAATAAGTGCAATGCATTAGGAATATGTTTGAAATTGGGCATGTCCCTTACACATAAAAACAACAGAAACACATAAAATGAAAGTAAAGAATTTCCGGGTGGAATTATGCTTAAAAAACTATGTGTAGCGTTTGTTGTTTGTGCACTTTGCATGTGTGTGTCAGCGTGCGGAAAAAAAGAAGAAACGGCAGATAAAGTCAGAGACTTGGATTTTACGGTGGTGGCTACGGAGAACATTCCGGAGGAATTGGTTGATGTGCTGGAAGAGAAAAAAGGGGAACCTTTTTATCAGGCGTACTCAGACGGAGATTTTATGTATCTGTGCGTAGGTTACGGACAGCAGGCAACCGGTGGTTACAGTATCACGGTAGATGCTTTATATCTGACAAAGCAGAGTGTGTGTATGGCGACTACTTTGGTAGGACCGTCGGCGGCGGAACAGGTGCCGGAAAGTCCTTCTTATCCGTATGTAGTGATTTGCACCGAATATATGGATAAACCGATTGTGTTTGAATAGTCCTGGCATAAATGATGGGGAGTTTGAAATAATTGGCGATTACATTTTAAGAGAATGAAGAAAGTTACTTGGAGGTACCAATGATTGTAATCCAAAACGGTTATGTTATCAATCCGAAGAGCGGGTTCGAAGGCATTGCTAACATTGTTATAAAAGAAGAACGAATTGTGTCAATAGGCAGCGCTGAAATTCCGGCCGATGCAGAAGTGATTGATGCAACGGGGCTGATTGTGGCTCCCGGTCTGGTGGACGTGCATACCCACTTCAGAGACCCCGGATTTGAGTATAAGGAAGATATTTATACCGGAGCTAAGGCGGCAGCAGCAGGCGGTTATACCACGGTTATTATGATGTGTAATACCAAACCTACCATTGATAATGCAGATACGCTTTCTTATGTCCTTAAGAAGGGAAAAGAGACGGGGATTCATGTGGAAAGTTGCGGCGCGGTTAGTTTTGGACTAAAAGGAGAACGTTTAACCGACATGGATGCTCTTGTGGCAGCAGGCGCCATCGGTTTTACGGATGACGGAATTCCACTGATGGATGAAGCAATTCTTAGAGCGGCTATGGAGAAAACGGCGGCACTGAATATGCCAATCAGCCTTCATGAAGAGGATGCTGCTTTGATTACAAACAATGGCGTGAATCGAGGAAAGGCATCGGAGTATTATAAAATCGGTGGTTCGCCGAGAGAAGCTGAAATCAGCCTGATTGAGAGAGATTTACGGATTGCATTGGAAACGAATGCAATCGTAAATGTACAGCACATCAGTACCAAAGAAGGCGTGGAATTGGTACGTAAGGCGAAAGCAGTACCGGGTAACCGCGTACATGCGGAAGCAACCCCGCATCACATTGCATTGACGGAGGAAGCGGTCATCGCCAAAGGAACGCTTGCGAAAGTAAATCCGCCTATTCGTACAGAAGAAGACCGTCTCGCCATTATTGAAGGATTAAAAGACGGCACTATTGATATGATTGCAACGGATCATGCACCCCACGCTAAGGAAGAAAAGGATAAGCCTTTGACCGAGGCACCAAGCGGTATGTTAGGATTGGAAGCAGCATTGCCCCTGTGTATTGAGAAACTGGTAAAAGAAGCCGGGATGTCTATGATGGAAGTCTTGGACAAACTGACTGCAAAGCCTGCGGCAATGTATAACATTGACAGAGGAGATTTGCGGGTAGACGGACCTGCGGATATCGTGATTTTTAACCCGGATGAGAAGTGGGTTGTAACAGGTTTTCAATCCAAGTCCCAGAATTCGCCCTTCTTAGGGGAAGAACTGACGGGTAAGGTGAAGTACACGATTTGTCAGGGTGAGGTAGTGTACAAGGATTAGGAGGAATATATATGTACAATTCAAATGTAGTTGCACCTCCGGTTATGAATCATGAATTTAAGGTACAAGGCGGTTGGATAAGAGGCTACCTGCTTGCGTTTATTCTGGTTCACATTTTTGTAATAACACCGATTGAAATGTTGCTTATGTTACTGTTACGAATACCGGAGAAAAACACTTTATTGGGTGTTATCGGCATGGGCTTGATTATGGGTTTTTTATGGTTTTGCCTCTTTCTGTATTTCTTTTTATCATCCAAAGCCGTGATTGTTTACAGACAACAACTGGTGTTAAGAAAAATACTGAAAAAAACAGCTTATACATGTTCGGATATTGTTGCTATTGAGTGTAAGCATCATAGCGGATTAAAGGTTAGCTACTATTACATTGAATTGGTTTTTCGTGACCAAACGAAATTTCAGGTAGAAAAACAACTGGGAAATTTTAAAGTGTTTGCGATTTATCTTTTGCAAATGCTGGATGCAGGGGTTAT
>JAZNLG010000015.1:0-1834 GCA_045578965.1 Lachnospiraceae bacterium | reverse complement strand
CGAAAAACCAATGTTGTGCCTTGTGTTGTTATATTTCAATCCCGGATTACCCAGGCCTACGATAATGTACATTTTCTCTCCTCTTTCCTTCACCCATTCGGGGATTTCGATTATACTCCCCGTGGACAAATACTGCAAGCGTCCGCCCAAAGTATTTTTCATTCTATCATACGCTTTGACGCCGGTGCAATGCCCTGTATAGTAAACAGCTTCGGTCTTAGCCAATTCCGCTGCCACCTCATCTATAAAAGGCGCACTTTCATACTTCTTCGTGGGCGGATTATAAAGATGAAAACCGCCGATTACGGCACTCATCTTTTGCCCGGCAACCACTTCCGCTTTTCTTTGGATATTAACAATTCCTGCATGAGAACAACCTGCCACAAGGACTTTTTTATCCTGCTCCGTAATCAGCAAATTATGTTCGTGGTCAAAAGTATCCGCAACTATTTTCCCCTGCTTCTTTGCAAATAAAACACGATTTGATGCGGAGAAAAACTGCTCCGTATTTACCCCTGAAAACAGTGTCAACTCCTCATCAACCTTCGTAATTTCCTCTGTAAAAACAAACCGCGACTCGTCCAAGGCAGACGCATCCACGCCCACTCCAAAAGGCAGGCCCAGCACCTTAATATAGTGGGGTTCCAAAGCCTGTTTGCGAATATAAATTTTCGCAGTTTTATTCAATGCAAGAAACTTCTTCAGCCCACCGCCATGGTCTGCATGTCCATGCGAAATGACCACAATATCCACCTGCGTAAGGTCAACGTTTAACTTCTTTGCGTTCTCCGCAAATAAACCGTTCGTCCCCAAATCGAAAAGGATTTTGTGGTTGGCTGTTTCGATATAAAGGCTAAGCCCGTGCTTACAACGCAAGTCGGGCGATAAAGTTGTATTTTCTACCAAGGTTATGATTTTCATAATTAAATATCCTTCTTAAGCGAAACGTGATTGATAATTTCCTCAAAACCATTCTTTTTATAAAAGGCAAACGCCGGCATCTCTTTTCCGGTCATCAGAAAAATTGTTTTAATTTCTCTTACCCTTAACTCAACTTCCAAAAGTCGCAAAAACTCCGTGCCAAGCCCTTGTCCCTGCATTTCGGTCTTTACGCAGAACTCTTCTACAAAAAATTCAGTCCCGGTATACCAGTGCTTAATATTTCCCAAGGCAAGTCCAAGTAATTGCTCCCCTTCAAACAATCCGAAAGCCAGAGAATTCTGATTGCCGATAATATCGGTTATGTACTGATGCAACTGCTCATCATCGCTCCAGTCATCATTCCAAGGCTCCCTCGTAAAAATGTCCTTGAAAAAGTTTTTAATGATATCAATTTTTTCGATTGTCAATTCCTTAATTTCAGGCATAAAATTCTCCTATTCCAGCCATTGGATAAAAGCGGTTTTATCCGTACTGTTATATCCCGCATTTTTATAAAAGTTAAGAGTAGTATCTTCTTTTGCTCCCGTCAGCAACATCATTTTGTAGCAATTCATCTGCATTGCAATTTCTTTGGCAAAGTTTAAGCATTCCTTCGCGTATCCTTTACCGCGATAATTCGCATGCGTCACCACATTCTCGATAAAAGCATATGGCCTTACACCCCTGGTCAAATTCGGGATAATGACGCACACACAGGAAGATACAATTTGACCGTCTACAATTTTGACGATAATGTGGTGATTTGAATCCTGCATAATCGTCTGCCAGGTTTGTGCCAAATGCTCAGACTCTTCAGGTAGAGAAGTCTCGTGTAAGTGTAAATATAATTCTAAAAGTTGATTTAATTCGTTTTCTTTGATTTCTCTGACCATACCGGTACCTCTTCTATAAT
>JAZNLG010000014.1:0-7609 GCA_045578965.1 Lachnospiraceae bacterium | reverse complement strand
TTGGCATGGCTTGATTCCTGGGGGTCATTGCGTTATGCCACTACAGAGGCATTTGTGGCATTGGTATACAGTGAATCCGATGTTTGTCCGGACAATAAAAAAGATACCTATTACGATTTTGGTGTTGCTCAGGTGAATTATGCGTTGGGTGATACGGGAAGATCTTATCTGATTGGTTTTGGAGAAGACTATCCGCAGAATCCACACCACAGAACAGCGCAAGGATCTTACAGCAATAATATGAATGAACCGAAGGAAGCAAGGCATACATTATATGGTGCGTTAGTAGGCGGACCGGATTCTAACGATGGCTATCAGGATGAGGTATCTAATTACATTAACAACGAAGTTGCCTGTGATTATAATGCAGGTATTGTGGGGGCACTGGCTTGTCTGTATGAGGATTTCGGCGGACAGACTCTGGTAAATTTCGGTGCGGTGGAAGAAGTGCCCGCAGATGAAGTGTACATTGATGCATGCGTGAATGTATCCGGAGATAATCATTTAGAGGTCAAAGCGTTTGTAACCAATGCATCCGCATGGCCCGCAAGAACTTTAGACACCGTTACTTTGCGTTATTTTATGGATTTGAGCGAAGTGTATGAGAATGGCAAAACGGCAGCGGATATCAGTTTAAATACCAATTACAGCCAAGGCGGAAGTGCGGTAGGTGTTATGCCCTGGGATGAAGAGAATCATATTTATTATGTGGAAATTCAGTTTGCCGGAGAACCGATTTATCCCGGTGGACAGAGCAGTTATAAAAAAGAAGTACAGTTTAGAATGACGTCGGCATCCGCATGGGATAATTCCAATGATTTTTCTTATCAGGACATTGCAGGAACCAACGGTGGCAGCCTTGTAAAAGCATCTCATATGGCATTGTATGCAGATGGCGAATTGATATACGGTACGGAACCGGACGGTGAAGGTGTGGCTGTGACAACGCCCGTACAGGGAAATGATGCGGAGGAACAGCAGGGGAATGATAACGGACAGCAGACAAATAACCAGCAGTCTAATCATCAAAACTCCCAGGGCAGTACACAAAATACCCAGCAGAACAATGCAGGTTCCAATACTGCATCAGGGAATAATTTAACCATGACTGTTGATAACCAGTCAAAGAGCGGCAGCGGTTCCGGTATGTCTTTCTTTATTACGATTCGTAATGACGGTACGGAGGCTGTGGCACTGGAAGATTTGGAAATCCGGTATTTCTTTACGGATGATGGTGATAAGGGTATGAATTTTTACTGCGATTATGCTTGTCTTTCCGGCAGTACCTATTCTGCCATTACGGAGAAAGTACAAGGTGCATTTGCTGCGGTTTCCGGAAATAAAACCAATGCGGACACCGTGCTTTCCATTACTTGTGATTCTAAGGATGCTTTGCGCTCGGGTGACGAAGTGACGATTCAGGTACGTGTTGCCAAAGAAGACTGGAGTAATTTCGATTTTGGAAATGATTTCTCCGCAGGCGGCGCAGATAAAATGGCAGTATTTTGCGAAGGTGAATTGATGCTTGGCAGTCAGCCGTAGAAAAAGTCGAAAAATATTATATATATAAAAATCTACCAAAAAACACTGGATTTCTTTCTAAAATATGGTAAGATATATATGAAACACAGAATGTTCACATTTTTTAATAAAAATAAAGAGAGCATATGTGTATAAGGGAAAGCAAATCATTGGGAAATGGTTGGTTTTGTGTAAAATGAGACGAGGCGGGACTCGAAAGGAGGATAACTGTGCAGCATACATATGAGTTATCAGTTATTATGAGAGAATTATTGGCAGGAAATAAGAAAGCGTTTCAGGATTTGTACGATTTGACTGCAAACGATTTTTACTTTCATATCAAAATGGTAGTAAATAACGATCAGGAAGCGGCGAAACTGCTTGTAAAAATTTATAAAAGTATGGCAATGCGTCTGGGCAGACTTCAGAAACCCGAAGATGCGGTTAAGTGGATGAACGGCATTATGTACGGACATCTTATGGATTGGATGAATGTACATTGCGCTACTATGCTTATGGATGAAGAAATGGGCAGATTTGACCAGATGCCTGCTGTGCCTGTAGTAACGGAAGGAATGACTATGTTTACGGAGGCTGAAACCGCTGCGTTGGCATCCAACTATTTGTCACAGTTGCCGGAGATTCATACTATCACGGCATTGGCATATTTTTACGATAATATTGAGTTAAGTGAGACTGCAGAATTACTTCAGTGTGAAGATACCAGAATTACCACACGTGCTAAGTATATTGTGCGTTTGATTGACAGTTACTGCAAGGATTACGCAAAGCAGAACCGTGTGGAAATTCAGCCTATCGATACACATATGATTCTTTTGGCATTTGTGCTTCTTGCAAAAGAAACTGTATTGCCCGGTAAGAGAGAATTGTACTTTGATATTGCACAGGCAGTATCATAAGAGAATCCCTGAATAGAGAATTGATGTTATTGAACCATAAGACCACTTTTATCAAGGTTATTTATCTTGGTGGAAGTGGTCTTTTATGTTATACTTAATATCAGACAGGCAATTGTAAAAATCATAATATGACAAGCGATGATTTGCTTTGTTATACGCAAATGATTGTACGCAGAGAAAGAACACAGGAGAATGCAATGGCATTACAATTTTGGTTTGGCGCTTCCGGCTCGGGAAAAAGTGTTGGTGTGCAGCAAGAAATGATAAAACAGGCAATGAAGAATCCGGATAAGAATTATTTTATGATTGTGCCGGATCAGTTTACTATGCAAACACAGAAGCAGATGGTAAAAATGCATCCGGACGGAGGCATTCTTAATATTGATGTGTTAAGTTTAGGCCGTTTGTCGCACCGCATATTCGAAGAGGTCGGTAAAGACAATCGTTTGGTGTTGGATGATACCGGCAAGTGCCTTCTTCTTCGTAAGGTGGCAGAACGGGAAAAAGAGCATATACCGGTACTTGCTGCAGGATTACGCAAATCGGGATACATTCAGGAAGTAAAATCTGTTCTTTCCGAATTTATGCAGTATGGACTAAAACCGGAAGATGTGGAGCATTTAACCGAATTTGCGGAGAATAAACGACCTTTATTTTTAAAATTAAAAGATTTAAACCATATTTATAAAGCCTTTTTAAAAGAATGTGAAGACAAGTTTTTATCGAAAGAAGAGACGTTGGATCTTTTACAGCAACGTTTGCATTTATCGAAAAACGTGAAGAAAAGTGTCTTTGTATTTGATGGTTTTACCGGTTTTACACCAATCCAGAATAACGTGATTGAAGAATTGATGTGTTTGGCGGAAG
Organism: Lachnospiraceae bacterium; assembly: GCA_045578965.1. GTDB lineage: Bacteria > Bacillota > Clostridia > Lachnospirales > Lachnospiraceae > UBA3766. Next base: position 4,301 of record JAZNLG010000014.1, on the reverse strand, counting down.
ATGTGGTCATTACGCTGGAGATGGATCACAGATACAGTCCTTATCGGGTTGAGGGCGAGGATTTTCTTTTTCATATGAGTCGTCAGACCGTAAGGACATTACAGAAGATGGCTGAACGAAACGGTATTTCGCTGAAAGAGGACATGATTCTTTCAGAAGTGCCTGTGAAAAGATTTGCAAATAATTCACAGTTATCTCATTTGGAACGCAATTTATTCCGTAAGGAGAGCGAGATTTTTGAGGACGTGAATTCATCCGTTCATATTGTAAAAGCAGCAAATGTTCGGGAAGAATGTAACCGGATGTGTGCTTATATGTTTGAATTGATTGAGACGAAGGGATACCGTTATCGTGATATTGCCGTGGTAACCGGAAATATGAGTCAGTATGAATCGCCGCTTCGACAGCAGTTCGAGAAATATAATGTGCCTTATTTTATGGATGAAAACAGGGATTTAATGGCAAATCCTTTTGTGGCATTTTTGCGAAATGCCATTACCGTAGTGCGATACGGATTTCGTTATACAGATGTATTTCGTTTTTTACGGTGCGGGATGACGGATTTAAGTCGGGAAGAAATTGACCGGCTTGAGAATTATGTTCGCGCAAGAGGGCTGAAAGGTTTTCGTGCATGGCAAAATCCCTTTCATTATACGCATAAAGAGAGTAAGCGGGACGAAAAAGAACTGGAAAGACTGAACAGTTTGCGAGAGCAGGTTGTGGCTGTTTTTACGCCGCTTATGGATAAAATGACGGATACTGCGTTGCCGGCAAAAAAATGGTGTGAGATGTTTTATTACTTCTGTGTGGAGCAGGAGGTGGCACTTAAATTAGAGACTTACGCTGTTAAGTTGGAAGAACGAAATGATTTGTCCGGTGCATTGGAATATCGTCAGATTTACAAACTGATTATGGACTTGTTCAATCAAATTGCAGAACTTTTGGGAGAAGATATTCTGTCATTACAGGAGTTCTCGGATATTTTAGATGCAGGCTTTGGGGAAATTCGTGTCAGAACCATTCCTCAAGGCGTGGATTTGCTTGTTGTGGGTGATATTGAAAGAACGCGTCTAAAAGATATTAAGGCGTTGTTTTTCCTGGGCGTAAATGACGGCAATATTCCTCAAAGTACCAGTAGGGGTGGTTTGATTTCCGATATGGAGAGAGAATTTCTTCTGAGTTCCGGTAAGGAACTGGCACCTACTCCTGCATCTCAGATGTTTATTGAACATTTGTATTTGTATATGAATTTGACCAAACCGTCTGAGTATTTGTATTTGTCTTATTCGGTTATGGAAGATGACGGAAGTGCGAAGCGACCTGCTTATCTGATTGCTGAACTTCAAAAACTGTTTCCGCAGATTGAGACGGCTGTAACCGGCAAAGAGGCTGTAATTTTATCTGTTGAAGACGCAAAAAACAGGCTTGCATCTTTGTTGTGTGAGTATGTATCCGGCTCAATGGAAAAAGAGAAGAGCGAGGAATTATTTGCGTTATACGGAGACTTATCCGGCAGGGAAGAGTGCAGGGAATGGCTTGCGGACATTACGGAGACTGCATTTGTCCATTATTGTCCGACAGATTTGGAGAAAAAACTGGCAGAAACATTGTACGGAAAGATTATGGAATGCAGTGTCAGCAGTCTGGAGAAGTTTGCAGCCTGTCATTACGCTCATTTCCTGACATACGGTTTGCGCCTGGAAGAACGTGAGGAGTATGGATTTGAAAGCATGGATATGGGTAATGTCATGCATGATATTCTTCAAAAGTTCGGTCAGATGTTAAAGAAGGAGCAGTTGGACTGGTTAGCGATTGGCGAAGAAAGCGTTGAGAAATTTATTGAAGATGCGGTTGCCGAAGTCAGTGAATATTACGGAGGAGCCATTTTACAGGATGGAGCGAAGAACCGTTATTATAAGGAACAGTTGAAACGAATTGTCCGTCGAAGCATTAAAACGTTACAGGGACAGTTGAATAAGGGATATTTTAAGCCCTATGCTTATGAGAAGGAATTTAAGGAAATTTATGATTTTAAGGGAAATACCGGACAATTATTGTTAAAAGGCCGTATTGACCGCATTGATACCTGTAACCGGGAGGATGAACTGTTTGTAAAAATTGTGGATTATAAATCCGGCAGCCGTGATTTTGATCTGAATGCCCTATATTACGGAGTTGCGTTGCAGTTGGCAGTATATATGGGACAGACCTTAAAAAAGATGCAGGAGGAATATCCCGATAAAACGGTGGTTCCGGCGGCAATGCTGTATTATCGGACACAGGATCCCTTGATTTCCGTGGAAGAGATTTTAACGCCGGAAAAATATGAGGAAAAGATTTTCAGTAAACTGAAAAATACCGGAGCGGTATCTTCAAGAGCCGGCATTGTAGAGGCATTGGATTCTGAGTTTACCAGATTCTCTTCTGTCGTGCCGGTCAGCAAGGTGCAGGGGGCGGTAGAAGAGAAGGGCAATGTATATAATCCGGTGATTTTAAATCAAATTTTAGATTATGCCGGTAAAAAAGCCATGTCGTTGGCAGAGGAAATTGTAAGCGGTAAAATTGAAGTTTCACCGACGGTAATCGGAGAAACGGATTCCTGCAAGTATTGTGCGTACAAAGGCGTATGCGGTTTTGATACTAAGATCAAAGGATATGAGAAACTACAACCCGAGGAAATGACGGTAGAGAAATTCAGAGGGGGAGACCAGGATGGAGATGAGGTACACTCCGGATCAACAGAAAGTAATTGATTTAAGAGACTGTAATATATTGGTGTCTGCGGCAGCCGGCAGCGGTAAAACCGCGGTGTTGACGGAGCGTATTGTGCAACGGGTTTGTGATGAATACAATCCCGTACAAATTGATCGTATGCTGATTGTGACTTTTACCAATGCGGCAGCGGCTGAAATGCGCGAAAGAATCGGCACAGCCTTGCGTGACAGGATGGATAAGGAGCCGGCAAATGATCATTTAAGACGGCAGATTACCTTGTTGAATAATGCGCAAATTACTACCATAGACAGTTTTTGTCTGTATTTGCTTCGTAATCATTTTCATGAGATTGGTTTGGATCCTGCATTTCGCATTGCGGATGACGGAGAAATTAAACTTTTGCAACAGGAAACTCTGGAAGAATATATGGAGCAGAAATATGAAGTGGGAACGGAAGCATTTCTCGCTCTTGTGGAAAAGTATGCCGGAAGCGGAAAAGATGAGGAGTTAAAGAATTTACTCTTAAAAATATATACATTTGTACAGAGCAATCCTTTTCCGGAGGATTATATCAATACCTGCATAACATCGCTGGAGAGTGAAGAAGCCGGTTTGAGCGATGAAATAAAGCAAATGATTTATGAATATGAGCAAGGAATTTTACAGGAGTGTATTCGTCTTTCGGAAGAAGCGATTGCACTATGCAGGGAACCCGGGGGACCTTATCTGTATGAGGAAGCACTTCAGGATGATATTGATTCTTTCCGCCGATTCATGGCAACGGAAGATTTGGTAACGAGGACAGCGGCATATCAGTCACATACTTTTAAGACTTTGTCCAGAAAGAAAATGGAAGATGCAGACGAGGAACTTAAAGATAAGGTCAAAGAAATTCGTGATAAAAAAAGCAAGGAACTGATTAAAGATTTAAAGAAAAAATTCTATTATGCCACTTATGAGCAGATGCAACAGGATAATCAGGCAGCAGGTAAAACCATGGCTGATTTATTACGATGCGTGTCAGAGTTTGGTATATTGTTTGAGAATAAAAAACGAGATAAAAACATTATTGATTTCTCGGATATGGAGCATCTGGCATTGCGTATTCTGGTAAAAAAACAAGAGGATATTTATGCGCCAAGTGAAGTTGCATTGTGGTATCGGGAGTATTTTGAAGAAATTATGGTGGATGAGTACCAGGACAGCAATGAAGTACAGGACGCAATTTTTTCTGCCTTAAGTAACAGACGTCAGAATTGTTTTATGGTTGGTGACGTAAAGCAATCCATCTATCAGTTCCGCCTTGCTGACCCCAGCATCTTTCTTAAGAAGTACAATACTTATGTACATGCGGAAGGTGCGCAGCCAGGTGAGGGAAGAAAAATCCTGTTAAGCAGTAACTTTCGTTCATCCGGAGGTGTGATTGCAGCGGTAAATGATGTATTTTCAGACTGCATGTCACCTGCGGTAGGTGGATTATGGTACGGTGAAGCAGAAATGTTACGAGAAGGCATAGCTCATGTGCCACTACCTGACCCAGAAGTATCGCTATATGGCATTGATGTACAAGAAGATACTTATGAAGA
>JAZNLG010000013.1:0-3359 GCA_045578965.1 Lachnospiraceae bacterium | reverse complement strand
CCGCAAAGGTCAATTTCTTTTAATCCGGCTTCGATTCTCTTAGCACTGATGCCCACATCCACCAAAAGATGGGTGTTATCATTTCCCACATAAATACAGTTTCCGCTGCTACCGCTGGCAATACTGACCAGTCTCATTTGTTTTTATCTTTCCTTCCAGTAAATTTCAATCACATCGCCCGGCGTTAAGGGTTCCATATACTGCGCCTGTCTGCCGTTTAACTGCGTTACAATGGAACGGCCGTTTGCGTGTGACAAATCAAAATTAATATAATCAAATACTTCAACAAACACATAAGAAGACTTGCCTTTTAAGGTAATGGGCGCGCCATTTACCATAACCATCATTTCAACTGCCGCAGGCTTAGGCGCCTCCTGCGCTTCTGCATCCGCGCCTGCATTTGTGGTAGCATTTGCAGAAGAAGTTCCGGCGGTTTCTATCACACTTTCTTCCTCTGCCATTGTTTCTTCTACGTCAGCAAGATAATCCGACATATTATCCGCAAATACATCTGTTTTCGTTTCCGCATCAGTTACGCTCTTATTAGCATTCACCTTTGTGTCTGCATTTTTATCGTTGTCCGCACTTCCTGCTTTATTTGTGTTGCTATCTGCGCTACCTGCCTTACCGCTCTTACTTTCGGTTCCGGCAGACTTACTTCCGACCTTGCCCTTCGATGCAGTCTTTTTCTTCTTCGGCGGTGTTGCTTTCACAATGTCAAAGGTAAAATTATCATACACCTTGGTTCTCTTATCAGCCTTCTTGTTGTTGACGTTTACGCACTTACTCTTGTCTAAGATAATGTCCATAAACTCAAGAATCTGCGGTACGGTGTAGTAATTAAGCATCTCAATTTCATCGCCCTCCTGCACCACATAAGCCGGGGAACGAAGTTCGCCGTTTACGCTGGCAAATTTCGGGAACTGCACTGGTGTTTTATCTACGATTACCGTAATACTTTCCTTCATTTCCGCAAGACTGCCAAGTTCTACCACCGCATCTTCGCCAGCGGTAGACTCAATCAAACGCACAATATCGTTTGCGTGGATATAGCTATGTAAATCCGCAGGTTCGCCGTTTAAGTAAAATTCTGCCGCTTCACCCTGATTACCGCGAATAGTCTTGGGCTTACCATTCAATGTAAAAGTAACACCCGCGCCACGTCTCGGGAACAAAGCTTCGTTAGGAATGCCTGCCTGCATTACCACATCCACAATAGTCAATTTACCGTTATCATATAACTTCATTCTCTCATCGTTAAAAGATACGAAAATAAAGTTGTTATTCTGCTCATAGAAGTTCAAACAGATACCAAGCGGTGTAACCAACAAAGAGTCCTTCTTCAAGGAATCGTCCTGGAAAATAATCTTCTGCATTACTTCTTCGCCACGCAAAGCAACACGCTGTACCTGGATACCGATTTTATCAGCCAGATGATTGGTATAACCTTCGATTTTACCGCCACCGCCGACAACAAATACCGCACTGACAGGCTTATCTCCGTTTAACTTCATAATGCATTCCGCTACCTGAGAAGTCATTTTATCAATCTCCGGCTCTAATACCTGTAAAATCTCGTCCTTGGTAATAGACTGGGGAAGGCCGATAATATCTTCATATTCAGCCACACCATTCTCGGTAACGTTTCTTTTAATTTCCTCTGCTACGTTGAAATCAACAAGGCAATGCTGGGCAATCATCTCGGTCAGACAGTCACCCGCTGTAGGAATCATTCCGTAAGCCGCAATGCTTCCGTCCTTGGTGATACAGATATCGGAAGTACCTGCGCCAACATCCACAAGGGCAATATTTAACATACGATATTTCTCAGGAATAGCAACCTCAATTGCCGCAATAGGCTCCAAAGTAAGGTTCGCAACAGTCAAATCCGCCATTTCCACTGCGGTATACAAACCATCTACCACATCGCTGGGAAGGAAGGTTGCAATCAAATCCATACCAATCTGCTTTGCCTTATGGTTCTCAAGATTGGTCATAACATTACCGTTCATATAATAACGAATTACGCTGTGACCAACGCAATAAAACTTCTCATCCGGCCCCAGATTCTTGTTAAAAGCCGCATAAGCCTTCTCCACACCGGCACCGTCCAAGTCATAAATATGCTCGTCTGTAATGGTAGTCTCTACTTCAAAATCCTTCTCCACATAGGCATACTCCGTGCGCAGAACACGACCTGCGGCAGCGATACATACTTCTTTTAACTTGCGCTTGGTCTTCTCTTCCAGAATTGCTTTAACCTCTTTGATGGTTCCGGCAACCTTGGCAATGTCATGAATCTGTCCGTCAATCATTGCACGGGTTTCATGCTCTTTGACTGCCTGTGCCACTACATAAAAGCAATCTCCGTCCTTATATCCAACTGTTCCTACTATGCTTCTGGTTCCGATATCCAAGCCGAATACCAGAGACGCGGGATACTTTACTCCTGCCATAAATAGTCCCCCATAATGTTATCTATTTGCTCTTTTAATTCTTCAATGGTTTCGTCATTTACAATTACGCGATGGGCATATTTACGGAATTCTTCCTCCGTAAGTTGTTGCTCCATTATGCCTTCAATTCGCTCTGTGGAATATCCTCTGGCTTCCATTAAACGCTTTGCACGTAAACCTTCTCCGGCACATACATACCAAAGTTCATCTAACTCCGGTAAATATCCGGCTTCAATCAGAAGCGCGGCTTCGATGAAAACAAAGTCGACCTTGCCTTCTTCCTTCGCCTTGGCCGTACGCTCTCGCACCTCATCTTTTACCGCCGGGTGAATCAAGGCATTGACTTCATCCAGTAAGGCATCATCTGCAAAAATCTTCTCCGCTGCCTTCGCCCTGTCAATGGTGCCGTCCTCTAGAACGATATCTTCACCTACCAATTCGATAAAAGCCTCATAGCATCTGCCTCCGGGCATTTTTACCTCATTGCCGATATCATCCGCCACCAAAATCTCACAGGGATATTTTTCTTTTAAATAATTTAAAACCACCGATTTGCCGGCTCCGACACCACCGGTAATTCCAATCACCCTAAAGGGTTTATTTCGTTTCATACCAGTTATCTCCTGTATGCAAATCCACATCCAAGGATACCGCTAACTGCGCTGCATTCTCCATTTCACTGCGAAGAATTTCTTCTACCTTGGATACTTCTTCTTTCTCCACTTCCAAAAGCAGTTCATCGTGCACCTGCAGAAGTACCTTGGACTTGCAATTCTCTTCTGCCAAACGGTCTCTCACACGAATCATTGCGATCTTCATAATATCTGCCGCCGTTCCCTGAATGGGCGCATTCATCGCTACACGCTCTCCAAAACTTCTCTGCATAATATTCGATGAAGAAAG
>JAZNLG010000012.1:0-3901 GCA_045578965.1 Lachnospiraceae bacterium | reverse complement strand
GCGGATGCGTATACGGTTACGACATCGGATACTGAAATGGTTATAGTAGATATTGAAGCAAATGAGGAAGCAAATACATTAGATGTTAAATTTGCATCTGAACCTACGAATATGTTTAATGCAACCAAAATTGTGATTTTTGTCTTGTTGCAGTTGCTTTTAATGGTAGTAAATTTTATTACAATAACATTTATTGTGAAACTTTGCAAAGAGTTTAAAACTTGTGAAACACCTTTTTCGGAGGGCGTGATTAAGCGCATCAAGCAGGTTGGATTTTCGTTAATTCCCTGGTGTATTGTGTACCCTACAGCGGAAGCAGCTGCTGATTTTATGGTGACAAATAACTTGAATATCAGCATTGATATCGGTATGATTATTATGGTGCTTGTTGTATTGGCGTTGGCGCATATTTTTAAATATGGTGCAATGTTACAGCAGGAATCTGATGAGACATTATAAAAGGGGGACGCGATTATGGGTAAAATTGTACTGCGACTGGACCGTGTGATGGCGGACCGTAAAATCAGTTTGAATGAATTATCGGAGATGGTTGGTGTTACCAATGTCAACTTATCGAAGATGAAAACCGGTAAAATCAGTGCCATTCGTTTCTCAACACTGGAAGCGATTTGTGAGGCGTTGCATTGTCAGCCGGGGGATATTCTGGAGTATGATGAGACGGCGGTGGACGAGAGCGAGTAAATTGTGGCAGAAGAATAAATTGTGACATACAAGGAACATCCTGCGAGAGTGGGATGTTTCTTTTTGGTTGGGAGCAAAATACGACCGAAGGCAGATTGTGCTTGTATATATATTCGGAGAGTGTTAAAAGAACATTGCAAGCCTTATAAGGTATATAATTATAATAATAAAATAGAGGTTGTTTTTTTGATTTAGGTGGACTAAAATATTAGAAGATTTATTTATCCAGAGGTTGTTATGAAAATAGTAGAGATTTCTTCACTTAATGCAGAATATGAGGAGGATGTGTGGGAACTGTTAGTGTTAACCGATGAAGAATTTATACCTTCATTATCCAGTCGAAATAGTACGCAGCAGACGGATTTTAACGCAGATAACAAGTGCGTAAACAGGCCATACGCTTATTATGAGGCGATAAAAGAGCAGGAATTTATTTTGGCAGTAGAAGAGGATAAGGTGGTTGGACTCTTGTCTTATATTCCTGATTTTAAACTCCCTTTTTGTTATAATGATGAGGAAATTGTTTCCAATTATGTATCTACAATCATAGTACATCCGGATTGCCGCGGTAAAAAAATTACGCAAAAATTATATAAGCAATTAATGGAGAAAAATGTGACTATTACAACCAGAACCTGGTCAGGGAATATGGCTCACATAACAATACTGCGAAGACTAAAATTTGATTTAATACAAACGATTCCCAATGATCGAGGGTCGGGAATTGATACGGTATACTATATGAAAAAACTTGATTAAATGCAGGGAGGAATACAATGGGGAAGAAACTTTCGGTATGGGAGAAGATAAAAGCATATCGTTTGAAAAATAACGTGTATGTATTGATTTTTGTGTTTGTTATTTTCATTGCATCGCTGATTCTATATTTTCAGCCGTTCTGTCAGGACAGTCCTGTTTGGTCTAATATAGCATTGGCTTTGTTTACTTCTTTATTGGCAACTATTTTTGCTATGTGTGCTGAAATTATAGTGCAATATAAGACGCATGAAAACGATGCTTTTTTAGAGGATATTCATACATTCGGTATTGCAAATTTAAATATTGACAAAGAAGAATTGCTCAAGGATTTATTGCAGGAGTGTGATCGCACAATTTGGATTTCGGGTTATCGGTTGATTTTAACCAAGAAAATAAAGGGCGATATTGCCAAAGCGATTGAACGTGGCGCTGAGGTGACAGCGTTATTGTGTCCGCCTTGGAGTCAGGGGTTTAAGTTGGTTTATGGTGAGAATGAGAAAGTAATGGATAATTATTTCGAAGTATTCCATGCAATAAGAAAAGCCGGCAAGGGCAGGAGGACGTATAATATATTTTTTACAGATAAGCCCTTGTTTTCTGATACATATAAAATTGATCAGAAACTGGTAACGGGACCGTATATGCATAATAGAGATGAGGAGTATCATCATATTATGGCTAAGGATTTTTTCTCCTATAATTTGGTAAAAAACAGTAAGTTGTATAACCTGATAGAAGATGAGTATTTAAATCTGTGTGAGGAATCCGTACTGATGTTAGATTGGGACAAGTTTGCTAAAGCATATGAGGATTGGAATTCCGGTGATTACAGAGAAGAGGAAAAGAGAAAAATATTGCGAGATGCTTGTGTAACTGTTGAAGCGGGAAGCATTTCTGTAGAGAAAACAATACACAAATAAATATGATTGACAAGAAAGGTCGAATGCGTTAGACTAAAGAAAAGGTTTAACTCATTCGACCTATTTTTATAATAATTAAAAGTATGAGAGATATATTTTTAGAAAAGAATGAAAGGAAGAAAAATGGAGACACCGAAAGTATTTGAAAGTGAATATCGATTTTGTTTGATTTTATGGGAGTACGAGCCCGTAAAGAGCACGGAGCTTGTAAAATTATGTCAGGAGGAACTGGGCTGGAAAAAGGCTACTACATATACCGTGATTAAAAGACTTGCAGAGCGCGGCGTGTTAAAAAGTGAAGATGCGGTAGTGACTTCTTTGGTATCCAAGGAAGAGGTTCAGGCGGCGGAAATTGATGAGTTGGTGGAGAAGACCTTTGAAGGGTCGCTACCCGCTTTTATCGCAGCTTTCACCAGGCATAAAAAATTATCCGCCAAAGAAGTGGCAGAACTTCGTAACTTAATTGATTCATATGAGGAGGAATAGCGTATGTCAAACTTCTTTCTTGAAATTGTAAATATGAGCATTACGGCAAGTTACCTGATTGCGGCAGTGATTGTGTTGCGATTGGTTTTGACGAAAGCACCGAAATGGATTCGCGGTATTCTCTGGGGACTGGTCGGAATAAGGCTTGTGGTGCCGTTTTCTTTCGAGAGTATGTTTAGTCTGCTGCCAGGTAAAAGTCCTATTCCAATGGGCAGTGCGCAGAATGCGGCAACAGATACAGATGCAGGTGCACCACCGGTAATGTTGGATTTTAATACGAGTGCAGGAGCTGCGCCGCAAAGTACGGATATGACAGGAGCGTTTATGCCGGTGGAAGAAGCGGTGCAAACAGCCAGCGTTTCGTGGACAGATATTTTGGCTATCGTTTGGCTGGTTGGTATGATTGTTATGCTTGCGTATTGCATCATATCTTACCTTCGTCTAAAACAACGTGTGGCGGATGCGGTGATTTATAGCGGAGATTTGTGCGCCGATTGTCATAAAGAGAAAGCTTTTGAAAAACGTGGTAAGAAATATTTGATTTATCAGAGTGAAAAAGTGGCATCTCCTTTTGTGCTTGGATTTTTCAAGCCGGGAATTTATATGCCGTTCCAAATGGCTGCTGAGGATATGGAATGTGTTATTGCCCATGAAAAGGCACACATCGCAAGGAAAGACCATTGGATTAAGCCTATCGCTTTTTTGCTTTTAAGTTTTTATTGGTTCAATCCCCTGGTGTGGGTTGCTTATATTTTATTGTGTCGGGATATCGAACTTGCCTGTGATGAGAAAGTAATTAAGGAGATGGGCGAGAATCACAAAAAAGCTTATTCTAAGGCACTTTTAAAATGCAGTGCACCGGGACGTATGATTTCAGCCTGCCCGCTGGCATTTGGTGAGGTGGGTGTGAAGAAGCGTATTGTGAATGTTTTAAATTATAAAAAACCTGCATTTTGGATTATTCTGGTATCACTACTTTTGTGTGTGGTGGTGGCGGTTTGTTTTATGACAAAGCCGAAGGAGAAGACCATACC
>JAZNLG010000011.1:0-13764 GCA_045578965.1 Lachnospiraceae bacterium | reverse complement strand
CCAATAAGCGTAAAAAGAAGAAAGGTCGTTCTTCAGCAAGCAGTAGTACAAGCACTTCCGGTACCGATACAATGCGCGTCAGTACGGATACTGTTCGTCTTGGCGAAGAAGTAATCGGGGAGAAGAGATAGCCTGTGAGATTATAAATGGGTATACTTCATAACAGAGAATAGAGATGAGGATGAGTTATGCAAACAATAAACATCGGTAAAATGAGAAAGTTAGGCTATGCTTCGGAAGAGGCATATAAGAGCCTTCGAACCAATATACAGTTCTGTGGTAAGGATGTGAAAGTAATCGGTATTACCAGTTGTATTCCTAATGAAGGTAAGTCCAGTATTACGGTAAATGTAGCACAGTCTTTTGCTCAGGCGGGAAAGAAAGTGCTTCTGATTGACGCGGATATGCGTAAGTCAGTTTTGATGGGAAGATATCGTATTAAGAAGGCATTAAACGGCTTGTCTCACTACTTGTCCGGTATGGCAGAGGTGGATGAAGTTATGTGTGAGAGTAACGTGGAAGGGATGTATATGATTATCTCCGGTCCCGTGCCTCCTAATCCTTCCGAATTATTGGCATCGGATGCGTTTAAGAAGCTGGTAAGTGATGCCAGAGAGGAATTTGATTACATTCTGATTGATACGCCGCCTCTTGGCAGTGTTATTGACTCTGCTGTTATTTCACAAGTATGTGACGGTGTATGTATTGTTATGTCTGCAAGACAGATTAGTCATAAGTTTGCAATGACCATTAAGGAACAGTTAATCAAGGCGGATTGTAAGATTCTTGGAGTAATCCTTAACAAGGTAAAACTTGGCGGAAACAGTTACTATGGCAAGTATTACGGTAAGTACTATGGCAAGTATTACGGTAAGTAATGAGGTGTGTGAAAGATGAAGCAGAAGATATCATTTATATTATCAATTGTGGCAGTGGTACTCTTGGTATGCTGTATGTTTGTATATTTAACAGAAGACCGAGTGGCTCCGGAACTTATGATTCCGGAGACGAAGATTAGTTATCGTGAAGGTGAGTCAAAGAGCGTACTCCTGGATGATGTTACGGCGTGGGACAACCGGGACGGGGATTTATCCGATAATGTGCGCATCTATTCCATTGCAGTGTTGAATAACGGCAATCAGGCTGTAGTTACCTATGCGGTCTATGATGAGGCGGCAAATATAACGAAGAAAACAAGAACGGTAGGATATAGAAAGTAGTGATGTTATGAGTAAAAAAGGAGTTAAGACACAAAGAAAACTCCGTGGATGGGTAAAGATTGCTTTGGTATTGGTCAACATTGCGTTGGTAGCAATGGTTTTGATTTTCGTTGCCAGGGGCATCTATATGAATTACTATAACAAGATGAATTATCAGGAAACGATAACGAGAACGGAACTGGGAAGAGGAATGCGCCGTATGGTGGAGGGAGATCTTCGGGATTTGATGCATGCAGAGCATGTATATAATATCCTGTTAATTGGCGATGATTCTCGCAATCAGGATGAAATCAGCCGTTCAGATACAATGATTCTAATTTCAATCAATGAACAGACGGAGCAGATGATAGTCACCTCTCTTATGCGAGATTCCTGGGTGTATATTCCCGGATATGGGGCGGAACGTTTAAATGAGTCTCATCATATGGGCGGAGTGAGTTTGTTGATTGATACCATTGAAACGAATTTTCATATCCGGATTGATAATTATATGAAAATTGACTTCTATGCCTTTATGGATGTAGTGGATGCTCTTGGTGGGGTGGAAATGACTATTACTGAGGCGGAAGTTGAGAATATGAATTATTATATTCCAAGAATAAATAAACTTCTTGGAAATCCTAAAGAGCAGGATATGATGACAGAAGAAGGAACTTTTACTTTGAACGGGATTCAGACATTGGCATATGTGAGATGTCGTTATGTCGAGGGGTATGAGTTTTCTAGGACAGAGCGCCAGCGCAAGGTATTGAATGTGCTGTTTGAACGTTTTAAGGATTGTAGTGTGCCTGAACTCTTGGAAGTGATTGATGTGGTATTGCCTAACGTAACTACGGATATTGATGAGAATAAGATGCTTGAGTTAATTACGGAAGCAACATTGGCATATAAGGACTATGAAATGGTATCCAATCGTGTACCCTATGACGGAACTTATCAGGGATGGATTCACGACTTGAAGGGGGATACGAAGGAAGTTCTGAATATGGATATTGAACTTAATAGTTTGTATCTGATTCGGGATATCTACGGTGTGGATTTCACGGAACCGGAAGAAGAGTTAGATGATGTAGAAGAAATACAAGAAACGGAAGAGTAAGGAGACAGAGCGAATGCGAGAGTATTCCAGTAAAAGCAAACATATTGATTTTATAATATTCGATCTTCTTTGCGTGGAAGTTTCTTTTGTGTTGGCAAATTTGATTCGATTTGGAATGAATGGAGTGCCTAATTCCAAAGAGTTTCTGTATATGAATCTATTGCTGGTACTATTGCATTTGGTTATGATTTTTGCATCGGAAGGATATTCCGGAATTCTTCGAAGAGGTTATGGAAAAGAGTTAAAAAAGGTTGTTTTTCATAATGGTGTGGTACTGGCTTTTGCATTATTGGTTCTGTTTTTCGCTAAAACATCAGCACACTATTCAAGATTGGCGGTGTGCTATTTCTTCCTGTTTAACACTGTTCTTATGTATGTGGTGCGTATCCTTCGTAAGAAATATTTATTAGGTGTAACGGGAAAACGACGTAGAGATCGTAAGTTGTTGCTGGTGGCATATTATGCAGACGCGCCAGCACTGATGGAACAATTAGAGAGTTTTCGATACAGCGATTTCTATGTGAAGGGCATTTGTATTTTGGACGGAAATCATGTAGGCGAAGAAATCGGTGGGATTGAGGTTGTTACGGATCGTAAGGGTCTTATTGAATACGTGAAGAACCATGTAGTGGATGCCGCCTTTGTGAAATGCCAGGAAGAGGAACGAAAATATTTGACGGATACCTTGTATCATATGGGAATTATGGTGCATATGAGTCTCGATTTCTTCTTAGAGGGAATCCCTAATGCTACTATGGAGAATGTGAATGGAGTTACGGTTATTACGGCAGCGATGCATCAGCCCACGGTAAAACAGAAGTTTCTGAAGCGTATTATGGATATCTGTGGCGGATTAGTAGGGCTGGTGGTAACCGGTATTATTTTCGTTGTTTTTGCACCGATTATTGCGATTCAGTCGCCAGGGCCGATATTCTTTAAGCAACAAAGAGTGGGGCAACATGGAAGACGATTTAATATCTATAAGTTTCGTTCTATGCATCCGGATGCAGAAGCGCGTAAGGCAGAGTTGATGAAAGAAAATAAAATGTCAGGGTTGATGTTTAAGATGGATAATGATCCCAGAGTCTTTCCGATAGGTCGATTTATGCGTAAGACGTCATTGGATGAATTTCCGCAGTTTTGGAATGTATTAAAGGGCGATATGAGTCTGGTAGGTACCAGACCGCCTACGGTAGACGAATATGAGCAATATGAATTACATCATAGAAGTCGTCTTGCTATCAAGCCGGGGCTTACAGGGTTATGGCAGATATCAGGAAGAAGTGATATTACTGACTTTGAAGAAGTTGTGGAGTTGGATAAGAAGTATATTCGATGCTTTTGTATTAGTCAAGATATTAAGATTATCTTTAAGACGATATGGGTTGTATTGGCTGGAAGAGGGGCTAGTTAAGAGTGATACAAACGGGACATGGAGAGTGTCCCGTATTTTGCGTAATATATGAAATAGTCGAGGCGTAAAGATGAACATAGAAAAAAAAGTATATGAAACAAAAAAATATAAGGTTGCGGTTGCAGGTACTGGTTATGTAGGTATGTCTATTGCTACGTTATTAGCACAATCTCACCAGGTATATGCTGTAGATATTGTGCCTGAGAAAGTAGAAATGATTAATAATAGAAAGTCTCCTATTCTAGATGATTATATTGAACAGTATTTAGCAGAGAAAACTCTTGATTTGACAGCCACTTTAGATGCACAGGAAGCATATAACGGTGCGGATTATGTGGTAATTGCAGCACCTACGAACTATGATTCGGAGAAGAATTATTTTGATACTTCTGCGGTAGAAAGTGTTATACATACGGTTATGGAATATGCACCGGAAGCAATTATAGTAATTAAATCTACCATTCCGGTTGGTTATACGAAAGCAATTCGTGAGAAGACCGGAAGTAAGAATATTATATTCAGTCCGGAGTTTCTTAGAGAGTCTAAGGCTTTGTATGACAATTTATACCCTTCCAGAATTATTGTTGGTACGGATATGGAAGATGAGAGACTTGTTGAGGCGGCACATACATTTGCTGAGTTGCTTGCTCAAGGTGCAATAAAGGAAGATATTGATATTCTGTATATGGGATTTACAGAGGCTGAAGCGGTTAAATTATTTGCGAACACATATTTAGCTCTTCGCGTGTCCTATTTTAATGAATTGGATACTTATGCCGAATTAAAAGGTCTTAATACACAGCAAATTATTGAAGGCGTGTGTTTGGATCCAAGAATCGGACAGCAATATAATAACCCTTCTTTTGGCTATGGCGGATATTGTTTGCCAAAGGATACTAAGCAGTTATTAGCTAACTATGAAGATGTGCCGGAAAATTTAATTGAGGCAATTGTGGAAGCAAATCGTACCCGTAAGGATTTCATTGCGGATCGCGTATTAAAAATGGCAGGATATTATGATTATTCCAATCGCGGTGATTATAAAGCATCTGATGAGAAAGAATGCGTCATTGGTGTGTATCGTCTTACTATGAAGAGTAATTCAGATAACTTCCGTCAGAGTAGCATCCAAGGCGTTATGAAGCGTATTAAAGCGAAAGGTGCTACGGTTATTGTATATGAGCCTACGCTGGAGGATGGAAGCACATTTTTTGGAAGTAAAGTGGTAAATGATTTAGATACATTTAAGACACAGACACAGGCGATTATTGCAAATAGATATGATAGTTGTTTGGATGATGTGGTAGAGAAGGTATATACAAGAGATATTTTTAAGAGAGATTAAAGTTCAGTGAGGGGTTGTCATGAGTAAGGAAAGAAAAACAAAATTATGTTTCGCAGCATCTTCGGGTGGTCACTACGAACAGTTACTTATGTTAAAACCGCTAATGGAGAAATATGACAGCATTGTTGTCACTGAAAAAACCAGTTACCATACTGCAATACAAGGACAAAAAATGTATTATATGAAACAAGTAAATCGTAAAGAGATAAGTTTCTTGTGGCGTATGTTGATTAATGTATTTCGTTCTTTAAAAATATATATCAAGGAAAAACCGGATGTGGTTATATGTACCGGTGTTTTGGCGATGATTCCAATTTGTTTAATATGTAAATTATTTCGCAAAAGACTAATATATATTGAATCTTTTGCAAAGATTACTTCACCGACAGAAACCGGAAAACTTTTGTATAAATTTGCGGATCAATTTTATGTACAATGGGAACCGATGTTGGAGTTTTATCCTAATGCAATCTATTTAGGAGGCATATATTAAATGAATAATAGAATTTTTATAACATTAGGGTCTCAAAAATTTCAATTTAACAGACTGTTGAAAGAAGTAGATCAATTGTGTGAAAAACATAAAATATCTTCGGAGATATATGCACAGATTGGATATAGCGATTATTTGCCTAAACATTATGAGTATAAAGACTTTTTAGACAGAGAAGAATTTACTGCTGAAATGGATAAAGCTGATATTGTGATAACCCATGGTGGAACAGGAGCGATTATCGGTGCAGTAAAGAAAGGTAAGAAGGTAATTGCGGTACCTAGACTCGCCCAATATGGTGAGCATGTTGATGATCACCAATTACAACTTGTTGCGCAATTCAAAGAGCAGAATTTAATATGTGGAATAGAGGATTGTAATGAGTTAGATTACGCACTCGAATATGTTGAGAGGAATGAATTTGATTTGTATCAGTCAAATACTAATGAAATTCTTCAATCAATAGAAAATTTTATTGAAACGACAGTCTAAAGTTAAACTTAGGCTTATTAGATATAAAAAGTAAGGAGATTCATGATGAAAGAAAGTGGTAGGCTACAACATATAGAATTATTAAGAGTTCTTGCAATGGTTGCGGTAGTACTGACACATATAGGAACAACGGCCTCTACGGATTTTGCCGAGAACTATGTTTCTTGGGGTGGAGTTTTTTATTTAAGTTTAGTAAATTTTTTTCATTTCGCGGTTCCTATATTTTTTATGATATCCGGTGCGTTATTACTTAATCCTAAAAAGGATATTTCTATAAAGCGGTTATTTAAAAGATACATTGTCAAATATGTAGGTGTGCTAATGATATTTGGATGGGGATATGCTTTTATTGAAGAAATATTTACATATCGTCAATTTAAAGTTGAATATCTTATAAATTCGTTTGTAAATATGCTTTGTGGAAAATCGTGGGCGCATATGTGGTATATGTATGCACTTGTTGGAGTAACGCTTTGTATACCAATTTTAAGAATGGTTGTAAAATATTTTTCGAAAGAGGAAAACAACTATTTTTTGATAATAACTATCTTGTTTTTTAGCATAATTCCGTTTGTTACTAATTTGTTAGATTGCAGTTTTGGAATATCTTTTCCTATGGGGAACATTTATTGTCTTTATATGTTATTAGGTTATTGGCTTGAAAACGAAAAAATAGTAATGCCTCGTGGTGTTGCCATAGTTTCCATTGCAATTATAATACCTGTATTTATTGTTGGAGCATATTTAAAAGTAATGAAAGGTATTGATTTAGGTGTTGGAGCGTATTATTCACCATTGGTTGCAATTTGGGCAATAGCATTGTTTTCTCTTATACGTCATAAATATAATGGTGAAAATTTTTTAAAACCGATAAGTAAAAAGATAGTTTCATTTTTATCAGGTGTATCGTTTGGTGTGTATCTTATTCATATGTTTTGGATTAATTTACTTTTTAAATTTTTAGATGTAAATCCGTTTGAACCTAATGCTATTGTAGGATTTTGTATTTTAGGGATATTGGTATTGCTGACTTCGATTTTGTCTGCGTGGATATTGAAGAAAATTCCGCTGTTAAAAAAAATACTGTAGATACTAATTATAACGAAACTGTTGTTAAATAATATTGACTATTTAATCAATAGTTATGTTGGGAAGGTATCCGTAATGAAATTATTAGGAGAAAGCGTATGTCAAGAATAAAAGTATTAACTGTTTCTGCATCTGGTTTAAATAAACGTGAGGGCATATCCACGGTAATACTTGATTATTATACCGGGTTTGATAAAAACAAGTTTGAGTTAGATATTGTTGCTTCAAGTGAGTCACACCCACTACTGTTGGAAAAGTTTAAAGATATCGGGGTTAATCCTGTTAGTTTGCCGCCCAGGAAAAAGAATTTATTTATGTATGTTTTGGCATTACATAAACTTATTCGTAGAGGCAAGTATGATATTTTTTATATCCATGGAAGCAGTGCTATTATGGCTATTGAGTTGATGGTTGCAAGAATGGCAGGATGTAAAGTGCGAGTGGTTCATTCACACTCTACTTCTTGCGAACATAAAAGGGCAGATAAATTAATGAGACCATTCTTTTATGCATCATATACAGATGCACTCGCTTGTGGAATAAATGCCGGAAAATGGTTATATAAGAATCAAAAATTTGAAGTTGTGCGAAATGGAAGAAATGTTGAAAGATATGCATATGATGAAAATGTTCGCAATAGGGTGCGTGAGAAATTAAATGTTTCTGATGATGCGTTATTGGTTGGACATGTTGGTAATTTCAATAAACCAAAGAATCAAAAATATTTGATTGGGGTTTTTCAAGAATTACTCAAACAGAAAAGTAATGCAAGACTATACTATATGGGAACTGGACCGGAAGAAGAAAATGTTAAAGCATTAGCGATAGACGCAGGAATACAAGATAAAGTTGTATTTATGGGTAATATTGACAATGTGCCTGAAATGCTTCAAGCGATGGATGTTATGGCCTTTCCATCTATGTATGAAGGCTTACCGTTGGTAGTTGTCGAATGGCAGATTGCGGCCTTGCCCTGCTTGATTTCTGATACTGTAACGCGAGAATGTGCTTATACGGATTTGGTTCATTTTATTTCATTAGAAGAAGATTATAAGATGTGGGCAGACGAGATTATAAATTTGAGTGAGAGAAATCGCAATCGAATTGCTAATGAAGTTAAGGAATTGACCTTTAAGAATGGGTATGATTTACAAAAAAATGTAGAAAAGTTACAAACATATTTTGAAACTCGATGCGGAAAAAATGGGAGGAAATAGTGTGAAAATATTAAATTTACTTTCGTTGGGTAATGTTGGCGGTATAGAAGTGTTATGTAAGAATATTGGGAAGATGGCTAATTATTCCAATACATTCTGCTTTATATTCCAGGAAGGTAAAATATATGAGGAAATGCTTGCACAGGGGAGTGATGTGATATCTTTGCAAGATGAAAGGCATAATGGTATTACTCTTAAAAAAATTTTACGATTAAGAAAAATTGCAAAAGAATATGATATTATTGTCACACATCATGCGAGTATTTCGTTGCAATTTATTTACTATATTTTGCGACATATATTAAAACGTAAAAAATATGTTATGACTGTTCATTCTTGTTTCGATAAAAAGACGTATTACAATTATACGTCCAAAATCAAGAGCAAAATATTTGCATATTTGCTTGGTAGTAACTTGAAAGGTTCTGATGGAATTGTATTTGTATCAGAAGCCGGTATGAAATCCTATAAAGCAGAGTTTGATTTTAAAGATGAAAGAACAAGGATTATTTATAATGGTGTAATCTGTAATCAGGAAGGCAAAGAATGTAATAAGTCGAAAAGTCTTGCAGATAAATTTAGGATACTTTATGTGGGTAGATTGGTAGAAATAAAAGGGGTACAATTGCTGGTTGATGCGGTAAACCAGATGGTTTTAGAAGGGGTTAATGTAGAACTTGTAATTGTGGGAGATGGCGCATATCGAACAGAATTGGAACAGCAAGTTAAGCAATTTGGTTTGAGTGATTGTATAAAATTTGAAGGAACACAGCGAGAACTTGAAAAATATTATAGTAAGGCCGACGTATTTGTTTATCCTTCAATTTGTGAAGAGGTTTTTGGAATATCCATTGTAGAAGCTATGGCAGAAGGTATTCCTTGTGTTGCATTTAAAGTTGGGGGGATACCGGAGATTATACAGGACGGAGTTAATGGTGCAATAGCGGAAGAAAAAGATGCGACTCAGTTAAAAGAGGCTATTTTCCGGATAAAAGAATTGTATTATAACGGAAATATAGAGAATATAAGTAAAAGTTGTTTTGATACTGCAAATAAGTTTTCTATCAATAATACAGTTGATTGTTTGGAAAAATATTATAAGGAACTTTTAAGTGAGTAGTTAATACTAAAAGTAAGTAGACGGATTTATATAAACTTAAGGTGGCAAATGATATGAAAACAAAAATAAACAGTAATATTCTTATACTGTATTTAGTGCTAATTCCATTTCTTCATCCCAAGGGGTTTGAAAGTATTAGTAGCGGATATGATAAAATTTTCACACTTTGGCTTTATATTGCCGTGGCAGTGATTGCAATTTATTTTTTGTATTTAGTAGTTGGACAAAGAGAAGAATATCCTAATTGTATATATTGTATGCTATTATATTACGTTATAATGATAGGAATAACATTCATTTCGTTAGGTGGATTTAATGTTGGAATGCAAAAGATGTTTGCTGCACCGGCATTATGTATTATGAGTGCAATTTTGATAAAAAAGGATGCAGTTGAATATATAAACTGTATATCAAACCTTCTTTTGATTGTTTTAGGGTTGAATGTTTTAGTATTTAATCCATTATTTTTCGGACAGTATTTTTCGGCTAAGACAGGTGTTCATCTTTTGTTTATTGGACATGTTCAGATTGCATCGCAGATGGGAATACTAGGTGTTTTGTGCGCCTATTTATTGAGTATAATATACAAGAAATGGAATGCAAAAGCAAGGTTCTTAATACTTTTTTCCATAATAACGTTGATAATTTCTGAAACGGTTGCATCATATGCATCGCTAGGAATTCTTGTAGCTGGCTATATTTATATGCGTATTACGAAAAGAGGGAAACTGCTAGATTTAAAAGCAACTACGTATATTGTTTTTTACCTTGTTATCAACTGCGGATTATTGGTATGGTTATATTATAATGATTGGCGTTTTAATCTATGGGGATTGTCTATTAATGGGCGTAGTTTTATTTGGGAGCAGGTATTTTACAAATTTTTAGAAAAACCTGTTTTTGGATATGGAGTGTATGGTGTATATTTTATAGTTTTTTGGCATTATATCAGAGGTAATACAGTTGGAATGAATTATGCACATAGTCAACTGTGTCAATTATTATTGGATGGCGGTTTGATATTGTTATTCTTTTTCTTGTTATTTTTATTTTCTTATGTGGCGAGAATGAAACAGATAAGGACAAAAAAACTAAGGATGTTCGGGAACCTTGTTTTGATCATATTACTATTTATTATGATATTTGAAAGTACATTTGAATATTTTTATGTGTTATTTAGTTTGTCCTTGTTAGCTTTTTTACCTGAAATTGAGAGCCAAATTGAGAGAGGAAGATAGATATGGCAATGTTAAATAAAATAAGGCGTAGTATTGAAAAAAAATATTATTCTACAAAAATAAAGAAAAAAGCAGCGGCATGTGGGGAAAGTTTATATGTAGGTGGTAAATCCTGGGTTACATCAAATACTTATCTAGGAAATCATGTGTGTTTTAATGGTATGTCAATGTTTGGAGAGGGTAAAATTGAAATAGGTAGTTATTTTCATTCTGGAAGCGGTTGCCAGATAATAACATCATTTCATAATTATGAAGGGGAAGCTATACCGTATGACAATAGTTATATTCATAAAGATGTTATTATAGGCGATTGTGTATGGCTTGGTAATAATGTTATTATCTTGGGCGGTGTATCAATCGGAGAAGGGGCTATTATTCAGGCGGGAAGTGTTGTTTGTAAGGATATACCTGCGTATGCGATAGCAGGAGGTCATCCTGCGGTTGCTTTTAAATCAAGAAATATAGAGCACTACAAAAAAATGAAGGAAGAAAAAAGATTTCATTAAAATCTGAGTAATTGAATAAATGAAGCATATGTTAAAAGGATTAAAATCAAAATATGATGGAGTTGCAGAACCGGTAAAAGCATCATTTTGGTACACAATATGTAATGTTTTAAATAAAGCAATTGCTTTGTTGTCAACACCAATTTTTACACGTATTTTATCAGAAGAAGAATATGGAGCATTTTCTATATTTCAGTCATGGTATAGCATTATTGTTATTTTTACTTCATTAAATATTTCTATGAATTGTTATGCCAAAGGATTGATTAAATATAGAAATGATGAAAAAGCCTTCACATCATCTTTATTAGGATTAACAACTGTAATGACATGCGGTTATGGTTTGATATATTTATGCAATATTCCTTTTTGGACGATTGTTTTTGAAATATCACCAATCTTAATGTTGGCAATGTTTTTAGAATTATTGTTTGCGCCTGCGATGGAATTATGGGCTGCAGGAGAGAGATTTAATTATAAATATAAGAAATTTATGTTTATAACAATCGGTAGGACTGTATTGAGTGTGGTTGGTGGGGTTATAGCCATTCTAAATACATCCTATAAGGTCGAGGCAAGAGTTTTTACGGATGTTTTCTCTAAAGTATTATTTGCTGCAATAATGTTTGGAATTATATTCGTTAGTGGTAAGAAATTTTACAATAAAAAATATTGGATATATGCGCTAAAATTTAATATTCCACTTATTCCACACTATTTATCTAATTATATATTGAGTCAGTCAGATAGATTGATGATTGGTAGAATGGTGAGTAATAGTGCAGCTGCATATTATAGTGTTGCCTATAACATATCAACTATGATGAAATTAGTTATGACGGCTATAAATAACACTTTGACGCCTTATATATACAAAACAATTGATGCAGAAGGAAAAAGGGCAGAAATAAAGATAAAGAAAGCGACAACTCCAATATTTGTGTTGGTGGCTATATTATCTGTAATGGCAATGATATTTGCACCAGAAATTATATTGATTTTTGCTGGACGAAATTATATGGATGCAATTTATGTTATTCCCCCTATTTCAGCATCTGTGTATTTCATATTTGTTTATTCAATGTTTGGTACAATAGAATACTATTATGAGAAAACGGGTTTTATTGCTATAGCCACCGGAGTGAGTGCGGTTTTAAATGTAGTACTTAATTATATATTTATTGATATGTTTGGATATTATGCAGCAGGTTATACTACGGTAGTTTGCTATATATGTTTAACTATTATGCATTATATTTTTTATAAGAAGATATTAAAATCAGAAATGTCTGAAGTTAATAATTTATACGACATGAGATTTATTGTACTTATATCTGGTGGTGTTTTAGTTATGATGGGTCTTATGGTGTGTGTGTATGATAAAATTATCATAAGGTATGGGTTGTTTTTAATCTTGAGTGTATGTATGTTTATGTATCGAAAAAAAATAATACAAGTTCTAAAAAAGAAGAACGACTGAGCCTGATAAGGAGTGAAAATTGTGGACGAGACAAGACATTTACAAGAGGTACTGTTATCTTGTGTTGATGATATTAGTAAAGTGTGTAAAGACAATAATATTCCCTATTATATGATCGGCGGAACATTATTGGGAGCAATTAGACATAAAGGATTTATTCCTTGGGATGATGATTTGGATATAGGAATGAAAAGAACTGATTATGATAGATTTATAGAGGTATGTAAGAGTTGTTTGGACTCGGAGAAATATTTGATACAGACTCATGAAACGGAAGAATGTTATGCAATGTCGTTCGGGAAAGTTCAATTGAAGGGAACAGAAATAATTGAAGATTTTTCAAAGAATGTTCCAATTAGTCATGGTATTTTTGTAGATATATTTCCGCTTGATAATATACCGGATAATCAGCTTGCTAAAAAAGTATTTATATTTGTTAATTCAATTTTAAAAAATATGATATGGATTAAATGTGGATATGGTACGGAAAAGCATAAAAAGAGATTTCAATACAAATTTTTAAAATTCTGGGGCAAGTTTTTTAGTATTAAGAAATTGAAAAAAATGCGATATAAATGGATTACCCAATATAATTCAAAAAATACGGCTAAGTGTTTTATTTGTGACTATCCTAAACAACAGTTACTTAACTCATGGTTAGGTGATTTTGCGGAGTATCCTTTTGAGGGTATTAATTTGCAAAGCATAAAAGAATACGATTCATATTTAAGGATGGCGTATGGTGATTATATGCAATTACCTCCGGAGGAAGACCGTCATGTACATAGTCATTATAAAATAAATTTTGGCAAGTATTAATATGGGAGAAAAGAGATATATGAATATCGTTTCTTACGTAAAAAACAATGGTATTAAACATATGTGGGATGTTTTTTATCGTTATAAGTTAGACCGATTTATACAAAAAAATCTTGGGGTTTTTCTTAAAAAAAAATCTGTAAAAGACATAATATTAATAGAAAGCCATAATGATTTTGACTGTAATGGTGGAGCTTTTTATGACTATCTGATTAAGAATAATTATAATGAT
>JAZNLG010000010.1:0-1879 GCA_045578965.1 Lachnospiraceae bacterium | reverse complement strand
CTTTCCATCCGGATCCACAAAGTTCACAGGATTGTTATTACAGAACGCATACGGGCTTGTTCCGTAGTACTTCTCCGACATCGGGTCCGGGGTCATCCAGCGACGGAGAGTCGGGCTATACTGCCTTGCCCCGAAATCGATATAACCCGTTCCGAATTCCGGCGTCTGGTCCTCCTTGCCGGCTGCCAGACGGCCTCCTCCGAACGACGCGCTCTCCAATGTCAATGAACTACCGCCCGGACTCTTCCTGTAAACGAACGGGCCCCTGTAAACCAATCCTTCTCCGCCACCGTCAACCGCTTCAAGTTTCGTACCGTCTGCAAGATAGGAATAATTCGCCAAAGTTGTATCGTCATTCGTACAGCGAAGCCGTTCTGAGAGGTCTCACGTCCGCCTCGTGGCAAGCAAATGCCCAGATTGTCATGTTTTCATGCCACGAAGCGGATCTGGGAGGGCTGACGTCCGCTTCGCGACAGATCTTCATCCGCCCATCACCTTCGCCTCTTCCATAACTGGTTTCGTAACGTCTGTCGTAAGAGTTGTATCGTTGTGCTTTATGATTTTGACAAGGGAGAAGGGGCTGCATGAATATACAAAAAGTGGCTGAACATTTCATTATGCTCAGCCACAAATCATAAGAGAATTTATCTAATGTATTCGTTTTGTTTTTTGCCAATCTCCATAATCTGTAAGACGGCAATAATCACAAGCTGTTATCTTATTTTCCACCAACACTTTGATGAATCGTTCACTTGCAATTATGTGCCTGGTGCCCTCCGTATTAAATAGGTCGCTTCCATCCCAAGTCTCAATGTCAAAATAATATCCGTCTGCATCGGCTGAATAACCGCATTCAGTTGGAATCTGATCGAACTCCTGCATTTTTCCAGCCTTGCCTGTTATTGAGAATCCGTTATATCCTTCTACTGGATACCCCTTTTTATCGAACAATGCGATGGGATACGATTTCCATCCTGTAATACCGGATTTTTCCAGGACACTTTTGAATCGGTCAGATATAAGATATAGTGCATGATATCTCGTATCAAGGATGTCACGCATCCTTTTACCTGAAGACCCTCCTTTTAACTCATGATATATAACGGGAAATTGAACATCTTTGTAATTACCCCAGATCAATTTATCATAAAAAGCACCAGCTTCTGAGAATTCTTTTCGAACCAAGTAGCGTTCAAATTCTTCTGCACTTGCAGCGAATGTAGTCATATATCCACAACTGCTGAATTCATAGAAGTCTTTCATCAAAACAATCTTACTTTTGTCCATATATCTCATCCATTAATATCCTTGCGTATTCCATTACTTGCTCTTCTGTATAAGTTGAATTGATTTTAAAAAAATTCCATTCTGCATTGTATTTATGAGATAGTTTGTTATGCAGCTTAGAATCCAGCCATATGCCATATTTAGGATCATGAACATTGATGCCTATTCTTGAGAACTCTGTCTCAAATGCATAAGGTAATGTATGGTGAGCCTGCATTCCATCAGGTATTCCTCCAGTAAGTCTACCCAAATTATCTCTGAAGTTGTTACGAGTGAAGCTCTTGAACTTAATGCCATCAATGGTTCTCGCTCAATCAATAATCGCATCCGAAACTCCAACATACTTAGCAATTCGTTTAGCTTCATCTCCAAAGCCGGTTGCCAGATCAAATGCGGCAATTCCTTTTTCAAAACCCGAAGCGTCAGAGTCAAAAATGGTACGAACATTATCTACAATACCCAGAGCTTCGCTCTTCAAGATACCCTTGACGCTAACCTTTTTGCCTGCCTTGGAGGTTTTGTATATCTTTTTGGTGATCTTGAGTGCTTTACCCCATGCCCTTCCATCCGGATCCACAAAGTTCACAGGATT
>JAZNLG010000009.1:0-2485 GCA_045578965.1 Lachnospiraceae bacterium | reverse complement strand
AATGCCTAAGATATATTCTGAAGAAGAAAAAAAGCAGATTATTCAAAGGTTAAAAGCGGAAGCCAATATCCTTATGCAGGAGAAGGGCGTGAAGAAAACCACTGTGGATGAACTGGTAAAAAGAGTAGGAATCCCCAAAGGGACATTTTATCTGTTTTATCCCAGTAAAGAGTTATTGCTTTTTGATGTGGCGCAAGACTTTCACGAACAGATTGACGAGTATATGACAACCGGTGCTTATAAGATTATGCAAGATAAGAATATGTCTATGGATTCACTGGATTTTTCAAATTGTGTGGAAGAAGTTACGGATTTGATTTTTGGAGCCATGGAGATTACTTATAATTCTTGTTTGAAAGTTCTTCTTGAACCGGAGTCTATGGCTTTGGTTTTATCGAAACTTCCTGATGATGTTCTTGCAAAGCATAGAGAAGATGACAGTGATATAGGTGCAGGAATTTTTAAGGAACTTGCTGTGAAAAGGAATCTAAATGTGCAGGCTTTGTCGGGTACTTTTATGATGATTATTCTGGGTGGAATGTACAAGAGAGAAATTGGCGAAGAAAACTGGAAGGACAGTATGCGCATTGCAATTAAGGGAATTGTTTTGCAGTTAGTAGGGTAAGATTTCGCCAAATGGCATAAAGGAGATGAAATATATGGCAGAGATTTTTACAGATAAAAAAGTGAAGGAAATAAAGAAAATATACCTATGGGAACCGTGGTTCTTTCTGTTTTTCGGATTATTTCATTTACATAGAATATGGGCATTGTTCGATAGAGAATCCTATGCATCATTTTGGATGGGGATCATGGAGAATAAAGGTGTTGTGTATTTTCTGATTATGGGAATACTCGCCGGTTTGTGTGTTTTGGGAATTATTACATTTATCAAAAATCGCAAAAGTAATTATTGGTGGCGATGGATATACATATTCGGCGGTAGCTATGTATTGTTTGATTTGTTTGCAATTGCAATCGGAATGGAGTTTTGGAGCAGACTACTTGAAATGATGTTTGATACAAATTCACCGTATTGGAATATTATTTGGATATTCTTTATTGTTCTTGGTGGATGTGTGTTTATTTTAGGTATTGGATTGCTTAGGAGATTGAAAGGGAAGTAGATTTTATATGATTACAATAAAAAAAGCAGAGAAAAAAGATTTAAAAGAGATACTGGCATTACAATATCTGGCTTACCAAAGTGAAGCGAAACTCTTTGGGAGTATGGACATTCCGCCTTTAAAGCAGACCATTGAAGAAGTCTTTGATGAATATGAAAAAGGAACTGTTTTAAAATCAGTAGATGGAGCAGGAACTATCATAGGTTCTGTGAGAGCATACCGAGAGAACGAAACGGTTTATATCGGTAAATTGATGGTTCACCCCAGTATGCAGAATCAGGGCCTTGGCACAAAACTTCTTTTGGCAATGGAGCAGGAATATCCGAATCAAAGATATGAGTTATTTACCAGCACCAAAAGTATTAGTAATATAAGATTATATGAGAAATTAGGGTATAAAAAATATAAGGAAGAGGCAGTATCTGAGGAACTGCAATTTGTATATTTGGAAAAAATTAAGGATAAAAATCAGCTTTTACGCAATACATGAAGTGGATGATAAAAGTGTTTGACAGTAAAGATTCTTGATGATACAATATTCTCAATAAATCCCATGAGGGAGTAGCAAGCGTATAACGTAGCAAGTCAACATACTGACCTTTCGGTCTGGCTTGTTTTAAATTGCGAGACTCATGTGTAGTGAAACTATGCATGAAGTCTGTATATTCCTGATATATACCCAAGTATAGTTTGTCACTGTGCTTGGGTTTTTATATTTCGGGAAATGGAGGTTTTAAAGGTATAATGGTGAAATTATTGATGTTAATAGGTTTTCTTGGACATGTAATATGTGGTATTACAGATTGTATGATGGCATATTCAAAAAGTGGCAAATTTGATTTTTCAATGGCAAAAGAGCCGGAGAAGATGAAAAAGGTTTTTTCTACTATGCCGTTAAAACAGTTGGAAATGGCAATGTTACTTGGAGTTGTAGCTTTGTTTATGGCTTCGTTTGGATACATTGGCTTGGCTGAACATATGGAAGTATATTCTCCAATCGCATCAAAAGTAATGCTTTTTTCTGCAATGTTTTTCTTGATACCTATTGCTGCTCATCATGTTCTGTGCGGAGCTACGGAATGGTATTACGTGAAACTCGGAAGAACAGAGGAAGCGCTACAGGTTGTTATGGATTTTTTCAAAAAGACTGTTGCTGTTTCGGTGGCGTATGTGGGACTTTTAATATTTGTAATTACTTTATTTATTCTTGTGGTAACCGGTGCAACCGATTTACCTAG
Source organism: Lachnospiraceae bacterium (assembly GCA_045578965.1). GTDB lineage: Bacteria > Bacillota > Clostridia > Lachnospirales > Lachnospiraceae > UBA3766. The sequence continues at coordinate 120 of JAZNLG010000009.1, read as the reverse complement.
GTGGGCTTGTGTATTTAATACATTGACGGCTTTTATTGTTTTATCGCCTACGAAGATTCCAGCAAAGGGAAATATAGCAAATGCATTTATGTTTTTAGGAATGATGATAGTGATATAAAA
>JAZNLG010000008.1:0-10173 GCA_045578965.1 Lachnospiraceae bacterium | reverse complement strand
CACTGCCTGTTACTTGAAATCTTTACCAAGAAGGGTATCGGAACTGCCATTATTGCAGACGAGGATCCTTTGAATTACGAGAACTAAAATATGTAAAAATACGCAGGATTTTATATAAAACACCTGATGAAGTTTTTATGATTTGTGCGTATGGAAACGGAGAACAGTATGCAGCATATTATCAACGAAGCGGAATCCGTTCTGCTTCATACTTATAATCGTTTTCAGGTTGTATTTGACCATGGCGACGGTGTGTGTTTATATGATACCAATGGCAAGGAATACCTGGATTTTGTATCCGGTATCGGCGTTTTTGCGTTGGGTTATAACAATAAGGAATACAATGATGCTTTAAAAGCCCAGATTGATAAAATTCTTCACACCTCTAATTATTATTACAATGAACCCGCTATTGCGGCAGCTAAGGCCTTGACCAAGGCGGCAAAATTGGATCGTGTATTTTTTACCAACAGCGGTGCAGAAGCAGTGGAAGGTGCCATTAAGGCAGCAAGAAAATATGCCTACAATAAAGATGGAAATACAGACCATGAAATAATTGCATTGGAACATTCTTTTCACGGAAGAACCATGGGTGCATTGTCCGTAACCGGAACGCCCAAGTATCGTGAAGCATTCCAGCCTATGATTGGTAATATTAAGTTTGCCGAAATCAATGATTTTGACAGTGTTTTGTCTCAGGTGACGGATAAAACCTGTGCGATTATTATGGAAACCGTGCAGGGTGAAGGCGGTATTACTCCTGCTACAGAAGACTTTTTGAAGAAGGTTCGTGCACTTTGTGATGAGAAAGATATTTTATTGATTTTAGATGAAGTGCAGTGCGGTATGGGAAGAACCGGTTATATGTTTGCATGGCAGAAATTCGGTATCCGTCCTGATATTATGACTACAGCCAAAGCGTTGGGAAGCGGCGTGCCTGTAGGCGCATTTTTGATGACACAGAAGGTGGCTGACAGTTCGCTGGTAGCAGGAGATCACGGCAGTACTTACGGCGGCAATCCTTTTGTGGGTGCGGCAATTACCAAAGTGTTTGAAATCTTTGAAAAAGAAGATATTTGCGGACATGTGCAGAAGGTGGGCGCATATCTGGAAGCGGAATTGGATAAAATAGCTGCAAAGTACGATGTAATCGAGTTGCGCAGAGGTGCGGGGCTTATGCAGGGACTTGTATGTAAGGAACCTGTTGCGGCAATCATCAATACAGCTTTGGATAAAGGTCTTGTGTTGATTAATGCGGGAACCAATATTATTCGTTTCCTGCCTCCCCTTACCATTACGGAAGCAGATGTGGACAGAATGATTACTATTTTGGATGAAGCGTTTGCCGCCAATGCATAATTAGAGGAAAAGAAACAAGATGACAAAAAAAATACTTTCTATTATTTTACTTTGCTGTATTGTTTTATTGGTAATCAGTGCAAGAATTTATGTGCCGGCAGCGAAGGAAAATAATTTGACAGACAGTAATGTGACCAATATTACAGTATGGTATACGGATGAAGCAATGGAAGCATATTTGAATGAGGCGGCTATTGCGTATCAGGAACGGACCGGAATTGCGGTAAGCCTTAAAATGGTTTCCGGTTTGGAATATTTAGAGAGTATCCAGGAGGCTTCCGTTCATACCGGGAACGGTCCGGATGCATACATTGTAAACAGTGATTCTTTGGAGAAAGCAAGACTGGCCGGTCTGGCCGCACCCATACAGGATAAGGCAGGAGTATTGAATACCGCAAATTATCCGCAGGTGGCTTTAAATGCGGTTACGTATAATGATAAAATTTTAGGCTATCCGTTTACCTATGAAACGGCAGGATTCTTTTATAACGATACTTATTTGGCGCAAATGGCCGGTGGGGAAAGTACGAAGGAAAGCATTTTACCTACTTCCATGGTAGGCTTACTTGAGTTTGCCAATACCTATGATCCGGTGGAAGGAATGGAAACCTATCTTTTGTGGGATGTTGCGGATGTAATGTATAATTACGGCTTTGCCGGTGCATATATGAATACCGGCGGAATCCATGGTGACGATCGGAATGAAATTGACATCTATAATACGGATGCTATGTATTGTTTGTCCGTGTATCAGGATTTTAACCAGTTCTTCTCCATTGATGCCAAAGAAGTGGATTATGAAAGCGTAAAAGAAGATTTTATCAGTGGTAAGGTAATGTTTACCATTGGCGGAACCAATATGCTGAATACCCTTGAAAAGGCCAAAACTGAAGGTGTTTTTGTGGGGGAATACGGAATTACATCCATTGAGATGCTAAACGATACTTTGAAGTTTAAGCCCTTGTCGGTAACTACGGTAGCGGCTGTAAACGAATACAGTGATAAGCAGGAAGCGGCGGAAGATTTTGCCCGGTTTATTACAGTGGAGTATGCGGACAACCTGTATGCACGCTCCGGCAAGTTATGTGCACATTATTTGGAAGAATATCCCGTGGCGGCTATGGCAGATATGATGAAGTGTTACGAAAACAGTGTTGCCCTTCCTAAAATCGTGGAAAACAGTAACTTCTGGATTCTCGCGGAACTGTGCTATACCAACATATGGAACGGCGGGGATGTGAATGCCGAACTGATGGATTTATCTTCCCAGGTAAAAAAGGAAATCTCCGGTGAAGAGGTGAATGAACTGAAGTTGGAAACACCTGTGGTAACCGAGAGTTATATTACACAGGAGTAGTTTGCAATCGGAAGCAATCGGATGTGTTTTCGGTAACGGATTTTCACAATAAAAGAGAATAAAACCGATTGTTTTACACACACTAAAAGCAAAAAAGTGAGGTGCAAAATGATCGGTTTTTTGATTGCGATTTTATCCGGTGCCCTGATGAGTGTACAGGGTGTTTTTAATACACAGGTAACAAAAACATCGGGGATGTGGCTTGCAAGTGCATTTGTGCAGTTTACTGCGTTGATTGTCTGCGTGGCGGCGTGGCTGATCAAAGAAAGAACTCCGGTAACATCACTGTTGTTGGTGCAGCCGAAATATATGCTGTTGGGTGGTGTAATTGGTGCTTTTATTACAATAACGGTAATTAAAGCCATGGATATGCTGGGACCTGCCAAAGCGGTAATGTTCATTGTGATTTCACAGTTGATTGTGGCTTACGGAATTGAATTGCTTGGAATGTTCGGAGTGGAAAAACAACCTTTTGAGTGGCGTAAAGTCATAGGGATGGCCATTGCGATTACAGGGGTGATTTTGTTTAAGTGGTAAAAGAATTGTCGATGAAAAATTCCAAAAAAACAAGTGTTTCATCTTGTAATAAAAGAGGTTTTAATTTAAACTGAAAATGGCGTCGGTTTGAGGGACTTTTGTGATAACACGAAAGGAAACTGACAGATGAAAAACAGAATATATAAGGTGGTTATTTTTCTTCTGCTGGCAATTACTTTGGTTGCCTGCGGGGAGGAGAAATTGCTTTTAAATAAGGACGGCAGTTTGATTGCGGATGATACGGGCCGGGAGGAATCTGTGATTGGCGAAGACGGTGCTTGGGAAGAAGCGCTAGAGCAAGAGAATGGGACTCTGTATGTGCATATTTGCGGTGCGGTGGTCAATCCGGGCGTATATGAATTGCCGTCAGGAAGCAGAATCAATGATGCGGTGCTGATGGCAGGTGATTTTGATTCGGAAGCAGACCGGGAGGCGATAAACCTTGTACAGGAATTGTCGGATGGAGAACAGATTCGAATTCCTTTTATCGGGGAGTCTGCTTATGTATCCGCAAGCGGACTGATTAACATCAATACGGCGAACCGGGAGGAACTGTGTCAAATTCCCGGTATCGGAGAGAGCCGTGCGGATGCTATTATTTCCTACCGTGATGAGAACGGAAGATTTGAGAGTGTAAAAGACCTGATGCGGGTGCCCGGGATTAAGGAAGGGATCTATGCAAGGGTCAGTACATATATAGAATGCAAATGATAATAAAGACAGAAGATAGAAAGGCGTAGTAAAATGGGCAACAAAGTTTTAGTGGTGGATGATGAGAAATTAATCGTAAAAGGGCTGAAATTCAGTTTGGAACAGGATGGGTTCAAAGTGGATTGTGCTTATGACGGAGAAGAAGCATTGCAACTTGCGCAAAACAACGGATATGATATTATTTTGCTGGATATTATGTTGCCGAAAATGTCGGGGATGGAAGTGTGCCAGCAGATTCGTGAGTATTCCAATGTGCCTATTATTATGTTGACGGCCAAAGGCGATGATATGGACAAAATTATGGGCCTTGAATATGGTGCGGATGACTATATTACCAAACCTTTTAATGTGCTGGAAGTAAAGGCAAGAATGAAAGCGGTTATGCGTCGTCTTGATCCGCCTCAGAAGAGTGCATCCAATTTGATTGTATCCGGTGATATCCGTATGGAAAGAGATTGCAAGCGTTTGCACATTTGCGGAAAGGAAATAAATGTTACCGCGAAGGAATTTGATGTTTTAGAACTTTTGGTGACACATCCGGATGAGGTGTATGACCGAGAGAAATTGTTGCGTGCGGTTTGGGGCGATGATTTCCCCGGAGATGTGCGTACCGTTGACGTACATGTAAGACGTTTGCGTGAGAAGATTGAACCTAAGGCCAGCGAACCGAAATATGTTTGCACGAAATGGGGTCAGGGATATTACTACAAAGGATGATAAAAAATGAATTTATTCGGACGAATCAAAAGCGAACTGAATAAAATCACAGTATTCCGGAGTCTGAAGTTTCGGCTGGGTATGCTTATTATGATGATAGGCTTGTTTTGTTGCCTTATTATGCGTTTTGGCATTATGCAGAGTTATTTTAACCGTGCACTGGAAGTGCGTACTCTGGATGTACAGAATCAAATTAAGATTCTTGCTGATCACCTGATTACGTATAATTATTTGCAGGACCAGGGATCTGATGTTGTGAATGCGGAATTGAATATGTTGTCCAATTTATATGATGGACGCGTATTGATTATTAACAGTAGTTTTAAGGTCATCAAAGATACCTATAATGTCAGTCAGGGCAAAACCATTATTTCGGAAGAAGTAATTCGGTGTTTTAAAGGCGAGAGCATTAATAATTATGATGATAACAATAACTACATAGAAATGACGGTGCCGATTACCATGATGGTGAATGAGGAGTCAAAAGTAGTAGGAGTTATTTTGACCAGTGTATCTGCTGACAGTATTGTTACCAATCAGGAGATTTTGGACCGTCAGGCAGTATTGATTGCTCTGCTCGTACTGATTGTGGTTTTTGGAACAGCAGTTGCCGTGCCCAGGGCCATGATGAAGCCGTTTGACAAATTGACCACTGCAATCAATGAAGTAAAAGCAGGCTTTACCAACGACAAAATAGAGACGCAGGATTACACCGAGTTAGAACATATTACAGATGCGTTTAATCAGTTGATGGCCCGCATGAAAGTTTTGGATGATTCCAGACAGGAGTTTGTGTCCAATGTCTCTCATGAATTAAAGACGCCGCTTACTTCCGTAAAAGTATTGGCGGATTCCTTGAATACCCAGGAAGATGTGCCGGTAGAATTGTACAAAGAATTTATGACCGATATTGTCCATGAGATTGATCGAGAGAACAAGATTATCAACGATCTTTTATCTTTGGTAAAATTGGATAAAACTGCTTCGGAGCCCAATATCGAAAGTGTTGATATTAATAAACTGATGGAATCAATTTTTAAACGTTTGATGCCTTTGGCAAAGGAACAGGGAATTGACTTGATCTTTGAAAGCCAGCGTCAGGTAATCGCGGAAGTGGATGAGGTGAAGTTATCCCTTGCTATTACCAATCTAATCGAGAACGGTATTAAGTACAATCGTGAAGAAGGCTGGGTTAAGGTGACATTGGATGCGGACCACCAGTTTTTTACGTTTGAAGTGGCGGATTCCGGACTTGGTATGGAAGAAGAGGATCAAAAGCATATTTTTGAACGTTTTTATCGTGTGGATAAGTCTCATTCCAGAGAGATTGGCGGTACCGGACTAGGTCTTGCCATTACCAGAAGCACGATTTTGATGCATAGGGGTTCTATTAAGGTAAAAAGTGAACCCGGAGAGGGAACGGTTTTTAGTGTAAAAGTTCCTTTATCTTATATTCAGTAAGTTGCGATGACGGAGCGTCTTTTATGAAAAAATGGTTTGGATGTCTGCTTCTTGTGTTATTATGCGGTTGCATAACCGCATGCGGCCGGGAAAGCGGAGAGGAACAACAGAATATCATACAGATTTATTATATGAATCGTGAAGAAACCGCCATTGTTCCCGTGGAATACAGTTTGTTAACTGCAGAGCAGCGGGAAGCGGTGACGGAAGTTTTGGATATGATGCGAACAGAGCCGGAAGAGAATAAATTGAAGGCCTCTTTGCCGGCAACGGTAGAGATTTATTCCAGTGCAGTGAAGGATGGAAGACTTGTTATTAATTTTGCCAAAACGTATAAGGATATGCCTCCAACCACGGAGATATTGGTAAGAGCCGCCATTGTACGTTCCGTAACACAGATTGAAGGAATTGAGGCAGTTGAATTTACAATCGAAGGAGAGCCGATGATTGATCATGCGGGTATCCTTGTAGGAATGATGAATGCCGAACAGTTTATTGATAATGCCGGCACTGAAATCAATGCATATGAAGAAGTTACGCTACAGTTGTATTTTGCAAATGCGGACGGAACAGCATTGGTACCGGTTAATCGTAAAATAGAGTACAATACCAATGTGTCTTTGGAAAAACTTGTTATGGAGCAGTTAATCAAAGGACCGGAACTTTCGGGTGCCAATCCTACCATTAATCCGGCAACCAAAGTGATTAATGTAACGGTAAATGATGGTACCTGCTATGTAAATTTGGACCAGACTTTTTTGACTCAGGTGTATACCGTTAATTCGGAAGTGACTATTTATTCCATTGTAAATTCACTGGTTGAACTGGAGAATGTAAATAAAGTACAGATTCTGGTAAATGGTGAAAGTGAAATCAGTTACCGCGAGAGTATGAACCTGAATACAACGTTTGGAAGAAATCTGGATTTAGTGGAAGAAGTGGAAGTGAACCAAGAGTAAAGATTCACACATGGTTAATATGGAAAAAATCAAGTAGATGTAAATTGATACACATAAGATAAGTGATGAAGTACAGCGAAAAAATTATTCATTTAACAGTATTTTATAGGGTGAAAGGAAGTTTGGATGCAAATCAGGCGACCGCTGACGCTGTTCTGTATTCTGGTGATTATCGTATGTATTGTTAAAAATGGTATTTATGAAAAAAAGTTTCCGGCAGGGGAATTGCCAAGTGAGGCAGTTACCTTGCAGGGGAGACTTGATTCATGGGAATCCGGAAACGGGCAGACAATTCTTTTTTTATCGGATGTTTTTTTCTATGGCAATTCGGCCGAAGAAATCACAAATTCCAATTCAATAGGACTTCGATGTTATGTAACAGGAAGTTATAATTTAAAACTTGGGCAGAATGTGGCTGTCCGAGGCGTTTTAACGTTGCCGCATACGGCGGATAATCCGGGCGGTTTTGACAGTGCAACCTATTATCGGAGTCGTGGATATGCATATGTTTTATACGATGGCGAACTTGTGGCAACCGGACAAAATTATGATGTAATTCTGCAGGGACTCGCCTTAGCGCATCAGTATGCAACAAAACAATTGCGGCAATATCTTACCGCAGAAGATGCCGGTGTGATGGAGGCGATGCTTCTTGGAAATAAAAGCAACATTGAAGCGGAAACCAAGGAATTATACCGCAGTGTCGGCATTTATCATATTCTGGCCATCAGCGGTTTGCATATTTCCATGATAGGAGGATGCGTTTGTAAATTATTAAATTACCTGCGTTGTAAAAGAGTGGTGGCAGTGGCGATAAGTCTTGGCTTTATTGTGTTATACGGCATTATGATTGGAATGCCGCCTTCTGCATTTCGTGCGATTGTAATGTTTGGTTTTGGACAGATAGCACCGTTAATTTTGAGAAGTCACGACAAAATAACTTCTATGGCGGTGGCGGCAGCCTGTTTGGCGGTATGGGAACCGCTTTTGATGTTTGATTCCGGAGTACAACTATCGTTTTTGGCAGTGATTGGTATTGTGGTTTTATATCCGACTTTTTTGGGAATTCATAAGCATCATATGAAATTTGCGGATGGGCTCTGGGTTAGTTTTGCGGTTACGTATATGACATTGCCGGTTATTATGGCCACCTATTACGAAGTGCCCATATACTCCATTGTTGTAAATGTGTGTGTTTTACCGCTGGTGCCGTTATTGCTGGGATTAGGCCTTGGAATCATTATGTCGGGGAATTTGTGGCCGTTTTTTGCCGGTTTGTGTGCTTTTCTTATACATATGATTTTGGCTTTTTATGAGAAACTATTATCCCTGGTTTCCGAATTGCCCGGAAATTCTTACCGCACCGGAGCACCGGAACCCTGGCACGTTTGGTTCTTTTATATTGTGCTCTGTATTATGATTTGGTTTGTTTTAAAATTAAAAAGAAAACTTCTGATACGCTCCTTAAGCAGTGAAAACGCATATGCCCGGGGACATCAGAATGCGTATGTGCGGGAACAGAAATGTATTCGTAAAATAATGATAAATGTCCGATGTATACAGATTGTGATTATGGTGTTTTTGGTCGTAATTTTATTGGTCCCGAAGTGCTATGACTGCAGAATGACATTTCTTGATGTAGGGCAGGGAGATGGTATATGCGTAGAGACAGGACGAGAAGTATACATGATTGACGGCGGCAGTACTTCTCGAGAGAATATTGCAGAATATGTATTGATTCCGTTTTTGAAGTATCACGGAATTACAACGGTTCACGGCTGGTTTTTGACACACCCTGATAAAGATCATACAAGTGGTTTTACGGAGTTGTGTGAAATGGAGGATATGGGTGGTATCCGGGTGGAGATATTGTATATTCCGGAGATTCTGCAGGAAGAATTTGCGGAGATTACTGCATTGGCAGAGGAGAAAGGAATTAGGATAGAATTACTGTCTGCCGGTGAGAATTTGGCCGTTGCGAGAGGAAAATGGAGCGTGTTATCTCCTGAATCGGATTTGTTTTATGAGGATGAAAATGCTGCCTCGTTGGTGTTGTATTTTGCATGTGAATCAGGAGATGCCCTTTTTATGGGAGATGCCGGGACGCAGGCAGAAGCGGAAGCGGTAAGCGGCGGGATTCAAGATGTTTCAGTGTTAAAAGTCGGGCATCACGGCTCTGCTGTTGACTGTAATTCGGAAGAATTTATCCAAAGAATCAGTCCTGACATTGCAGTGATTTCATGTGGCGAGAATAATGTGTACGGACACCCGCACGTTGATACACTGGAGCGGTTGGAGCAGGTGAGCAGTTATATATGGATTACAGCAGAACAAGATGCATTGACGATTATAATGGAAGAGGGGATAAGAAACAAAGAAAAATAACGGTGTATTTGAAGTTTAAGCATAATCTTTATTCTTGTTAAACACCTGATAATTATGTTACAATAACCCTGTACAAAAACAATTATCATGTATTGATAAGAAGGGGGTATGGTTTGAAGAAAATCGAAGAATATGTAAGAAGTATTCCGGATTTTCCCGAGGAAGGGATTATCTTCCGCGATGTTACCAGTGTATTGCAGGATGCCGATGGATTAAAACTGGCAATTGACTCTATGATGAAGTTATTGGATGGGGTTGATTTCGATGTGATTGTCGGGACAGAATCCAGAGGATTTATCTTCGGCGTGCCTATTGCCTATGAAATGGGAAAACCTTTTGTGCCGGCACGCAAAAAAGGCAAATTACCCTGTGAAACCATTTCGGTAACCTATGATTTGGAGTACGGCAGTGCAGAAGTAGAGATGCACAAGGATGCCATTAAGCCCGGGCAGAAAGTTGTATTGGTGGATGATTTGATTGCTACCGGCGGTACAATTGAAGCATGCGCCAAAATGATTGAGATGCTTGGCGGTGAAGTGGTCAAAATTATCTTTTTAATGGAACTTGCCGGATTAAAAGGCAGGGACAAGTTACAGAAGTATGATGTGGCTTCGGTCATTACATACGAGGGCAAATAGGAGGAGAAGGTATGCTCGAAAAACTTTTTAAGTTAAAAGAAAATAAGAC
>JAZNLG010000007.1:0-2176 GCA_045578965.1 Lachnospiraceae bacterium | reverse complement strand
AATGTTTGTATCTTTGGGCGTGGAAGGTGCAAACACGTAACCTTCTTCTACACTTTTAAATTCACAATTATCAAAATAAGCAGTTGCACCGCCAAAGATAAAGTCCACACCACCTTCAATGAGACAGTTTTTGAAATAAACTATCCGGGGCGTACGCGGACTGAACTGTTTGGGACCTAAAAAACCGCCGGGAATTATTTCTTTTTCGGGAAGAGGGGCTAAAAATAGGGTATCCTGATGCCCGCGCAAAATGCAGTCTTCCAAAGTGATATTATCGCCGTCAATATATAATGCGATTGCCTGACCGGCTTCGCAACCGGGACCGGCAGTATTTTCGAAGGTACAGTTTCGGAAGGTGATGTTATCACCATCCGCCAATACGGTATAGGTGCGGAAGGTTCCGTAGGGTAAACCGTCTTCGTGAATTGATTTGGCAGATAATGCATTGCTGTAGATTTGATTTTCTATCATAATATTGCTGTCGGAAATATGATACTGCATTAGTTTTCCTCTTGGTCAGAAAGTTTGATTTTGGATTTTCGAGGTGCGGCCTTACTTCTTATCTGGGAAGGAGACACCCCGTAGGCAGCCTTAAATTTATAAGAGAAATAGTTACCGTCGTTAAAACCGCAGGAGTAGGCAATTTCACTGACTGCACGTCCGGGTTCGTTCCGTAACATATCCTCTGCCTTTTGCAGACGTAGGATGGTCAGGTATTCGTTAAAACCGAAACCGGTTTCTTTTTTGAAGGCTCTTGATAAATGCTCGGCACTGACAGAAAACTGTTTCGCAACCGCAGACAATTTGACCTCGTTCATATAGTTATTTTTAATATATTTTATGGTCTGACTGATTAAACTGCTTTCTTCGACTTTGACCTCGAATTCATTTTTGTTTCGGAATATCGTAAACAGTAATTCTGCAGTGTAGCATTTTAAAACATCTGCTGAAAATCCATCGGGATATTCATATTCATGCTCGATTTTATTAAAAATTTCATCAAGTTGTGTGCGCACCAAATCATTACGATACAGATAATCGCTGTCTGCCAGACGATCACGGATGGATTCCGGTATGTAATCCAAAGAGCAGTTAATTAACTGGCGGGTATGCGGTTTTCCTTCGTAGTTGGTTCTGTGAATTACACCCGAAGGAATCAGGATAACATCACCTGCTACAACTTTGTAGGAACGATTTCCGATAAAATAGTTACATTCGCCTTTTAACATATAGTAGATTTCAAAGGCGTGGTGGTAATGATGAGTAGATTCATGGTCAATGATATCAACTACTTTACTGTAATAGTAATTTGGTAAGTATCTTGCAATATTTCTACGCATTTTCTTAACCTCCCATCATTTCTGCATTGGCAAATGAAACAACGTCGATTGTCTTTGCTTTTATTGTACAACACATATCAAAAAAATCAAGATTATTTTAGACACGGAAACAATTTTTTAAAGGAAAAATATGGACTATTGCGATAGAATAAAATCAGAGAATTTAATTTAGATTCCCAAGTTGTCAAAAAATATAAAAGTGTATATACACGGAAGGGGTATTTAAGATGAACCATGTAAAAAAAGTAAGACCGGAAAAAGTAATTCAGTTTGGTGAAGGCGGCTTTCTTCGCGGCTTTGTGGACTGGATGATCCAGAAGGTGAATGATAGCAGTGATTTTAACGGAAACGTTGTCGTTGTACAGCCGATTGAAAACGGTATGTGTGATATGTTAAGTGCGCAGGATTGTGTTTATACACATGTCATCCGTGGTGTGGAAGGCGTTGATAAAACTATCGTGGATGTGATTTCCAGATGTGTAAAACCTTATGAAGATTTTGATGCATACCTTGCATTGGCAGAGAATCCGGAAATGCGTTTTGTGGTATCCAATACAACCGAGTCCGGTATCGTATTCTCAGATGCGGATCAGGTTACGGATATGCCTCCCAAAACGTTTCCTGCGAAGGTTACCCTCCTTCTTAAGAAGCGATTTGAATTGGGATTGGACGGATTTATTTTTCTGCCCTGCGAGTTGATTGACAGAAATGGTGATAACTTAAAGAAGTGCGTATTACAGTATGCAAAACTCTGGAATTTAGGAGAAGATTTCGAAAAATGGGTATGTGAAAAGAACGTATTTACCAATACCTTGGTAGACCGTATCAATACAGGC
>JAZNLG010000006.1:0-2890 GCA_045578965.1 Lachnospiraceae bacterium | reverse complement strand
CATCTCGTCTGCTGCCTGAATGGTCTTCGAGTTCATCTCATAAGCACGCTGTGCCACAATCAGGTTAACGATCTCGTCTACCGTCTGCACATTAGAAGCCTCGAGGTATCTTGTGATTACCTTGCTGTCCTTCAATGCCTCATCCGTACTCTCCCAACGCGGCATACCGGAGTTTTCTGATTCTCTCAATACCGAACCGGATAACTTCTCGAGGCCGGAAGGATTGTTGAACTGCACCAGACCGATCTGCACGCCGGTTCTCACCTTGGTGCCGGTCTCATCCGGATACAACAGATAACCTTCATCGTCAAACTCGATATCCGCAGTATTCCAGGTTGCCGGAACAGTAATCGCTTCTCCGTTCATATCCAGCACCGGACAACCGGAAGAATTCGCAAGGGTAATGCCATTTGCGCTGACATTCATGCCGAACGAACCGTTACGGGTATATCCGATCTCGCCGTTTGCCATCTGTAATACAAAAAATCCATTCCCGTCGATTGCCATATCGAACTGGTTGCCGGTCTCTGTCAGTGCACCTTGCGTAAACTGGGACACCAGACCTGACACCTTCACACCGGAACCCACCTGACCGATGACCGGCTTCGGGTCACCGTTGTTGTCCGTGGTCTTTGTCTGTAATTTTGCATACAGAAGCGACTGGAACTGCGTCGTCTGCTTCTTGTATCCGACGGTATTTACATTGGAAATATTATTGGAAATATTATCAACATTGGTCTGCTGCGCAATCATACCCGATGCTGCAGTCCACAAAGAACGTACCATACACGTCCACCCACTTTCTTATTAAACCTTACCCACGATGCCTACATCAATCTGAAGCAAATCATCCATTGCCTTAATCACTTTCTGGTTTGCTTCATATGCACGGGTAATGTTAATCAGGTTTACCATCTCGCTGACTACGTTAACATTGGACTGTTCGGTAAAGCCTTGAAGAATCGAGCCGGTTGCATCCTTCTCCACTGCTCCCTGTACCGGCTGGTACATAGTCTCGCCGAACTTCTTCAGATAATTATAATCCTCAAAGTCAGTCAGCCGCACCTTATCTACTGCAGTTCCGTCTGCATACACCGTTCCGTCTGTATCAACCATTACTTCAACCGCATCCACCGGTACCTGAAGCCACTGGCTCTCGCCCATCAGATGCTGTCCCTCGCTGGTTACCACATAACCTTCTTTGGTAATCAGGAACTCGCCTGCTCTGGTATAGCGCGTCGAAGTATTGCCGTTCGCATCGGTATAATCAATGGTAAAAAAACCACTGCCGTCGATTGCCAGATCGTAGGTATTGCCGGTCTCTCTTACCGAACCCTGCGAATAATCCGTATATACCTCGCCGATCTTTACGCCAAGGCTCATATTGCCGATGTAAGCATCGCCATGGTCATCCCGCACCTTAATCGCAAGTACATCATCAAAAGACTGGCTGGTTGCGCCTTCTTTTTTGAAACCTACGGTCGCGGAGTTCGCAAGGTTGTTTGAAATAACATCCAAGCGTTTCTGTTCATTATACATGCCGGTCCAGCCGGTATATAATCCTCTGACCATCCTTCACCTGTCACTTTCCCGAAAGCACGTTGCGGTCAACCGCCGCTTCGGTACTTCCGTTCTTAACGTTTGTCTTTTCTATCTGCAATAAACTCTACATATTTACCGGTTCCGATTGCTACTGCCGTCATCGGATCCTCTGCTGTTATGGTGTTAATACCGGTCTTTTCTTCAATCAGCTCTTCCAGACCGTACAGGAGGCATCCGCCCCCGGTCAACACGATACCGCGGTCTGCAATATCTGCTGCAAGTTCCGGCGGAGTTTTCTCGAGTACGCTGTGTACTGCTTCTACAATCTGGGACGTCGTCTCGCGAAGTCCTTCTTCTGTCTCCTCCGAAGTTACGGAAATCGTCTTCGGAAGACCTGTTACGAGGTTACGTCCGCGTACATCCATTGCTACCGTCTCCGGTCTTCTGTATGCGGAACCAATCTTAATCTTAATATCTTCTGCGGTACGCTCACCAATCAAGAGATTATGACGCTTTCTCATGTAACGCACCAGCGCTTCGTCAAAATCATCACCTGCAATCTTAATGGAAGTACTTGCTACCGTACCGCCCAGAGAGATTACTGCGATGTCGGTTGTCCCGCCGCCGATATCTACGATCATGTTACCGCAAGGTCTGGCAATATCGATACCTGCACCGATTGCTGCTGCAATCGGCTCCTCAATGATCGCAACGCTCTTTGCGCCTGCTTCATACGTAGCATCCTCTACTGCCTTCTTTTCCACTTCGGTAACACCACTCGGTACACATACACTTACCACGCCACGGAATCTGCTCTTGCCGATTGCCTTCTGGATGAAGTACTTGAGCATCTTCTCGGTAACGGTGTAGTTCGAGATAACACCCTGACGTAACGGACGTACCGCTACGATGTTGCCCGGTGTTCTACCAAGCATCAGTCTTGCTTCCTCACCGATTGCCTTAATCTTGTTGGTATCGCGGTCAAACGCTACTACCGAAGGCTCCTTCAGTACAACACCTTTTCCCTTTACATATACAAGCACACTGGCTGTTCCTAAATCAATTCCGATATCGCCGCCAAACATAATACTGAACTCCTTTCCGTATTCCCTCACATATTGTTCTGAACCATAAAATCCTATCTTTTATTCACAAAAACCGTTTCTATTCTTTTCCAATTTTCATCATAGAATACACGACTTTTAGATTTTAACATATTCAGATATATTATATACATATTACAGGAATATTTCAAAGGTATTTTTCAATTTTGCCCGTGAAATTTTCAGACGGCAAAATCCAAATGCTGTATTGTACCTGCCGACCCGTCCTCGTTCAGATAAATACC
>JAZNLG010000005.1:0-19605 GCA_045578965.1 Lachnospiraceae bacterium | reverse complement strand
AAGTACAATTTGTATCTTAAAGCATTATTATAAGAGCAAGATTGGAGAAAAAATGGAACTTGAAGTACTAAAAACAGCTATATCGAATATTCTCAAAGTAGATCCGAACGAGATTACGGAGGAAACCACCTTTTTGGGAGATTTGGGTGCTGATTCCCTCGACGTTTATCAGATTGTGAGCGGTGTGGAAGAAGAGTTGAATATTACCGTTACGGCAGAAGACGTAGAACAAATCACAAATGTAGGCGAAGCGATAGAAGTGATTAAAAACGCCAAAAGAAATGCATAACAGACAAGCCCTTACGGGCTTTTTCTGTGAAGAGGATAATCAGAAAACAATTCTTTTAAAATAAATTCGTTCTTTTTTAAAAAGAGCAGCGGAGAAGTAATATGAACGTAGATATGAATATCGAAGAAATTCAAAAACGAATTTTTTACGAATTCAAAGATAAAGAACTGATTAAATGTGCATTAACACACAGTTCTTTTGTGAATGAATTAAAAATCAATAAATGGGAGAATTACCAACGTCTGGAGTTTCTTGGAGATGCAGTTTTGGAACTTGTCAGCAGTGAATTTCTGTATGAAGGGAATTCAGTTATGTCTGAGGGTAAAATGTCCAAAGTCAGAGCGTCTATGGTATGTGAACCGGCCTTGGCCTATTGTGCAAAGAAAATCAACCTGGGTGAACTGATTCTTTTGGGCAAAGGCGAAGAAGGCGGCGGCGGGCGTAAACGTAATTCCATTCTTTCTGATGTCTTCGAGGCAATTATCGGCAGCATTTATTTAGATGGGGGCTTGGAAGAAGCGAGAAAATTTATCCATAAGTTTGTTTTGGATGATGTGGAAGATAATCAGTTGTTTGTCGACAGTAAGAGTATTTTACAGGAACGTATTCAGGCTCAAAGTGGTAAAACTCTTCGCTATGTATTGGTTTCGGAAAGCGGGCCGGAGCATGATAAAACCTTTGAAGTATCCGTTTATATCAATGAGGAATGTATGGCAACGGCTACCGGGCACAATAAGAAGGATGCGGAACAGCAGGCAGCATATATTGTCTTGAAACAGATGCAGGAAAATGCATAGTATTTAGTCTGAACACCGAACAGGGGAAGAAGGAAGTGCGGGAAACATAATGTTTCCAAGAAGGGTAACAACATGTATTTAAAAAGTATAGAAGTGCAAGGGTTTAAGTCCTTTGCAAATAAAATTGTTTTTAAATTTAATAACGGTATTACCGGTATCGTGGGTCCTAACGGTAGTGGTAAAAGTAACGTTGCCGATGCGGTACGCTGGGTTCTTGGTGAACAGAGAATTAAGCAGTTGCGTGGTGCGTCCATGCAGGACGTTATCTTTTCGGGTACCCAGATGCGTAAGCCTGTGGGCTCTGCTTATGTTGCCATTACGTTGGACAACTCCGATCATTCTCTTGCCATTGATTACGATGAAGTAACCGTGGCAAGACGTATTTATCGTTCCGGTGAAAGCGAATACTTAATCAATGGTACGGTTTGTCGTTTGAAGGATGTAAACGAACTCTTTTATGACACCGGTATCGGTAAGGAAGGTTATTCCATTATCGGCCAGGGCCAGATTGATAAAATTTTAAGTTCCAAGCCGGAAGATCGTCGTGAACTCTTTGATGAGGCAGCAGGTATCGTGAAGTACAAAAGACGTAAGGTGGAAGCTTGCCGTAAGTTAGAGGCTGAACAACAGAACCTGGTGCGTGTCAGTGATATTTTATCCGAACTTGAAAAGCAGATCGGGCCTTTGGAGAAGCAGTCTGAAAAGGCGAAGATTTACTTAAAGCACAAAGAAGAGTTGAAAACATTGGACGTAAATGTTTTTCTTTTAGAGAGCAAGCGTGTCCGGGAACAGTTGGAAGAACTGGATAAAAAAGCCATTATTGCAGAAAATGACTATAATATTGCGAATGAAGCGAATGATAAATTAAAAGCAGAATATGATGAAATAGAAGGTATTCTGGCAGAACTGGAAAAGGAGATTGAGGAATCCCGTGCAAGTCTTGCCAATACCGATGTTATGCGTGAAAAGCTAGAGGGTGAAATCAAACTTTTAAAAGAACAGATTCATTCAGCAGAGGGCAACAAAGAACATATGAATGCCCGACTTTTGGCTGTAAATGAACAGTTGGCTGCAAAAGAGGCAGAAAAGGCTGTGATTTTAGAGGCAAAAGGTGCGATTGATGCCAAGACTGCAGAAGGGGTTGCATCAAGAGATGCTGCAAGAGAAGAACTTCTTGCCTGCCAGACTGAGATTGAAACATTAAATTTCAGTGTGGAAAAGAGTAAGAACTGCATCATTGAACTTTTAAACGAACGAGCAACCATTAAGGCCAAAATCAGTCGTTTGGATTCTATGACAGAGCAGAACAATATTCGTCTGTCTGAACTGAATGCCCGCATTCTTAAGGCAAAAACAGAAGAAGCAGAGCAGGATGATGTGATTGCCAAATTGGAAGAGGCTTTCCAGGCAGTGACCAAAGAGATTGAAGAGCGCAATCATGAAATCCGTGTTATGGAGGAGCGCGCCGGTAAAATACATGATGATTTGGGGGAAATGGACAAGAAACTCCGTGACACCCAGGTGCTTTATCATCAGGAAAAATCAAAATTGGATGCAATCACAAACCTGACGGAACGCTATGAAGGATACGGAAGCAGCGTTAAGAAGGTTATGGAACAGAAAACTTCTAACCCGGGAATTTGTGGTGTGGTAGCCGATATTATCAAGGTAGATGCTAAGTATGAAACGGCCATCGAAACTGCGCTTGGCGGCAATATTCAGAACATTGTTACCGACAATGAAGCGACTGCGAAGAAGATGATTCAGTTCCTGAAGGATAACAAGCACGGCAGAGCAACGTTTTTACCTTTGACAAGCATAACCAATCCTCAGGAATTTAAGAATCCGGAAGCGTTGAAAGAACCCGGTGTTATCGGCATGGCGGATGCGTTGGTTAATCTGGAAGCGAAGTACAAAGATGTTGCCAAAGCAATGCTTGGGCGTATTGTTGTGGTAGATACCGTAGACAACGCGTTAAAGATTGCCAAGAAGTTTGATTACGGTATTCGTATGGTTACTTTGGAAGGTGAACTTTTGGTACCCGGCGGTGCCATCAGCGGTGGAGCATTCCGTAATAACAGTAACCTGTTGGGACGTCGTCGTGAAATGGACGAACTGGAGAAAAAGGTCAAGGCGCTTTTAAAAGAAATTGATGTCATTTTGGATGATATCGAGAACTTAAAGAAGGAGCGTAACGAACTCCGTAAAAATATGGCAGATGCCAAAGATAATCTGCAGGGTGCTTTTATTCGTCAGAATACAGCCCGCTTGAATGTAATGCAGGCGCAGGAGAAGAAGGGCGATGTGCAGAAAGGTTTCGACGAACTGAAACTGGAAGAAGAGGATTTGAGAGAATCTTTACAGCATATTGCACAGGAGAAAGAAGCAATTCAAAAAGAATTTGCTGATTCACAGGCTTTGGAACAGCGTGAAACGGAAGCAATCGGCGTAAACCAGAAGAAACTGGAAGAAGCAAGAGCAGAAGAGACACTTAAGTTAAATAAGGTTGCCGAACTGGATGTAGAAGTAGAGAAATTGCTTCAGAGACAGGGATTTGAACAACAGAACCTGGATCGTGTGGATGGAGAAATTGTCCGTCACGAAAGCGAGAAAAAAGAAATCGAAGACGGCATTCATTCCGGTGTCAGCGATATCGCTAATAAAACGGAAAGTATTGCAGAAATTGAGAAAACCATTGCGGCTTCCCATACCGCGAAATCCGATACGCAGGTTAAACTGGATGCGGCAATCGGTAAAAGGGATGAATTAAATGCAAAGCAAAAGAATTTCTTTGAAGAACGTGATAAATTAAGCAAACAGATTAACGATTTGGACAAGGAAATCTTCCGACTGAAGTCCCAGAAAGAACGTGCGGAAGAATCTATGGCTTCCCAAAGCAGTTACATGTGGCAGGAGTATGAAATTACCCTGCATGATGCCCAGGGACTTCGTAACGAAGAACTCAATGATTTGCCGGCAATGAAGAAGGAAGTTGCGTCCTTAAAAGATAAGATTAAGCGTCTTGGAGATGTTAATGTTAATGCTATTGAGGATTACAAAAATGTAATGGAACGTTACACCTTCTTGCATAAGCAGCATGAAGATTTGATTGAAGCAGAGAAGAGTCTTCAGAAAATCATTGTGGATTTGGATGAATTAATGCGCAAGCAGTTCAGAGAACGTTTCTCTGAAATTGATCATGAGTTTGACAAGGTATTCAAAGAACTCTTTGGCGGCGGTCAGGCAAATCTTGAACTTATGGATGATGACGATATTTTGGAAGCGGGAATTAAAATTATTGCACAGCCTCCCGGAAAGAAATTGCAGAATATGATGCAGTTATCAGGTGGTGAAAAGGCATTGACGGCGATTTCGCTTTTATTTGCCATCCAGAACTTAAAGCCTTCACCGTTCTGTCTGTTGGACGAAATTGAAGCGGCGTTGGATGAAAGTAACGTAGACCGTTTTGCAAAATATTTGCACAAGATGACAAAGTCTACACAGTTTATCGTAATCACCCACAGACGAGGTACCATGGATCAGGCAAACCAACTTTATGGTATTACCATGCAGGAGAAAGGTGTGTCTACCTTGGTAAGCGTGGATTTGCAGAAGGGTGACGCATAAAGAAGTTCACTTTACCAATGATATTTTTGAGAAGTCGTGTGATGATGAGTGATTTTTAGAAAGGCGGGTCTTTTATGAGTGAGGAAAAAAAGGGATTTTTTAGCCGATTAAAACAGGGACTTACGAAAACAAGAAATAATATTGTACAAGGGATGGATTCTGTTTTCAGAGGATACTCGCAGATAGATGAAGAGTTCTATGAGGAACTGGAAGAAGTACTCATTATGGGAGACATCGGTGTAAATGCTACCGGTGAAATTATGGAGCGTTTGCGCAAGCAGGTGAAGGAACAGAGAATCAAAGAACCTCAGGAGTGCAGAGAACTCTTAATTGAAAATATTAAGGAACAGATGAAGGTCGGCGAGACTGCTTACGAATTTGAAAATACCCAGTCTGTCATCCTTGTTATCGGCGTGAACGGTGTGGGCAAAACCACTTCTGTAGGGAAACTTGCCGGTAAGTTGAAAGATAACGGCAAGCGTGTGCTGATTGCGGCAGCAGATACGTTCCGTGCGGCAGCAGTGGAACAGTTGGAAGAATGGTCCAACAGAGCCGGAGTTGAGATTATTAAGGCAAATACCGGTTCGGATCCTGCCAGCGTTATTTTTGATGCGGTAAGTGCGGCAAAGTCCAGAAACGTGGATGTTTTAATTTGTGATACAGCAGGAAGACTTCATAATAAACGTAATCTTATGGAAGAGTTAAAAAAGATTAACCGTATTATTGAGAGAGAATTCCCCAATGCACACCGTGAGAATCTGATTGTATTGGACGGAACCACAGGACAGAATGCGCTGATGCAGGCAAGGGAGTTTGGCGAGGTAACAAACCTTACCGGTATTATCCTGACGAAAATGGACGGCACTGCCAAGGGTGGTATTGCGGTAGCAATCCAGTCGGAACTTAAGGTGCCCGTTAAATACATTGGCGTGGGAGAGACCATCGAAGACTTACAGAAATTCGACAGCGAGCAGTTTGTGAATGCGTTGTTTGATATTGAGTAGTTGTGTGTGGATTCCGTATGATTAAATATTGCATAGAGAACGCTCTTGCTTGATTGAATATTGAAAGAGAATAATTTATAATAAAAACAGGTATGCTAGATAATATCGTGGCTTGCCTGTTTTTGGTATTTTAAGAGTTTGCTTTTATATGGTGAACGGGAATGAGTGGCTTGCAGGGAAAGAGGTTTTTATGAAAGAAAAGAGTGAGAAAAAAAGAAATAATAAGGTGGTTTCGGTCATTTACAGAGCATTTAAAGTAATTGTTGCCACCTGTCTGTATTCGGCGGGCGTAGCACTTTTTCTTGATCCGAATAATCTGGCTCCCGGAGGGGTAACGGGCGTGTCCATTCTTTTGAATCGATTGATTCATGTAGAGACCGGTACCTTGATTTTACTTTTAAATATTCCGCTTTTGCTTATTGCGTGGAAGAAATTCGGCTGGCGGTTTGTGGCAGGGACTTTATCTGCACTGGTGCTGATTACGGCTTTTACCAATCTGTTTGAACGATTGGAGCCGATTACTACGGATATGTTGCTGGCGGCGGTAGCTGGAGGTATTTGCATTGCGGTAGGCCTTGGCACTGTATTAAAAAGCGGCCTTACCACGGGCGGGACGGATATTGTGGTGCGCCTGTTGCGCATAAAGCATCCCCATTTAAAAACAGGCTCGTTGTTTTTGATTGTGGATTTGATTGTCATTTCCGGCTCGCTTCTTGTGTTCCGTGATTTTGAAAAGGCAATGTATGCGGTCATTGCAATTATGATTACCAGCTGGGTGCTGGATTTGGTGTTGTATGGCAAAGATGAGGCAAAACTGATTTATATTATCAGCGATATGCCGGACCGGATTTCCAAACAGTTGTTGGAAGATTTGGATGTGGGTGTTACTTATCTGGAAGGAACGGGAGCATACACGGATAAAAAGAAAAAGATAATTATGTGCGTAGTGAGGAAACGTGTTGCACCTAAAGTAGAAGAAGTGGTAAAATCAGTAGATACCAATTCGTTTATGATTGTGACAAGCGCAAGCGAAATTTTTGGGCACGGATATAAAAGTTATAACGCGGAGCGTTTTTAAGAAATTTATATTGTAATTGTAGACAGAATTAAAATGGTTTGGGAACTTTATAGGTGTTATGCAGGGAGGAACGATAAATGAAAGTTGCGATTATTACAGGGGCAACTTCCGGCATCGGCTGGGAGGCGGCGATTCAAATTGACAAAAGATTTCATAGTTTGGATGAAATATGGATTATCGGCAGAAGAGAAGAAAAACTTTTGGAATTACAGAAGAAACTGACCAAAAGTGTACGTACCTTTGCAATGGATGTGACAGATGAAGCGGATATGGCAGAATTCGAAGATGTTTTGTATAAGTTAAATCCCAATATCCGAATGTTGTTTCAAAGTGCCGGTATGGGGTTGCATGGAAAATTTGCGGAAATGACGGCAAAAGACCAGGCTGCCATGATTCGATTGAATTGTGAGGCGTTGACAAATTTTACATCTATGTGCCTTCCCTTTATGAGAAGGGGCAGTCATATTATCAATGTGGCGTCCAGCGCAGGCTTTATGCCGTTTCCGGGATATTCCGTATATGGCGCAAGTAAATCCTATGTACTGAACTTTTCAAGAGCAATTCGCGCGGAGTTAAAAGCCAGAAAGATTTATGTAATGGCCGTCTGCCCCGGACCTGTGAATACACCGTTCTTTGATGTGAGCGAGAGATATGGCGGCGGAATCAGTCCTTTTAAGAAAGCGATGATGAATAAACCTGAGGTTGTAGTACGCAGGGCATTGGGAGATGCGGCGCTGCATAAGGCGGTATCCGTAGACGGTTTTCATATTGGGGTTTTTCAAATTTTAGCGAAAATGTTGCCAATAACCCCTATTTTAGATGTAATGAATAAGGTGTTGTAGGCATTACGAGTTTTTAAAATGTGACAAATTAACAAAAACTTTGTAAATTAATTGTGAATATTTTACAAAGATAAAACACTCCTTTAGAAAAATACTATTTTTGCTTGCTGATAAAAGTCTAATTTGTTATAATTCTTATAACTGGATAGGTGTGTAAAAATATCAAAATACCTGTCTTTTGTAGGAGATAACATGGCAGATTTAGCAATGCTTGGAACCAACGGAACCATTGTTGTGTTCGTTATGGTCGGTTTATTGGGAATAGTAATCGGAAGTTTTCTGAATGTATGTATTTACAGAATACCGAAGAAAGAAGATATTGCGGTAGAACGTTCTCATTGTATGCATTGTGGTCATGTGCTTCAGTGGTATGAACTGATTCCGCTGTTCAGTTTTTTGATTCAGGGCGGTAAGTGCCGCAGTTGCAAAAAGAAAATTTCGTGGCAGTACCCTATTGTAGAAGCGCTGAACGGCTTGCTTTGGCTTGCGGTGTTGGCAGTGTGGGGGTTGCAGTGGGAGACTATCCTGTTTTGTTTATGTACGTCGGTATTGATTGTCATTACGGTCATTGATGAGAGAACAATGGAAATTCCATTTGGCTGTAATGTTTTTATTGCGGTATTGGGCGTTGTCAGGGTGATTATTGACTATCCGCACTGGTATGAATATGTAATCGGATTTTTTACCGTTAGTTTATTCTTCCTGTTAATTGTGTGGGTTACCAAGGGCCGCGGTATGGGCGGCGGAGACGTGAAACTGATGGCGGCGGCCGGATTGTTGCTTGGTTGGAAAGCAATTATTCTGGCAATGATGATTGGTTGCGTGCTTGGTTCGATAATACATATTTGCAAGATGATTTTTAATAAGAAGAAAGAGCATGTGCTCGCATTCGGTCCTTACCTTTGTGCAGGTATTTATCTTACGATTCTGTTTGGCGGACCGATTATTAACTGGTATCTTTCATTGTTCCAAATTTAGAAGATGCCGGTCGGTGTTTAAGGATTTTGTTTTGTGTAGAAGGAAACAGGATTCGACATTATTTATGGAATAAATTCGGCTTTGCCGGTTTAGTCAAAATATACTAAGATTCTTACATGAAAGGGGAACGAGAGAATGGAACAGAAATTATTGTCCATTTACGTTGGAAACGAAGTAACTCGTGTCTGTGAAGTTGTTAAGAAGTCTGCAACCATGGTTGTAGTTAACAATGCAACAGAAGTTGCCACACCGACAGGTGCTGTGGACGACGGTTATCTTACTGATGTTCCGGCAATTGCAGAAGCAATCAGGGGTTGCGTATTTGGAAGAGGATTCTCAGCAAGTAAAGTTATCTTTACTATTTCTTCCAAGAAAATTGCGAATAAGGAAGTTGTAATTCCTTACGTTCGCGGAAACAAGAAAGTTGCAGCAATTTTGGAGGCAAACTCAAGCGAGTACTTCCCTATGAGTACTACAGGAGATTTCCTTTTTGCGCACAGCATTATGGAAACATTCCAGGATATGGAAGGTAAGAAACTGCGTATTACAGCAGTTGCTGCGCCTCGTGATCTTGTTGAATGTTATTATGAATTAGCAGATGAATTAAGACTTACGGTAGAAGATATCGACTATGTAGGTAACTCTGTACTTCAGTTGTTAAGCTTACAGATGAAGGAAGGCGACACTGAACTCGTATTACAGATTGAAAAAGATATGACTTTCGTTAACGTTATGAGTGGTAAGTCAGTTATCTTACAGCGTAGCGTACCTTATGGTAAGAATGCTGTTATCAACTCCATGATGGAGATTAAGAAGTTAACCGAGAAGGAAGCAAAGACATTGCTTTCTAACAGAGATTTGTTAGATCGTCAGGTTACTGAAGAAGAATATGCGGAAGCAGTTCGTTACTTGATCAGTAGTATCGGTCGTATCGTAGAATACCACAGAAGCCGTAATCCGGATCGTATTATTGACGGTATCCGTGTATTCGGTGAAGGTTCTGCGATTGCAGGTATCGATGATGTCTTAAGACAGGAGTTGGGTGCTCAGGTTACTCACTTCTCAACCTTACAGGGTATTAAGGCAGGAAGTAAGTCATACTTAACAAGTGAGACTGCACTTCGTTACCTTGCAAACTTTGGTGCTGTTTTGAATCCTATCGGATTGAACTTGAACAGAGGAAAGACCAAAGAAAACGTTTCCAAAACTGCAGATAAGATTTTATACGCATTGCTTGCAATTGCAATCCTTGCAGCAGTTATTTGGAGTTCACTTACTTTAATCAAATACTATGGTAAGGTAGAAGAAAAGGCCACTTTGGAACAGAAGATTGCCGACATTCAGGATGTTGAGCAGATTGCGGCAAATTATGAGAGTGCCAAGGCAGCGTTCGAAAGTGTTAAGGCATTTGCGGATTCAACAAATTCGAATAATGAAATGGTATTAACATTTATCGGTGATTTGGAGAAGATTCTTCCTACTAATACAAGAATTAATAATTTTAAGTCTATCGATGGCATTATTACTTTTAGCGTACTTGCTCCTAATAAGGAAGCTGTTGCTGATATGATTGTTGAAATGCGTAAGATTGATTATGTGCAGTACTTCTCAATTCCTGAGTTATCTGAAGGAGAAGGCATCATTCCCGGCGTAGAAGTTGAGGAAGGCGAAGAGACTGAAGAAAACATAGATGATGAAGAAGTAATCAGCACAGTTGTCACATATGAATTCTCATGTGTACTTGTAAAACCTGCGGAAGGAGGAGCACAGTAATGAAACTTAGCGATAGAGATAAAAAGATTATTGTTATTATATTGATTGCTCTGGTAGTTGCATTGCCCTATCTTCTTTTGATTAAACCTACCAATGAGAAATCAGTAGTTTTAGATGGTGAGATTGCTGCATTACAGGAAAGATTCAATTATCTTGACGGATTGAATCAGCAGAGAGAATTTTATCTTTCTGAAATTGAAAGATATGGTACAGAACGTGAAACAATTATTGGTGACTTTGCAGAAGGTTTACGCCAGGAAAATATCATTATGTTCTTAAGAGGGCTTGAATTTGATATTCCTGTTACTATGCATACACTTACATTTGGTGCACATGAACTTACACCGATTGCGGTTGGAACCACAAATGAAGATGGTTCTGTTACCGGTGCAGTGGATGCATATAAGACAGAGACTGCTGTTGTATATACCTGTGAATATGAAGGTATTAAGAGTTTCTTGGATTATATCTTAACATATGATGAAAGAATGGTTGTTTCTGCTATTGATATTGCGTATGATGATGCAACCGGTACAGTTGGTGGTATGTTTGTGCTTGATCAGTTTGCAATTACAACGGATGGTCGCGAACTTCCTGCAGCAGTGATTCCTGCTATGGAACATGGAAATGAAAGTGTATTTGGTACTTATATTTCGGATCCTGAGTTGGCAGAACAACTTGCAGAAGAAGAGGAAGCAGAAGCAGAAGGCGAAACAGAATAATAATTGGATGATATCCCTTTGTGGCGCATTAGCGCCACAAAGGATATTCTGCTTTGTTTGAATTCTTATGATAGGATAATGGAATTGTACTATGATAAGAAATCAAAGAAAGGGAAATTGTGGAGGGATAGAATGAAAATTACAAAATTAAAAGAAAAGATGAAGAATACCAAAGGTTTTTCATTATTGGAAGTTCTTTTGGCGATTGTTATTCTTGGATTGGTGGCGGCGCCTATATTACAGATATTTGTTACGTCTGCACACATCAATAATAATTCAAGAGAGTTGATGGCAGCAACGGACGTGGCCACTATGACAATGGAACATATTACTTCTATGAAGATGGATGGCGGTGCCGGTTCGGCAAGAACCTATTTTACTCAAGCCGGTACGAAGACAAGAATTCCGGGAGTTCCATATAGTGCGCAGTCATATAAACTGGCAGATTCTTATTCCAGTTATACCGGATTTAAGGGAAATACTACACCGGCGAATGCCAATGTGGAAGACGATGCTCCGGCTGTATATTATGCAGGAACTTCAGATGGTAGTAATTTTGGTCTGATGATGAATGAGGTTACTTATAACGGATATATCTTTGATGTCCTTGTATGGTGTGAGAAACCGGCGGATGCAAGCAAGTTTTATACATATGATGTTACAGTTGAAGTATACGCTATTAATAGTGAAGTGGTAGAAGTTTCCGGTGGCGGTACGGATACAGTATATAGTCGATATCAGGAACGCCTTATCGTGATGAACGGGGCAGTAGCAAATAAGTAGGAGGGGAAATATGAAAAAAGGTCAGAAATTCTTAAAAGATAATCGTGGTGCAGCATTGGTATCCATTATGATTGCTGTTGCTTTTATTGCAATTTTGGCAAGTGCATTACTTTATATGTCATATTCTAACTTTAAGATGAAAGTAGTAAATTACGAATCCAAAGTTAATTTCTACGAAACAGAGGGTGATTTGACTACCATTACAACTTCTATTCGTAATGAAATCGCAAATTCAAGTACTCCGTTGGATACATTGAAGACAACGGTTGGTTGCTATGAGATTGCTCCGAATACGAAGACTTATCGTTATAATCCTAAGGCTCTTGCTAAATTAATTGATGACTCAATTACCATTACGGATGACGAAGGTGAAAAAGATGGTGAAGTTACATATGCAAATGGTGATAAGACAGTAGTGCAGGATGGCAGTAGCGGTGCTAATTTTGTAATTTATTCCAAAGCCGGTGATGCAACGAATAATATTTTGGCAGATGATAAACTTGCTGATAATGAACAGAAGATTGTGTTAAAAGATGTTGTGGTAGAACATACGGAAAGCGAGAACGGATATGTAAATAAGTTACAGACAGATATCGTTTTTCGTGTAACATCTTCTCCTTCAGCAGCTTCGCCCGGTGGTATTGGTGAGTTTAGTGTTTTGACAGATAGTCCTGTACAGGCACAAACCGGTGCGGCTTCTACACGAATTACGTTGTATGGTAATTCGTTTGTAGGACCTGGTAATTATACAAGTGATGCGGGCGTTGTATATGATCCCAGTGATTTGACAGCAATTGATTTGGGCGGAAACGCATATTTTACCCAGAAGGGTGATTATATGATTGTTTACGGAGATATTAATTTGTCCGGTCAGGCTGTTTTGAATATTTCACAAGGTTCTTTGACAGTATATGGGGATATCAATCTGTCTGATTCAGCAGCGTTTCTTTGCTCCGGTAACTTATATATGATGGACGGATGTTCTATTAAGAAAACTAGCAGTAATGCTAGTGTTATTCCTAGTGATCTTACACCGACAAAGGTTACATCGGAAAGTTTAACGAGTGTAAAAACTACATTGGGACTTATGGATAGTGATCCGGATAATGATGGTATTGTAAACCAGATTATTAAAAGCGATATGAAAGACGAACTTAAGGCTCCCGGAAACTGGGTTAATAATAATTCGGATACTCTTAAGTTTGAACATCAGGGACTTCAGTATAATATCTACTTTTGGAAAGATGCTGACGTGAATAATACCAAAGCAGATGCAAGTTTATGTTTCTTAAGTGTGAAGGATAAGTATACTTTTGGAGATGGCGCAAACAGAAATACTACTTTTATTAGCATGAATCCTGTTGTGTTTACAAATTCTAAGAATACTTTGTTGACTCAAATTGGTTCATCTACGTTTAACTATATTATTGATAAGACACATACAGATGTGCCTAAACTTAAGATGAATGATGGCAATGCTACTGATCCTTCATATCATATTGCTGAGTTTTTTGTGGCAGATGCGACAACAGGAAAGGTTATAGCAAATGATGTTGTTAACAATTTGATTAGCAATTCCGTTAACGGTGGTGGTGGTGAACCCATTATTGATACAGCAGTTGGTTATGAAAACTGGACCAAGGAATAGGAGGTACCGTATGAAAACAAATAACAAAGGTATGTCCTATGTGGAATTGTTACTGGTTTTGGCAATTATGGCCATTTTGATTGGTGTTGTTTCTATTTCTGTAGGATTAATCGGAAGAACCAATGTGACTCGTGGGGCAGAGAAATTATCTTCAACCATAAATCAGTCCAGAAGTACTTCTATGGCAAGAGGAAGTAATAAAGGACAGATTGAAATTTCTTATTCTAACGGACGCTATTACTACTATGTAGGGGATTCGGCTGCGGCAGATAAGGAAGAACAGAAAGTGGAGTTTCTAGCATCACCCGGTGTTTTGACTTATGGCCCGGCGTCAAATCCCGGCGCAGCGGTAACAGTTGATGATAACGGGGAAATTTTAGTGATTCGTTTTAATCAGGCATCCGGTTCTATTAAAGAATTTATGGATCAAGAGGGAAATATGTATACCGGAACTATTGATGTTACATTGACAAACGGAGATAAGTCTACTACAGTAAGGGTTTATCAGGCAACCGGTAAATGTGAATTGATTTATTAATGAGGAGGAAACATAATGAAAGGAAAATTAAACAATAGGGGTTATTCCTTGGTTGAATTATTGCTGACATTAGCAATTTTTAGTTTTGTTATGTTAGGGATTGCTATGATTATGAGAACTACCTCAGTGTCATATAAGGATGGTGCGAATGAGGTTACTATGCAGACCGAAGCACAGATTGTAGCAAATCAGATTGAAGAAATTTTTATGGATGGTACAAAAGGATATTGTAGTGGTTATATTGATGGTAATAAGTATTATGGTATTACCAGTGATGGAGCTTCTCATTTTATTATTTTGCAAGCAACGGATCAGAAACTTTGGTATCAAATTAAAGGTTCCGGGGAAACAACTCCGGATTCACAGACGAGCGGCGACTGGTCTTTAATGGCACAGAATGTTGTTGATGTTAATATGAGTGGCTATTCGGATGATGTTAGTAGTGCTTCATGTGACAATATGATTAATGTTGTTGTGAAATTAGATCGTGATGGTTATGTGTATTCTGCCAGCAAGGATATTTATTTCCGAAATTCTATTGAAAATAAGACTGTAACACAGATTAAGAGTGATACTTCTGAATCGGATAGTGATGAGGTGAAGTTTCTTGATGTCTATGTTGACAGATATCAGGTTGTGGATTTGGTTAAAGAGTATGAGTTAGACCTTTCAAAGGATGTTACTATTAAGGGATTTGGGGCGAGCACATACAAATTAGTTGAACCTACTTATAATACCGGTAATAAAGAAAAATATAAAGCAATTGCAGGCATTAAAGATGTAGCAACTTGTATAAAAGTTGGTAGTACTACTGAACCGGTAGGCGATAATATTACTGATCAGGTTGCGTATTGTAAGGCTAAGAGTGTTATGGCATTTACTACTACAGGTTCATTAAATGCTTCTTTGTCGACTGCAGTTGATTCGTCTTCGAATGTTACAATTGTTGGAACTTCACTTTCCGGAAGTCCGATTAAACTTCGTATACAAACAAAGGTAGTACAGTTTAATTTGAATAAGACGAATAACGGAGCAGATGGTGTTATTCAAATGACTGCGGATGGAGAATCATTACCTCGATATAATTATATTTATGTAGATGGTTTTGACTATACATCAATGATGTATTATGGAAATTTATCCTTCCGTTATGTAATGGTTGTTTATATTGATGCAGATGGTGATAACAAATTTGATGCTGGCGAAAATACAGCTTCGGGTTCGACGGTTGCATTGCGTGTGCATACGAAAGATGATTTGTCTTTTGATTATACGCAAGGATTTGATTTAGAGCAGGAGGCAACTTATCCTCAGGTTACTTTGGGATTAATGCCGGATCCGGAAGGAAGTGATATTCTGTTCTGTGCGAAATCTCCGTTAACACAACCTGGTGATATAGCGGTTTGTGCATCCGGAAGTGCTCGAGTGGCGATGTTAATTGAAACTCCTTCAACTGCAGGAAATACATATGATCTTGTAGATGTTCCTTTGTTGGTGCAAGGTTCCGGATACAATTTAACAAACTATGATAAAGCATACTCTTCTGATGCAACAGCGGATTATTTTGGAACGAGTCCTTTCTAATTTGTTTAAATTATAATATAGTTAAAGAACTATGTTTGGTACGAAGTATTAAGCATAGTTCTTTTTGATTGAGTTTAACAAGTTTATTTTGTGCTTGCAGGAACGGATATTTATTGAGAACTAAGTAGAACGAGATTTTGTGAAGTGTATCTTTAATTTATTATAATGATAAAATATGTTGACTGTTGTATTTAGTTAGAGTTTTTTAGAATTATGAATCAAAATTTAGAACTTGTATAGCGTTAATTTGAGCAATTAAAATGAGGAAATGCTTGGTTGACAACAGAAAGCGTGATAGTTATTATATTAAAAGATAATAGACATAATAAATTGATTAAGTGATTAGAAGAAGGGAACAATGATATGTCGGACAAAAGTGCATCAATAAATAAAGAAATAATACATAATGAGAGTGTTGCAAATACAAAGCCAAAATGGAATTTTATCCCTGAATGTATCGCCTTTTCTCTTTTTATCATACTTTCCATTGTTATGTTTGTATTCCACGAACCCTGGTATGATGAAATACAGGCTTGGATGGTTGCTACGGATGCAAGCATTGGTGAGATGATTTTTGATTTGCCTCATTTTGAGGGACATCCGCCTTTTTGGACTCTGATTCTTGCGGTGTTTGCTAAAACAGGTGTGCCTATGGAGATTGGCCTTCGTATTCCTACGTTACTGTTTTCTGCAATTGCGGCTTTTCTTGTCATTTTCAAAGCGCCGTTTAAAAAGTGGATTCGTTGTCTGATTCCGTTCAGTTATTACTTATTTTATCAGTATACGGTCATTTGCAGACCATATTCCTTGATGTTTCTGGGATTTGTTTTGGCGGCTTTGTTTTACAAAGAACGCAATCAAAAACCTGCACGCTATTTGCTTGCATTGTTTCTTTTGTGTATGAGCAGCGCCTACGGTATTATGTTTGCCGGTATGTTTTGCGTCATTTGGACGGTAGAAATTATAATTGAACTAAAAGGGAAGGGATTTCTTACAAAAGCAATAAAAGACAGAAGAACATGGCTTTTGTTTGTTATCCTTATGCTTGCAATCGGTGTGCTAGCATTAATCTGGCCTGCAGACAATGCGTTTGCACAGGTTCGTGTGGTGGAGTTTTCGAAACTTCGCTGCTTGATCTACAGTTTTCTTGTTTTGCCAGCAGATGCTTTGCTTACAGACATTTCGTTGATGGGAAGACTGCAGCAATTTGACCATATGATTAAGGCTGATTATGCTACAATTTTGTGTATTGCAATTTCGATTGCGTTATATGCTGTCATGATTATGGTGGCACATATTTTCCGCAAAAAGGCTTTGTTGATTCTTCCCTATGTGGCGTTTGCGGGATATGCGGCACTGGGATACTTTTATAATCATCATATTGGAATCGTTCCGCTGTTTTTACTGCATGTGTTCTGGTGTGCAATTGATGATAAGCCGGAGGAACTGAATATCCCCAAATGGCTACTTAAAATGGATAAAAGTGTGCCGGATTTCTGGAAGAAGGCGGGATATTTCTTCACGATTCTTGCCTTGGCGGTATCCGTATTCTGGACTTTTACAGCGGTAAAAAATGATATTCAATATCCTGTGTGGTATGCAAAAGATTTGGCGGCGATGATGCAGGAATATAGATTGAACGAATACAAGGTGGTTCATCAGTGGACCTATGAAGAAATTGAGTCTGACGTGGCTAAAGATGAAGAGCGTGAAGTGATTTCGGAGACGGCAGACGGGTATACGATTTCGACGGATGTTGCGCAGGTGAAGGCCGAAGATTATCTTCAATATGTTAAAATGTGTAATTTTGTGGATATTTTAGCCTATTCGGATGCGAAAGAAAATTATATTTATAATTTTAATGAAGGCGATTCCAATAACCGTTATGTGAATCATGATATGTTATCCCAGGAAGAGAGTATGACATACTTAAAAGAACTGGGTGAACAGGGGTATCCGGATGTCATTGTGGGTGATCCTGAGATTCTTGGCATGATGGGATTGGATGTAAAAGAATATCGTTATATTCCCGTGTACGGATTTGTATGTTATCGTATCAATAAGTACAATGCTATTTATGCAAGAGAATTTGTGTATGTGCGTGAAGATATTTTTATGACCAGAGAAGATTGGCCGATTTATGAGCAGATTGCAAACGGATTTGCGCAGTAGAAGAAGTAAAATACGGTTTTGTCCGAAAAATGTTGATAGACGATAACCGGGTGAATAATCATAAAAAGGAAAAATAGAATGAAAGATTTTTTCAAAGACAATAAGCGGGCCGAATGGCTTGCTTTTGCCTTATTTATCGTACTTTACATTTTAATATCAATATTTCATGAGCCGATGTATGATGAGGCGCAGGCATGGATGATTGCGAGGGATGCATCCTGGAAACAGTTATTGTTTGAGATTCCTCATTATGAAGGGCATCCGCCTTTTTGGCATTTGATTTTGGCGGTATTTGCCAAGGCAGGTGTGCCGTTTGAATTGGGGCTTCGCATTCCGGGAGCGATATTCTGTATAACTTCCGTATGGCTTCTCATTTTTCGTTCGCCGTTTCCAAAGGCGGTAAAATGCCTGTTGCCTTTTACTTATTACATATTCTTCCGATATAGTATTGTGGTGCGCCCGTATTGTATGACTATGTTGGGATTGTTTCTGGTAGCGCTTAATTATCAGAAGAAGCATGAAAAACCGTTTCGTTTTATGGCATCGCTTTTACTTTTATGTGCAAGCAGTGCTTACGGAATGGCATTTGCGGCTGGAATCTGTATTGTATGGATTATAGAACTTTTTACTGAAATTAAAAGAAATTATGCAAGCCAGATTGTTGCGTTATCGGTTCTTTTGGTGTTGAATGTGGGACAGTTGTTATTAATGTTGCCGAAAGAAGATACCAATTCCGTGGTTGTATGGTCGATTTCTACGGTGATTTATGGATTGATTTACATGTTTCTTCTGGGGCCGGCAGATTCCATGTTTTTGGATACGGGAATGGATGCCAGACTGCAAAATTATGCGCAGGGAATCGTTGCCGGAGGAGTTTCTTCTTATATAAATATACTGATTGGTGCAGTTACGGTGGTGATTCTTATGTATTACGCAAGAAAATATCGTAAGACGTTGCTTATGGTGATTCCCTATACGCTTTTTGCAATATTTTCGGCGGCGGTATATTTCTGGTATCATCACATCGGATTGATTCATCTGTTTATAATCTTTGTATTTTGGTGTGCATTATCATCGAATAAGGGGATGGTAAAAAAGCATAATAGTGAAATGAAACAGGGCGATGAAGCAGAGAATACCGGCGAGACAAAGCAGATTAAGGATACAGACAGCATAAAACAAGAAAAACTACGCTCGCCGAATAAAATAATCCCTACGAATATAAAAAGAAAATTATCCGTATTGGCATTGTGTCTGTGCCTAGGTATGTCTCTCGGATGGAGCATCTTCTGTGCAGGAACCGATTTGCTCAAAACTACATGGTATACACGGGATTTGGCAAAAACTATCGTAGAAATCGGTGCAGACCGAGGAAATTGCGCTTTGCAATGGGATATTAGTCCTATAGGCCCTTTTGAATCCGTAGAAGATTATACGGATGCATTCAAATATAGGCATACACCGTCTATTACTCAATTTTTTGATTGTTTGGCATACTTTGATGAAAACATTTTTTACAATCATAATGAAGGAATAAAAGAGATTTCTTATAACCGGCAACTCCTGCCGGACGGAGAAGCACAGGCCCGGATTATGGAAGCAAATGCGACACACGGATATCCGGAATATTTTATCGGCTTGGTTTATGTATTGGATGCTCTGCCGATTGAAGAAGAAATGCCGGCATATGCTCCTGTTTATCGATTTGAAGTGTATAAACCTGACAAATTCATTATAGACTATAATGACCGTTATATTTATGCCAGAGAG
>JAZNLG010000004.1:0-9479 GCA_045578965.1 Lachnospiraceae bacterium | reverse complement strand
GTGAAGGCAGACCATATTGATCTGACCGATGAGACCTATGGTATTTGGTTCTTTGATATGCTGGATATGCCGGAACGTTATGAAGGCAAGACTGTAAGCTTTCTTGCAACTACGGTTCGTCCGAACGGTTTTCCGAAAGGGCATTTTGTGCCCGGCAGACAGGCGATGACTTGTTGCGCGGATGATATCGCCTTCCTTGGCTTTGTAGCGAAGTGGAAGGGTGCTGAAAACTTTGAGAACGGTACCTGGGTAAAGGTTACTGCGGTTGTGAAGTTTGAATACTGGGCTGATTATAACGGAAACGGACCTGTGTTATATGCAACAGAGGTAGAACCGGCTAAGGCACCGAAAGAAGAGATTATTAATCTCGTATAGTCAGATTAAAGTGAAAAGTAAAATATAAAAAAATAGTATGATGAAATGCATCGGAAAATATTTTCCGGTGCATTTGTATATACAGGGAAAAGAGTATTTTAATATTAAAATGTTTGCAAGGCATTTTTATGACCATCTATGTGTCAAAAACGACCACTTATGGAAAAAGTGTAGATAATAATCGTCACTCAGATATACTACAAAGCAAGAAAGGAGATGCATTATGAAACTGAATATCAATATGGATGCAGGGATAAAAGAACCTGAAGTTATGATTACAACGGCAACTATGACGGAAGAAGTGAACAGGGTTGTTGAATTCGTAAGCAGATTAGATGAAGGCCCGACGGTGATTTCCGGTATTTGTGAAGATAAGGTTACATTATTGGATCAGGATGCAATTGTCAGGATTTATGCAGAAGACGGTAAAGTTTTCGCAAGAACGGACGCGGGACTGTATCAAATCAGAATGCGACTTTACGAAGTGGAAGAACGGCTGGACAGCAGTAAGTTTGTTAGAATATCCAATTCGGAAATCGTGAATTTGAAAAAGGTAAAAAGTCTCGATTTAAGCTTTGTAGGAACTATTTGTATGGAATTATCCAATGGAGAAGTTAGTTATGTTTCCAGAAGATATGTTTCCAAAATTAAAAAAGTATTAGGATTATGAGGTGACTGATTATGAAAAAAGAATTGTTATTTCGATTATTTATAGGATTTTTAGGTGGCGTTGTACTTAGTTATTTTATAACGATTGCCATTTCTCTGATCATAGGAGACGGTAATTTTTATCCTTGCGTGCCCGGTTTGACAGAACGCTTTGGCAATGAAGTGACAGCGGTTGTGATACAGACTATATTAAGTGCGATTCTCGGAGCCGGCTTTGCAGGTTGTTCGCTTATCTGGGAAAAAGACGAGTGGAGTTTGTTGAAACAAACGGGTATCTATTTTTCAATCACGTCCGTACTTATGATGACTGTTGCTTATGTGTGTGAGTGGATGGAGCATTCAGTAAAAGGCGTATTGAGTTATTTTGGTATTTTTCTCGGTATTTTTATCGTGGTTTGGTTAGTCCGCTATATGATTTGGAAGGTCCGCATTTCCAAAATCAAAGAGGGACTTCAGAATAATCAATAATTGAAATGTAACATTATTTAACCGGCAAGGATTATCCTTGTCGGTTTTTTGCTTTTTTATGTATAATCGTCAGCAACGTTATAGCTGCAATGCAAATAAGAATGCCAATTCCATACACCATAAAGTCCATATCCAGTTTCTCTAACCAGGTAGGATACGGTGCAGTATACATAGCCGGATGTTTTTTATAATCCGTATACACGTGAAGAAATCTGCCGGTCAGCGTGCCGGATAAACATAATGTCAAAATGAATAAGAATCTTTTGACTTTTATGAGCATTTCTGTTTTGGCGGTATTAGGTTGTTTGTTTGTCATAGTAGTACTCCTTTTGGATGTTTCTAAACATAAAACACATAAAAGGAGAAAAAGGTTTCAAAATGTTTGTCGAAATTTGTCGCGCGATGAATTTATGCAGGTTGCACATAGACAAGAGCAATTCGCAGTGTTATGATAAGCGCAAAGCATGTAATATTTCTTTTATAAATTCTTTGCTTGTGAAGAGTTTGATTCTAATTCAATTCTATGAATTCTACAGGAATGGTTACATATCGGCAAGCAACGAACCGGCTGTCTGGCTTGTTACTGAGATGCGAAATGTTCCGTATAAAGAAAATCTATGCTTTTATTTCAACCAATCAATTGAATAAGCAGGAGATTTTCAAAGAACGATTATAAGAAATTCTTCTGTGCCTATATGTTCGGGAAGGAGGATTATGGGGAAGACAGACATTACCCACAAGTCGTTTTTTGAGAATGCAGAGTGGTTTGCAGACTTGATGAATGCGGCTTTTTTTGGCGGTGAAGAGATTTTGGATGCCAAAGAACTTTTACCGGAGGATGGAGCAGTACTGAAGGCAGACGAAGGAGCGGTTATGGAGCGTTTGCGTGATGTAGTGAAGAAACATACGAAAGACGGAAGTACGTTTGCGTTATATGTGTTAGAGAATCAAGCCACTGTAGATTATGCAATGTTAATACGTATTATGGTGGAAGAGAGTCTGACATATGACAGACAGGTAAAAGAAATTCGTAGACGTAACAAAGAGAAATATGGAAACATTTTAAAAGACGATGAATTTGTATGCGGATTTCGATACAAAGACCGATTGGCTCCCGTTTTTACCCTTGTTGTTTATTGGGGCGATAAGGAGTGGGATGCAGTCACTTCCCTTAGGGATATGGTAGCTATTCCCGCAGCAAATGCAAATATGGAGGAGCAGATGCGCGAACTGGTACCGAATTATCGTATTAGGGTGCTTGATTTGAATAATGTGAAGGATTTTAGTGCGTTTAGAACCGGTTTGCGTACAATATTTGAATTCTATTCTTGTCGAAAAGATAAGGAGAGACTAAAAGAATATCTGGTAACGCATAGGGAAGACGTGAGAGTATTGGACGAAGAGAGCCGGTTTTTGTTGGGAACCATTACAAAGGAGAAGCGATTGTTGGAACGATTAAACAGAGAAAGGGACAAAGAATTTGAAAAGAAGGAGAATGATATGTGTCAGGCAATTCAGGAAATGATTGATGAAGGAAGAGAAGAAGGGATTCTGATTGGAAAAGCAGAAGGAAAAGCAGAGTCCATAGTATATTTATTGAATCAAAAGGGAGAATTATCAAAGAAAGTAAAAGAAAGAATTGAAAAAGAAAAAGATAGTGATATTTTAGCAAAATGGTTATTGCTGGCAGCGAGTGCGGAAAGTATAACTGCATTTGAAGAAACTATGTAAAAAAAAGAGTGGCTCGAATGAGTCACTCTTTAATATGTATTCTACAAATTAACGAAACAAGAAATTATCGCCGATTACATCGGTACATTTCTCTTCACAATACTTACATCTGTAGTTGCCTTTTGCCTCATCGCCTAAAATAAAGATATGAGGAAGTTCCTGTTCGATGGAAGTAATACAACGGGGATTCTTACAACGGAAGATATTCTTAACTTCCTTGGGAAGTGTAAGTTCCTGCTTGGCAACGATTTCGCCACCTTTGATTACATTTACGGTAATGTTGTGGTCGATTACGGCAAGCACATCCATATCCATTTCTTCGATATCACATTCTACTTTGAGAATATCTTTCTTGCCCATTTTATCACTTTTGGCATTTTTGATAATTGCTACGGTGCAATCTTTTTTATCCAACTGTAAGTGGTGGTAGATAGAAAGACTCTTGCCGGCCTTAATGTGGTCCAGTACGAATCCTTCTTCAATCTGTCCTATATTAAGCATAGTCGTCTCCTTTATAAAATAACGGATTTGTCCGGTCTAAACTATAAACTGTCAACATCAATCTCAAGTAAGGTCAATATCAGTGCCATTCTTGCGTATACACCATATTGTACCTGTCTAAAGTATGCTGCTCTGGGATCTTCATCAACTTCTACGGAAATTTCGTTTACACGGGGAAGGGGATGGAGTACAAGCATATCTTCCTTGCCGAGAGCCATTTTTTCTTTGTTCAAGATGTAAAAGTCTTTCAAACGAACATAATCTTCTTCGTTGAAGAAACGTTCTCTCTGAACACGTGTCATATAGAGAATGTCCAATTCGGGCATAACTTCTTCCAAACGAATTACTTCCTTGTAGGGAATGTTCTTTTCTTTTAACATTTCAATGATATATTCGGGAATTTTTAATTCTTCCGGAGAAATAAATACAAAAGAAATATTGTCATAACGCTCAAGCGCATGAATCAGTGAGTGAACGGTACGACCGAATTTTAAGTCGCCGCACAGACCAATGGTAAAATTGTTAAGACGTCCTTTTAAGGAACGAATGGTAAGTAAATCGGTAAGTGTCTGAGTAGGATGCTGATGTCCGCCGTCACCTGCGTTTACAACAGGAATACGTGACTTGGAAGCAGCTACCATGGGAGCACCTTCCTTGGGATGACGCATTGCGCAGATGTCTGCGTAGCAGGAAATCATACGAATGGTGTCGGATACGCTTTCGCCCTTAGATGCGGAAGAACAGCTTGCATCTGAGAAACCGATTACGTGACCGCCTAAATTAATCATTGCAGCTTCAAAACTCAAACGGGTTCTGGTGCTGGGCTCATAAAAGCAGGTGGCAAGCTTCTTACCATCGCAGGCATGAGCATATTTCTTCGGGTTTGTCTCTATATCGTTTGCCAAATTGAACAGCTTGTCCAATTCTTCAACGGTAAAATCGAGAGGACTCATTAAATGTCTCATAATTGACTCCTTTCACATATGTTTTCAACTTGAATAATATTACCACAATGCAAGTGCTCATTCAAGATAATATGACAAAAAATCCTTTTTTAAATTGAAGTTTTTACTATAAAGGACTATAATGTAAAAGATGATAAAATACCTGTATTTTTTCCTAAAAGGAGGTAATTGATATGGAAACAGAAATGAATCAGATGATCGAGAAAAAACGTTGGGGATTCTTTGGATTACCTTTTACTTTCACCCAATATATTATCAAAGAAGATGTGCTTACTATCGACAGCGGATTCTTTAAGAAAGTTGAAAATGATTGCTATATGTATAAAATTCAGGATGTGGTTTTAGAGAGAGGATTTTTCCAGAGATGGTTTAAAATTGGTAACGTATCCTGCTATACAGGTGACAATACCCATCCTACATTGATTTTAAAGAATATCAAACATGCGCAGGAAGTGAAAGATTTTATCCTGAAATATTCCGAAGAAGCACGCCTTAAGAGACGTACCGTAAACACCTTAAACATCGGCACGGGTGATATGGACGATGTAGATGTATTATAATTAAGGATTGTTTGGCAGCAAAGAAACAATATTTGTGTAAAATGGTATAGTTTCTTTAAATATTTGTATTACATACAGGCAGGATTCTAACCTGCCTGCTTTTATGGATGTGGATAGTGAAGCATAAATCATTTCATGTGCGGGTGCTTTGAGTCCGTCGGTACTTGGATTCCGTATTTTGGAATCCTATGTACCGTTACGTGACGAGAGCAGCGAGAGCGTGCCCGCATTGAAAGATTTATGCTTCGCATACATTATAAAAAGGAGCCCCTATGAAGTACGAAGAAGTAATGGAGTATATGGAATGTAAAGTGAATAAACTGGGTAGTGTACCGGGACTGGATTCCATCCGCGAGTTACTGAATCGTATGGGAAATCCTCAGGATGCATTGACTTTTATTCATGTGGCAGGTACCAATGGAAAAGGTTCTGTGTCCACATTGATTGCAAACGCGCTGACTGCAAACGGATATAAAGTGGGACGCTATATTTCCCCGGTAATCAGTGATTATCGTGAACGTATTCAGGTTAATAACCGAATGATAGCAAAGAATGCGGTGGCGGAAGGATTGTCCGGCATTTTTGATATTTGTACCGCTATGGAAGCGGAGGGACTTGTGCATCCGACCGCATTTGAAATTGAAACCGCTTTGGGCTTTCAATATTTTATGGATAAAAAATGTGACTTTGTGGTATTGGAAACCGGAATGGGTGGTACTTTGGATGCCACGAATATTGTCCAGAATACCAAACTTTGCGTTTTTACTTCTATCAGTATGGACCACATGGCATTTCTGGGAGATACGTTGACAGAGATTGCGGCAAATAAGGCAGGTATACTTAAAAACGGCTGTAAGGCTGTATCCGGTCTTCAATGTGAAGAGGTGCTTAACGTATTGAAAGCGGCAAGTGAGCGCTTGAATGTGCCTTTTACGACGGTTTGCGGCACATCGCTTAAGGTAGGACGTCAAAGTCTTAAGGGACAGAAGATATCGTACAAAGCGTTTAAGCAGATGGAAATCCCTTTACTGGGCAGTTTTCAGACTGAAAATGCAGCTCTTGCGCTGGAGGCCCTTACTGCGTTGCAAGAAGACGGTGTAAAATTGAAAGAAGATAAAATTCGTAAAGGTCTTATGGATTCCCGATGGCCTGCGCGTTTTGAAATTTTATCAAAAAAGCCTTGCATAATTGCAGATGGTGCTCATAATGAAAAAGCAGTAAAAAAACTTATGGAAACGATGCGTTTCTATTTTACAAATCAACGGATTATCTA
The DNA here is from genome assembly GCA_045578965.1 of Lachnospiraceae bacterium. Lineage (GTDB taxonomy): Bacteria > Bacillota > Clostridia > Lachnospirales > Lachnospiraceae > UBA3766. The sequence goes on along the minus strand of JAZNLG010000004.1, from coordinate 2,937 downwards.
TATAATGGGAGTATTGAAGGATAAAGATTATACTGCGATGATTCAAGAGTCGGTACCTATGGCGGAAATGATTTTTACGGTGACGCCGCCCAATAAAGAGCGGGCCATGCCGGCCTTTGACCTGGCGAAGGAAATCAGCGGGTATAATCCAAATGTTACGGCTACGGATTCCGTGGAGGAAGCATTGGAAATGGCTCGGCTTATGGCGGGTGAAGACGGTGTGGTATTGGCGTTTGGTTCGTTGTCTTATATGGGCAAATTGAGAGCCTGTTTTGATAAGAGAGAAAAATAAAGGATACTTTTATAACTGTTCAGAAGGATGGAAAGAAAGTGTTTATAAAGATAAAATAAGTCGTAATACGGAGGCTTACAATGGTTGATGAGAAGAAAGTAAAAGAGGCGATAACCCTTTTGTTGGAAGGTCTTGGAGAAGATGTGAATCGAGAGGGACTGAAGGATACTCCGGACCGTATCGCTCGTATGTATAAAGAGATTTTGGCAGGGAACGATGACGATGCGGCAGTACATTTGGCAAAATGTTTTCATGCCGATAATAATGAAATTGTATTGGAGAAGGACATTGTCTTTTATTCCATGTGCGAGCATCATATGATGCCTTTTTTCGGGAAGGCGCACATTGCCTATATTCCGGACGGTAAGGTGGTTGGTTTAAGTAAATTAGCAAGAACCGTTGAAGTTTTTGCAAGAAGATTGCAGATTCAGGAGCAGATGACTGCGCAGATTGCGGATGCCATCATGGATGAGTTAAAGCCGCAGGGTGTTATGGTGGTTTTGGAAGCGGAACATTTATGTATGACGATGCGCGGAGTAAAGAAACCGGGCAGTAAAACCGTCACTATGATTGCAAGAGGTGCCTTTGAAACGGATCCTAATTTGAAGAATATGTTTTTTCAAATGTTAAACTGCGGTAAAAACGTAGGGATGAATGGTATTTCGGAAGAAGATTAAATTAAGAAAGTATGCAGCGGATGAAATAGGAAACGCGGACAAGAAATATGAAGTGTGTGAATAAAATCATTGAACATCCCGCTTATAAAGCGGCTTTGGCCGAGATTGCAAACAGGGAAGAAAACAGAATATTCTGTCGACACAATACAGAGCATTTTATGAGTGTGGCCCGTATTGCCATGATTTTAAATTTGGAAGAGGGAAAAGAAGTCAAAAAAGAATTGATTTATGCTACGGCACTTTTGCATGATATCGGAAGGCATATTCAATATGATGATAAAACGCCTCATGAAATTGCGAGTGCAGAACTTGCAGAACCTATTTTAAAAGACTGCGGTTTCCGGAAAAAAGAAATTCAGCAGATTTTGCAGGCAATTCTTTTACACCGAAGCCCGAAAGAATCCAAAAAGTATGGTTTGGCAGATATTATTTATCGTGCGGACAAATTAAGCAGAGAATGTTATTTTTGTAAGGCAAGTGAACTGTGTGACTGGAAGAAGGGAAAGAAAAATAAAGAATTGTCATATTAAAAGATACTATGTTGGGAGTGAGTGAACATGAAAATAGGAAACAGAGTGTTTGATACCACCCATAAAACCTATGTCATGGGAATTTTGAATATAACGCCGGATTCTTTTTCGGATGGCGGTAAATATACAGAAAAAGAATTGGCGCTTAAAAAAGCCGAAGAGATGATGCACGAAGGTGCTGATATTATTGATGTAGGCGGAGAGTCTACAAGACCGGGGTATGCACCGGTAAGTGTACAGGAAGAGATGGAGCGAGTAATACCGGTAATCGAGTGTATTAAAGCAAATCTTGATATTCCGGTATCTTTGGATACATATAAAGCAGAAGTTGCCAAGGAGGGAATTTTGGCGGGAGCAGATTTGATTAATGATGTAAAGGGTCTGCAAGGCAGTGCTGAAATGGCAAAGGTGATTGCAGAAGGCAGGGTTGCCTGTTCCATTATGCATAATCGCGATTTTATGCATTATAATGATTTTTTTGCGGATATGCAGAATGATTTGGCAGCATATATTGAAACAGCAAGAAAAGCAGGAATTCCGGATGAGCAAATTATCATTGATCCGGGCGTTGGTTTTGCCAAAACCCATGAACAGAATCTGGAAGTAATTAACCGATTGGAGCAGTTACATTGCTTTGGATATCCGATTCTTCTCGGAACTTCAAGAAAATCCGTAATCGGATTGACGTTGGATCTTCCGGTTTTTGAGAGAGTGGAAGGAACTTTGGTTACCACTGTTATGGCGGTAATGAAAGGTTGTGCTTTTGTCAGGGTGCATGATGTCAAAGAAAATGTCAGAGCGATTCGTATGACGGAAGCTATTTTAGGGAAATAAAAATTATAGTTGTCGATAAGAGATTATTTGGCAGTGATTATTTAAAACAGTAAAAGGTAGGAAAACTTATGGACCAGATTATTATTAAGGGATTGGAAGTATTTGCAAATCATGGGGTTTATAAGGAGGAACAGGAGAAGGGGCAGACATTTATTGTGAATGCGACTCTTCATTTTGATACGGCAAAAGCCGGAAGAACGGATGAGTTGTCGGATTCCGTTGACTATGGAAAAATTTGCGAATTGATTAAAGATTTTATGACGCAGTACAGAATGAATCTGTTGGAAACCATAGCAAATCGTCTGGCACGTAAAATTTTGATGGCATATCCTGAGATTGAGGCGGTGACTCTGGAGATAGAGAAACCTCAGGCGCCGATTCCCATGAAATTTGAAAATGTATCTGTCAAAATTCATCGCAGTTGGCATACTGCTTTTATTGCATTTGGTTCCAATATGGGTGACCGACTCAGTTATATCAATGACGCCATTGCCAACTTAAAGGCAGATATGCGTTGTGAAGTTAAGAAAGTATCTAAATTTGTGGAAAGCAGACCTTATGGTGAGGTTGAGCAGGATAATTTTTACAATGGTGTGCTTGAACT
>JAZNLG010000003.1:0-21236 GCA_045578965.1 Lachnospiraceae bacterium | reverse complement strand
GCCATAAAAACTCGCGGCTTCTAAGGAAGGGTCTTGTTGTTTTTTCCCAACGTACAACGCTGCACCACTGATTGTATACTTTAGGCAGGTCACGATAAGAGTGAATCTCATTTGCATAAAAATCACAGAAAAGCGTTTCCGAAGTCGGACGTACACACATTCTTTCCTGAAGGGGTTCCAAACCGCCGTGGGTTACCCATGCAACTTCGGGAGCAAAACCTTCCACGTGATCTTTTTCCTTCTGTAAAAGGCTCTCGGGAATAAACATAGGTAAGTATACATTTTCTACTCCTGTCTCCTTGAAACGTGCATCCAGCTGACTCTGAATGAGTTCCCAGATTGCATAGCCTGCAGGCTTGATTACCATACAGCCTTTTACGCTGGTGTAATCGATTAACTCTGCTTTCTTTACCACATCCGTATACCACTGGGCGAAATCCACGTCCATGGATGTGATGGCTTCCACTAATTTCTTGTCTTCTGCCATGATTCTTCTCTCCTTTTATAAAAATGTATAAAAAAAGCCCTTCAATCCCCAAGGGACCGAAAAGCTCGGCGATACCACCCTAATTAATGCTTACGCATTCACTCATCCTACCGTTAACGCCGGTGCTACGCCTGTGATTAGCAGGAACTCCGAGGCGGGTTCGATAAAAGGGGACATTGGAATCTCACAGCCTGACAGGATTCTGAGTTGCCCTGTCGGATTCCTTCTCTGAAAACGTACTGATATCTACTATTCCTCATCATCGCTTTTACAATATATAACGATTTTAGGCATAAAATCAGGTTTTGTCAATGCCTAAAACGGCAATTATACAGATTTTCCCTTCCATCAACACCTAATATATTTTACACAAAATTTACATTCGAATAAAGCAAACTTTACACAAGCATTTTATTATGATATTCGTGACAAACGTATATCAGCAGATAATATGTATGGTTTTATTACAATATGAAAAAATTAAACATATAACTATTTACGGAGGATATCATGGATTTTTTTGACATTTTAACTTTAATCGGCGGTCTGGCTATGTTCTTATTCGGTATGCAGGTACTTGGTGACGGACTCACCAAGTTATCCGGAAGCAAAATGGAAAGCATTCTGGAAAAATTAACCTCTAATCCTTTTAAAGGCGTTTTCCTGGGTATGGCGGTAACTGCAGTTATTCAGTCATCATCTGCCACAACGGTTATGGTAGTCGGTTTCGTTAACGCCGGCATTATGAAATTAACTCAGGCCGTAGGCGTAATTATGGGGGCTAACATCGGAACCACCATTACTTCCTGGATTTTGAGTTTAACAGGTATCGAAGGCGACAATTTCTTTATACAGATGTTGAAACCGCAGAGTTTTTCACCCATTCTGGCAATCATCGGTATTTTTTTGATTATGCTTGCCAAAAAAGAAAAGACCAAAGACATCGGTAACATTATGGTCGGTTTTGCAGTACTTATGTTTGGTATGGATACTATGAGCGCAACAGTAAAACCGCTTGCAGACGTCCCAGAATTTGCGGAATTTCTCTTAATGTTTAAAAATCCTTTCTTTGGTGTATTTGCCGGTATGCTTTTAACCGCAATTATCCAGAGTTCTTCCGCATCCGTTGGTATTTTACAGGCATTATGTTCCACAGGTGCAGTAAGTTATGCGGTAGCGATTCCTATTATTATGGGACAAAATATCGGAACCTGTGTTACCGCAATGTTATCATCAATCGGCACCACCAAGAACGCACGTCGTGCCGCATTGATTCACTTGTATTTTAACTTAATCGGAACCGTTTGTTTCTTAGTTGCATTTTATATTTTGCATGCTATCATTGATTTCGGTTTTATGAACCTTGCCGCAAACGAAATGGGGATTGCCGTTGTTCATACCTGTTTTAATGTTTTTGCAACCACGTTACTTCTTCCGTTTAATAAGTTGCTGGTAAAACTCGCCCAAATTTCAATTAAGGATGATTCTACGGAATCAACGGCAGTAAAAACCTTCGCACTTTTAGATGAACGTTTCTTAGAAGTTCCCGGTGTTGCGGTAGAACAGTGTCGTAATGCAGCTGCCGATATGGCGCAGAAAGCAAAAGAAGCGTTAATAATGGCTCAAAGCCTGTTCGATCAATACGATGAAACCACCTTAAAAGAAGTAATGCAAAAAGAAGATCTTTTAGATCGTTACGAAGATGAATTAGGCAGTTATCTTGTGAAATTAAGCAGCCGAAGTCTTACGGAAAAAGATAGTCACATGCTTTCAATTCTGTTACACTGTATAGGAGACTTGGAGCGCATCGGCGACCATGCGGTAAACCTTGCACATTCCGCCAAGGAAATACACGACAAAAACTTACGTTTTTCAAATAACGCCGAAAATGAATTAGCCGTTTTTGTACGCGCTGTAAACGAAATTCTGGAAACCGCCGTAAACTCCTTTGAGACTCAGGACGAAACAATTGCCAGAAGCGTGGAACCCTTAGAAGAAGTAATCGACCAGTTAAATGCGGAAATGAAGGACCGCCATATTATTCGATTACGACGGGGCGAATGTACTATTGAAATGGGCTTCATTCTCGCAGATGTAATGAACAATTACGAACGTATATCTGACCACTGCTCCAACATTGCTATTTGTGCAATTCAAGAGAATGAAGATGTAGATGCGCACGACTATATCACTAACCTTAAAATAAACAATAATACCGAATTTACATCTTCCGTAGAACAATACAAAAAGAAATATTATCTTCCGCGTACGTAAATAGCAAACTACGCACTACCAATACAACAGAAGGAGAAACCGATGGCACTGATTTATATTGTAGAAGACGACCAAAACATTCTTGAAATCGAAACATTTGCCCTTAAAAATTCCGGCTATGACATTCGCGGTTTCGCTTCTGCCAAAGAATTTTATACAGCTATTAACTCATTTTTACCGGATTTAATAATCCTTGATATTATGCTTCCGGACGAGGACGGCCTAAGTATTCTGGGAAAGCTCCGTGCCGATGTTAAAACCCGTGCACTTCCTATTATTTTGGTAACTGCCAAGACTACAGAAATTGATAAGGTAAAAGGGTTAGACTTAGGAGCCGATGATTATATGACCAAACCCTTCGGTGTGATGGAATTAATTTCTCGTGTAAAAGCTTTATTGCGTCGCACCTATGCCGGTATGGCAGAAACTAAATTTTATAAGTTTATGGACATCTCTTTAGATGATGAAAAGCATTTGGTAACCGTTGCCGGTCAGGTCTGTGATTTAACCTATAAAGAATATGAACTTCTAAAATTATTTATGACAAACACCGGAATTGTAATGAACCGCGAACGAATTTTAGAACGAATATGGGGAACAGATTTCGAAGGCGAATCCCGAACCATTGATATGCACATTAAAAATCTTCGCCAAAAACTCAAACATTCCGGTCACTACATTAAAACAGTCCGGAATGTCGGATACGTTATGAATGGCGAATAATTGTAAGTTTTTGCAGAGTGCGAATCGGAGAATTATATGAGAAAAAAACTAAACATCCAATTAATCGGAATAGCAATATTGTCTATGTTCCTAACTATGGGAATGATTCTCTTTATTTTTTATGGCATCTTCAGGCAACAGGTACTTAGCGAACTGCAAACTGTTGCACATATGATGGGAAATATAGAAAATCTTACCGTCTACAGTGTAAAAGATTATCAAACCAAATTGGACAATATGCGCATTACCTTGTTGGATAACGAAGGACATGTTCTTTATGACAGCGATGTTGACGCTAACGCAATGGACAACCACGCCGAACGACCGGAAATATCGGATGCTTACGCAAGTGGCGAAGGATACGCCATTCGCGAGTCTGACACCTTGTCTCAAAATACGTATTACTATGCCATTCTCTTAGATAACGGCGGTGTTTTGCGCGTGGCCAAAGAAGCCAACAGTATTTTAAGCATCTTTGCTACTTCCCTTCCGTCTCTTCTTTTTATTATTATTTCTTTGACTATGATTTGTACAGTGGTTGCAGGCATACTTACTAAATCATTGATGAAACCCATCGATAATATGGCCAAAGACATTAATCATATGAATGAGATTGAAACCTATGACGAATTAAAACCCTTCATCAAAACCATTCAAAGTCAACATGAAGATATTATCAAAAATGCAAAACTTCGTCAGGAATTTACCGCCAACGTATCCCACGAATTAAAAACTCCCCTGACCGTCATCTCCGGATATTCCGAATTAATCGAAAACGGTATGACAGGCGAGGAAGATACCATTCGCTTTTCGAAAGAAATCCATCGCAATTCCGCAAGACTTTTAACATTGATTAACGATATTTTACGACTTTCCGAACTGGATTCCGGCGAACAGAATATGCCCATGGAAAATGTCGACTTATATGAATTATCCGACAATTGCGTCTCTATGTTGCAGATGAACGCTGAAAAACATAGCGTAACCTTAGATTTAATCGGTCCGCATCTAACAGTGCAGGCCAACCGACAAATGTTGGAAGAAATGATTTATAATCTATGCGATAACGGTATTCGCTATAATAAGCCGGATGGCAAAGTAGAAGTATCCATTAGCGAAAATAACGAATACATTATTTTTATGGTAAGTGATACGGGCATTGGCATCTCAGAAGAGAATCTCAATCGCATTTTTGAACGTTTTTACCGCGTAGACAAAAGTCGCTCCAAGCAAACCGGCGGTACCGGTTTAGGCCTTGCAATTGTAAAACACATTGCGGAACAGATGAATGCACAAATTCAAATCGACAGCGAATTAGAAAAAGGAACTACTATCACCGTATTATTTCCCAAAAACTGTCTTTCATAAATTAATAATTTCGCAGACACATAAAAAAGAGACGTCGGAATCCCAACGTCTCTTTCATTGTTTTACTTAAATTATTTAATAAGTGTCCATGTACCGATTAAAGGTAACGGTGTATCATCATCCTGGCAAGCCTTAACGATACCCATGATTGCAAAAATTAAAGCTGCAAGCTGAGTAATACCAAGGGGAATGATAGAAGCGATTGCACAGATAAGACCCTGATTTAAGTGCTGCTTAACGCCTTCGTCATCCTTGTGTGCACCAACGAGGAACACGATTAAAGTACCAATCCATGTGATGTAGCTTACGATTTTAGCTGTTTTTCCAGTCATTTTCAATAAACTCCTCTCTTAAAATAAAATGTTTACTGCTTATGTAACTACACATAATACATTTTGATTATACTAACATGTGAACTTTCTGTCAACAGTTTTACGCGGTTTTTCCGTCGAAAAAAGCAAAAAAATTTATACTTTTTTAATAATTTATATTTCTGTTGCTTTTATATTATTTATACACTTTTTATCCTGACAATATTTTCAGTTTTTCCTCAATATGCTACAATATAAAAAAAATTTCTTTCCATGAAAGGAGTGTTTGTATGGCTCATAAAGAATATATTCGCGAAATTCCCGGCAGCAATAGTGTGGTGCTTTGCATTCACGGTATCCTTGGCACTCCGGAACAGTTTAATCCGTTGCTTTCACAAATCCCCGCAGAATGGTCTGTTTTTAATATTTTACTAGACGGTCACGGCAAGAAAGTACAGGATTTTTCCGACAGTTCCATGCTCAAATGGAAAGGTCAGGTACAACGCACATTGACCTACTTAAGCGTACGATATAGCAAAATCATTATTATGGCTCATTCTATGGGCGCATTGTTCGCCCTACAAGCCGCGGCTAATCAGAATCCCCGCATAAAAGCACTCTTTTTAATGGATGTACCATTGGTGCCTTTTCTGCGACCGGTATGCGTTGGCAATTCCCTGCAAATAATCTGGGATTGCATCCCTGCCAATAACAGCATTGCTCTTGCACAAAAAGATGCTTTCAGCATTCATCCGGACAAAAGACTCTGGCTCTATTTAGGCTGGATTCCCCGTTATATGGAATTATTCCGCGAAATCGCCAAAACCCGCCAGTGCATTTCGGATGTAAAAATACCCTGCCGTGTCTTTTTATCCCAACGGGACGAATTGGTATCTTTGCGGTCTTACAAGTATCTCAAAGGCAATCCGCACATTAAGGTAACTATGCTGGAAGGTGCCACGCATTTTTATTTCTCAGAAAGAAATATTGCTCAAATGCAACGCTCTTTGGCTTTTATCTGTAAAAAGATAAAAAATATACCCTCATCAAAATAAAACAATTATTTTTTCTACAAGAATAGTTGCAAAAATCTTTACCAAATCTTATACTCATATATAGGGGTATTAATTGAGGGAGGATTCATCAATGCTATTATCTATTTCAGAAGTAAAAGCCGGTATGATTCTTGAGAAACCGGTTATGATGCCCGGCTCGGACAAGTGTCTTTTAAACGCCGGCGTTGCCTTAAGTCTTAAAAATATTGCCCGTATGAGGGAATTACAAATTCCTTCCGTGCACATTTTAGACAGAAATACTGTATATATTGCCCCAGTGGACAAAATTGCCGAGGCTTTTGTGGCCGACTTTTTACACTATTCCAGAGCATTATGCCCGAATCAGCCGGAAGCCAACTTAAGTGACGAAATCTGCGAATTGGCAAGACGCAATGAGAAATTAGCTGTCAAATTATCCACAAATGAAGATATTCTCTCATTCCTTTTACAGCAAAAAATCACCGATAATGCCGGGTTATATCAATATAGTATTATGACCTGTGTTCTTTCCGGTTTGGTTGCTGCAAGAATGGGGATGAGTCTTGACCAAATCTTAAAATGTATGACCGGCGCGCTTTTAAGCGACATCGGCTTATGTGAAATGCCTACACTGATTGGGCAGGAAGTTTTTGACGGCCAACAACTTGCACTGTATATGGAACATCCTACCTACGGATATCATTTCGCAGTGCAAAATAATATCGACAGGGACGCAGCAGAATGCATTCAGTGCCATCACGAAAAATGGAACGGCAGCGGTTATCCCCGCAAATTAAAGGAGAAAGAAATCCCTCTGTCCGCTCGTATCGTTGCAGTATGTGCCCATTATGCCTCACACATTGCATACAAAAACGACAAACCATATGTTGCCATCGAAGAAATATATGGCGGCAGCGGAATTTTCTTTGATTATGAAGTAGTAAAATGTTTTACCACCACAATTCCGGTATATCCGTTAGGCGCACTGGTTCGTTTATCTACCGGCGAAGTCGGAATCGTAGCCAACATCCGTAAAAACGAAGGCGGACGCCCTATAGTAAAAGTACATTACAATCGTTTCAACAGACCCATAACCGAGAGTAAGATTATTGACCTGGGCAAGGAACGTACTATTTTTATCGAAGAAGTATTATAGAAATTGTAAAAGGGAGCATAAGCTCCCTTTTTTATTCCTGTTCAATATATTCCGCTACTTTCTTTTCTACAAATTCTTTAACTTCTGCGCGATCCATATCCAACGCAATTGCCATTTCTCCGTACAAACGGTCTTCCGCAATTTTTAAGTATTTACTATCGCTGGCGGTACTCTTCTTTCCTTCTGCATTTTTACGTTCTTCACGTATATATAAAGTCTTGATGATTTTTACCAGTTCCTTGCAGTCATAAGTATTCAACGCCTCATCAAAAACATCATTACGTTTCTTCTCTTCCTTGATTTCCAGAAGTTCCATATCCTTCATTTCCGCAATCAGATCCATCGCTTCTTTTTTATCCATTACCGCACGCATAATGACTTTGGGATTGTCCACCGCCGAATAAATTGTAGCATCTTTTACATAGGGCGAAACCAGAGTATAATATATTTTATCTTTTGGAATACCACTTATGTTCAAATTTCCTACTTTACTCACCTGATACACACCATAACTGTCATAAACCACATAATCTCCTACTTCAAACATAAGTTTCTCCTTTCTTTTGTTTTAACATGCTTTTATCGGTTATATGCAACTGTTCTCTATTCCTATTTTAACAAATTAAAAATTTTTTCGTAAGCAAAATTTATAGACAAAATATGCAAAAATCCCTCATAATTTGCCGTTGCAAACTATGAGGGACTTCTTTTTTTATATTTTTAATCTACCGTTTTCTGCATTCGCAAGCAGAAGTTTTAAGCGGTTCTGCTGATTGATTTCACTGGCACTGGCATCATAATCGATTGCCACAATGTTTACATTGGGGTTCTTTTCCTTAATCACCTTCGTGACACCCTTGCCCACGATATGATTCGGCAGACAACCAAACGGCTGAGTACACACAATACTCTTGGTGCCGCGGTGAATGTGCTCCACCATTTCCGCAACCAGAAGCCAGCCCTCGCCCATTTTTACGCCGAGGCTGATATATTCTCTGGCCAGTTCTACGGTTTTCTTAAACTCAGTAGGCGGATCAAAATGACTTTCTTCTTTGATAATTTTAATAATGTCATTCTGAATACCTTCCATCAGCTTGTATGCAATTCGGAAAGCATGTACCGACTTCTTATGAATGCGGTACATTTTATACTCTTCCATACGTCCGTATACGTAAAACATGGCAAAATCCACCAGACCGGCCATAGTAGGCTCTGCGCCTTCCTGTAAAAGATAATCCTCCAGGTAACGGTTTGCAAGGGGCGAAAACTTCACGTAAATTTCGCCGACAATACCAACTTTCTCTTTCTTCTCACCGGTTCTGGGAATGGCTTCAAACTCTCTAACCATTTCACGAATGGTCCTTTTCACCTTTTTGTATGTAATATTCTTTTCTGCCAACTGGGCTACCAACTTAGCCGTCCATTCATCCGCCAGTTTCTCACTATCGCCTTTGTTCACTTCATAGGCTTTTGCCTGGTTGCATACACACATAATCACATCGCCGTACACAATGGCATAGAGCATACGCAGAATCATTGGAATCGTCAGTTTAAAACCGGAGTTTTTTTCAAGGCCGACAAAGTTTAATGAAATAACCGGAATGTGACCATAGCCGGCTTTTTTCAGTGCCTTACGCATCAGTGAAATGTAATTGGATGCTCGACATCCGCCACCGGTCTGGGTAAATAAAAGTGCCGTTTTATTCAAATCATATTTACCGCTGTTTAAGGCATCTACAAACTGACCCACCACCAAGGTTGCCGGATAGCAGGTATCATTATGTACATACATAAGACCGGTATCAATTACATTCTGTCCGGTATTTTCCAGCATTTCCGCATCATAGCCGTATACCTTCAGAAGAGAGGCAATCATTTTTAAGTGGCGTGGCAACATGGTAGGAAGAAGAATTTTATAATCCTTCTTCATCGCCTCCGTAAACTCCACGCGAGTGATTTTATCATCTTCCTCCGACCACACGGATATGCCGGGTTCATTCATTTTTGCAACATTATTGTTTGTTTCCATTTATACAATCTCCATTTCACCGGTCCGCTTTAATAACACTCGAACCAATGATATATTCATACTCTTTGCAAAAGATCTTTACTGCTTATTCTCTCGCATTTCAAGCGCTCCCATCAAACTTCTCAAACGAATGTTGACTGCACTTAAATTATTGATTTCATCAATTTTAATCTGAGTATAAATTTTATTCTTACGCTCCAAAATACTGCGCATTTCATCGGTAGTAATGGCATCGATTCCACAGCCGAAAGATACCAGTTGCACCAATTCCATATCCGGTTGCTGTGTCACATACTTCGCTGCTGCATACATTCTGGAATGGAAGGTCCACTGATTTAATACTGCCACACGGGGCATCGTAGTCAGGTGGCTGATACCATCCTCGGAAACCACCGCAAAACCAAGGGACTCTGCCAAAAGGTCAATACCGTGTCCGATTTCCGGGTCAATATGATAAGGTCGTCCGGCAAGCACCATAATTCTCTTACCTTCCTCCCGGGCCTTTTTAATAATACGGTCAGCTTCCTTGTGATTCTCTTCCTGAAAACGATAGTATAAATCCCAACCGGCACGAACTGCTTTGCGCAATTCCCCGGTGCTAAAAGTGCCAAACTCTTTCGGGATGTACATTTTTAATTCACGGACAAATTCCTTCTCTTCCTTGATGTGCAAGAAAGGCTGTAAAAATTTTATTTCTTTTAATTCATCCATGTTATCTTTTAAAAGTTCCGGATAGTAGGCAACCACTGCACAATTATAATGGTTGTCTCCACCCTCTTCTTTGACATTGTATGTCATACAGGGTGCAAAAATTGCATCAACCTTCTCATCAATTAATTTATGGATATGACCGTGCATCAATTTTGCAGGATAACAAACCGTATCGGAAGGAATGCTGTCCTGTCCACGCAAATATAAGTCACGGCTCGAAAAACCGGAGAATTTTACATTAAATCCGAGTTCCGTAAAAATACCATACCATAGCGGTGCCAAATCATACATACCAAGCTGCAGTGGCAAACCAATGGTAATTTTACGATCCGGATACTCCTTTATGGCAGCCAGACGATTACGCTTAAATTCGTACATATTCATATCATGGGTAATATTCTTGCTGTTGTTGCCCATACGTTCGCATCGGTTACCGGATATATATTTTCCGCCATCCGAGAATGTATTAATAGTCAGCGAACAGTGATTGGTACACCCCTGGCACTGCACTGCCTTGGATGTATGGGTAAACGTTTTCAACGCCTCGCCAAGCATAGTGGTTGATTTCCCGATATTACTCTGCTTTGCATAAAGCGCCGCACCATACGCGCCCATAATTCCGGCAATGGCCGGTCTGATTACCGCATGACCGATTTCTTTCTCAAAAGCACGCAATACAGCATCGTTTAAAAAGGTTCCTCCCTGCACCACAATATGGTCACCCAATTCTCTGGGAGAATTTGCACGGATTACCTTATAAATTGCATTCTTAATAACACTGACCGAAATACCGGCTGAGATATTTTCAATGCTTACGCCATCCTTCTGTGCCTGTTTAATGGATGAATTCATAAAAACAGTACATCTGGAACCCAAGTCTACCGGTGCATCACCTTTTAACCCTAACTTCGCAAAATCCGGCGTCTTATAACCCAAAGATTTGGCAAAAGTCTCGATAAAAGAACCGCAGCCGGATGAACATGCTTCATTCAACATAATGCTGTCAACAGCATCGTTTTTGATTTTAATACATTTGATATCCTGTCCGCCGATGTCCAGAATAAAATCCACCTCATTACAGAAGTGTTTCGCCGCCATAAAATGCGCCATAGTTTCCACAATACCTTTATCAATATGAAACGCATTACGGATTAACTGTTCACCATAACCGGTTACCGCACTTCCGGCAATGGTAATGCGATTACCGCACAACTCAGACACTACTTCCAACTGCTCTTTTACAACATCCACCGGATTTCCTTTGTTGGAATTGTAATAAGACCAAAGCAATTCTTTGTCCTCGCTCACCAAAGCAAGTTTGGTGGTAGTGGAACCGCAGTCAATTCCAAGGTAAGCCTTACCGGTATATGTATTCACGTCCTGATAAGCCACGGTTTCGGCATCATGACGTTCATAAAATTCTTTTAATTCTTCCTCATTATCAAACAACGCAGGCATACTTGCCACCTGTCTCTGCTCAGATAATGTAGATTCCATTGCCTGAATCAATTCTTCATAAGACAGTGTCTTCTCCGCACCGGACGCAAACAATGCCGCTCCCATAGATACGGAATACAAAGCATATTCAGGGAAAATTGCATTCTCATCCGACAACTTTAAGGTCTGCTTAAAACTCTTACGAAGTCCCTGATTATAAAACAAGGGACCACCCAAAAACATTACCTTGCCTTCGATTTTACGACCTTGCGCAAGTCCGGTAATGGTCTGGTTCACCACCGCCGCATAGATACTTGCCGCAATATCGTTTTTGGACACACCCTGATTAATCAGCGGCTGAATATCTGTCTTGGCAAATACACCGCAACGGGACGCAATGGGGTATTCCTTTTGGCATTTCAGACTCATCTCGTCCAACTCATCCGGAGTCACATCCAGAAGGGTTGCCATCTGGTCAATAAAAGCACCTGTACCGCCGGCACAGGTTCCGTTCATTCGCTCGTCCACGCCACCTTTTAAAAAGATAATCTTGGCATCCTCGCCACCCAATTCAATGACTACATCCGTATCCGGTTCTTTTAACTGTACCAAGGCATAAGTTGCATACACTTCCTGTACAAAAGTCAGACCTGCTGCCTCTGCCATACCAAGACCCGCAGAACCGGAAATAGCAATTTTAATCTCTGCATTCTCCAAATATTCTTTGCATTCTTTTAAAAGTTCCAGCGTTTTGGAACGTACCTGAGAGTAATGTCTCTCGTACTTACGATATAAAATTTTATCGCCTTCCGTTATTACAATTTTGGCTGTGGTGGATCCAATGTCCACACCAACATTTATAATCTTTTTACCGTCCATGTCGGTCCTCTTTCTTTTATTTCGCAAGGAATTGTTTTACTTCTTTCAACAAGGTTTTGCCATAAGCATAACCGCTGTCATACATTTTCTCTAATTTTATCGGGTCCGTCTCCAAATGGCTGATAGCTACATCACCCTGAGGCTGAATCAAAAACAACGTCCCCTGCTTTTCCAAATCGTAAATCATATCCCACTGCTTGTAGTACAAATCCAATCGATTCTTCATTGCCGCAAGAAACGGTTTCACTTTTTTACCGTAAAGAATTCGCATTGCCCAGTTATACTTACTCAAATCACTGGGATCCATCCCTTCTCCTTTGGTAGAAATCAGTATGATTTTATCACACCCTTTTTCCAACGTATGTACTACAGGAATAGGGTCCGTCATACTACCGTCCATATAACATTTTCCTTCGGTTTTCACCGGTCTTCCAACAAGAGGAAGCGAGCAGGATGCCGTGGCTATGGTCGCCAGACGATCCTCATCTTTCTCTTCGCTTAAGTATTCCGGTTTGCCCGTATAACAATTGGATACCACAAATTCATTCTCGATGGAACTTGTAAAATAGGTATCAAAATCAAACCGTGTCTTCTTCTCATACGGCAACACACGAAACAATTTTTTTAAATTCAGAAAAGAGCCATGCAAAAGCAATTCTTTAACACCTGCATAACTCTCTTTCTTGGGCAACAACATCATATTTTTGGAACGCCCAATTTGACCTGATACATAATTCATGGCATTGCAAACACCGGATGAACTTCCGATTACATAATCAAACACGATGCCTTCTTCCATAAAACAATCAAGTACGCCGGCCGTGAACATACCACGCATTCCGCCGCCTTCTAATATCAATCCGCTCTTCACGATATAGTCCTCACACAGAAAGGGAGCCCGGAAAGCCCCCTTAATATTTTGTATATTATAACACAATATTCGTGCTTTTTCGACAAGTTTATATAGTTCTTATTTCCTATATTATTTCTGCGCCTTCTCGATATAATCGCACAACTCCTGAACTGTATTGAAGTTGGTATTATCACCGAATTCAATATTAAATTCATCTTCAACAGAAATTGCAAGAAGCATCATAGACAGGGAATCAATTCCAATATCTGTAATCAAACGTGAATCCATTGTCACGGTAGAAATGTCTACATTGGGTTTTACTCTCTGTAAAATTGCAATCAACTTATCAAAAATCATTCTTTTGTCCTCTTTTCTTTATACATCGGTTGTCTTAAAACAGTCTTGGAATCATTCCTGTTATAACTGTATGCAGGGAATGTCCGATTATGAACATTCCCTGAACATTTTACTAGATATGTGCTTTACGGTCAATCTTCATTGCACCGGTACGCTTAAAATCTTCCGTACGAACCATTACCTTGGTTACACGCTTGAAGGTAGGCATGGTTGCATTTACTTTGGCAACAACATCCTCTGCCTTTTTCTGAATTTCTTCAGGGCTTAAGCCATCCACTTCAGGTCCGTAAGGTAAAATCTCAATAGCGATAACCGGATCACCATTCATGGTGTCTTCTTTGATGAGACAATCTTTTACAAAGTTTTCTTTGTAGTATACTTCTTCAATTTCTTCCGGCGAAATATTCTCTCCGTTGGATAAAATAATTAAGTTTTTGATACGACCGACAATAGTGATAAATCCTTCTTCATCCACATCTACAAGGTCTCCGGTCTTTAACCATCCATCTTCCAAAACTGCCGCAGTCGCTTCGGGATCGTTATAGTAGCCAACCATTACGTTGTCACCTTTTACCCAAAGTTCGCCGTCTACAATCTTGTATTCCTGATCAGGATAAATCATACCCATGGAATGAGGTTTCTGATCTACATTATAGTTTGCGCTGGAAAGGTTTGCACCTTCTGTCATACCGTAACCCGCGAGGATCTGAATACCCATATCCTGGAATGCTTTCATCATACGGGGAGGTACGGGAGCCGCACCAACTAACATTTCTTCCACGCTGCCGATAAACTCTTTGCCCTTTACGCTTGCAAGACCTAAGATAATTTCTGCCAAACCGGGTACTACTACAAGGCAGGTAGGTTTTACAAAAGGAATCATACCTACGGATTTCTTCATATCAGGATTTACATAGATATAAGAACCTGTGTAAAGACCTGTTAAAAAGCCTGCCACAGAACCGTAGATGTGTGATAAAGGTAAAAATGCGATATATCTGTGATGGAACACACGGTTATCTCTCCAGCATCCGTTCTGTGCACCACGCATCAGGGCACCGTGATTGGTTACAACACCCTTAGGCGCACCTGTCGTGCCGCCTGTAAAATAAATTGCTGCAATGGTTTCTTTTACAATATTCTTGCCCATAGGAGCTTCGTTTTCCGAAATAGCGGTAATAGGATTTACCTTGGTATTTAAGCCTGCTGCCAAAGGTGCAAATTCATCAGAAATAAACAATGCTTCGATACCGAATTTCATAGTACATCCGGCAAGAGCCTGTTCATTTAACTGAACAGGAAGCATAATCATAACGTAACCTGCTGAAGTAATGGCAAGGAACCATTCCATGGAATCAATACTGTTACGTGACATTACCGCAACCTTAGCACCCTCTGATAATCCGAGATTATAGAGATAGTCTCTTCTTCTTGCTACACGGCTGTAAAGTTCGTTGTATGTATATTTTACTTCATCATTACCAACCGCTTCCAACTCGCCGTAATCCTTCTTGATTTTTTCTAACAAATCACAGATTGTGGGCATATAAGCCAATCTTTCTCTGTCTTCCTCGGATACTCTTCCGGGAAAATACTGCCATCTCTTTTCTTCAAACATTTTCGTTTCCGTCGCGTCTTTGCGACTCTCCTTTCTTATTCGTAAAATCTTGTTTGCTGTTTTATTTATGTATGCTGTACTTCAGCCTTAGCGGCACGTTTCTTACCAAACACTCTCTCGCTCTGCTTTTCCATACCAAGCATATGTTGACGAAATCGTTCGCTCTCTGCCTCCAAATAATCCGCTGCCATACCATTCTCTGTAGACATCATCGTCATCGGTTCTCCAAACAGAATCTGCTTTCTCTTACCGATAAACTTGCTGTACTCTCCCGATAAATAAACCGGAATAATCGGCGCGCCTGTCATTTGGGATAATAAAGTAAATCCTGATTTGAATGTATCAAGCGTATCGATTTTGGATCGATGTCCTTCCGGGAAAATACAGATGGACTCACCTTTCTTCACCGCTTTTACACTGGCACGCAACCAATTGGTATCCAATCCGTTTCTGTCCAACGGAATACAACGGTTTCCTTCCAAAATAGTTTTAAAAGCCTCTTTCTCATACCAGTCCTTGGCAATAAGAATATTAGCCTTGTACTTATTCAAAACGGAAAACATTACAATACCGTCATATAAAGTTGTATGATTCACAATAAAAATTGCCGGCTTGCGACGATACGCTTTTAGCGCCGCCTTATTGGTATATCTTATCTTAGGACGAAATACAATGCGCATTCCGGCTACAATAAGAAGTTTACAAATCCAACAATAGATCTTTATAAAAAATGATTTTACCTTCTGCATTTCGACCGTTTTCTCCTATTTTTTCACGATATCGAGTATCATCTTAACATTGAATTATTAACTTAATTTAAACTTTTAATTTAAAACTACTTTTATTTATTGCTTCTTTACTATGGTAAAATCTGCGGTTCTTTCTTGTATTTCTACTCATTTTCGGCTATTCTTAATTTAGTGTATTTTGTAAAATCATACTATATGCTTTTACAAATCAATATTTACTGTATGTATGAATTATTATCATTCAGAGAGGATAATTATATGTTCACAATTCTGATTGCGGAAGATAACAGAAACACGGCACGCTTAATGGAAGTGGTTCTTACACAGAACGGCTACAATACCCTTTGGGCAAAAGACGGAGAAGACGCCTTAGATGTACTGGACAAAAAACATGTTGACTTAATTCTTTTGGATATTATGATGCCCAAAATTGATGGTTATGAATTCACCAGAATTTTAAGAGAAAGCGGCAGTCAGATTCCAATTCTCATGGTAACTGCCAAGGACTCTCCCGACGACATTCACAAAGGCTTCCTTACCGGAACCGATGACTATATGACCAAACCCGTGGATGAATTTGAAATGTTACTCCGCATTCAGGCCTTATTACGCCGTGCCCAGATTGCTGCAGACCGGGAGTTGATTATCGGTGACAGCAAACTGGTATATGATTCTTTTAGTTTTCATTATAAAAAGGACGAACTGACCCTTCCCAAAAAAGAATTTCAACTTTTATTTAAGTTATTATCCTTTCCCAACAAAACATTTACCCGAAACCAGTTGATGGAAGAATTCTGGGATGCGGATTCGCAAAGCGAAGAACGAACCGTGGATGTACATATTAACCGCCTTCGCGAACGTTTTAAAGACAATCCGGATTTTGAAATCATAACCGTACGCGGTTTGGGATACAAGGCAATCCGCAAGGATATTTAAACAGGAGTTTCGTATGCGTAAATTAATCTTAAAACTGATACCGGAACGTTTTATCCGAAGTATTTCCACAAGACTTACCTTCTTTATGCTGTTTGCCTTAAGTGTATCCAGTCTTCTTTCCGGTATTTTCTTAACCATCATTTATGTAACAGACTTAAAAACAACCTGGGATTTAGGCCCGGTCAAAATCACCTTGATTGCTTTGGGTATCAGTTATGTAACCAGTGGTGTTTTTTCAATTGTTTTAAATAAAAACATCCTAAAACCGCTGAAAGAATTGACCGCTGCCACAAACGAAATTGCAGCCGGTAATTTTAATATCAAGGTGGATAACGTGCTGAATCCATTTAACCAAAGCAGTGAACTTGGTACCTTAGTAGACGGCTTTAATAATATGGCAGAAGAATTAAAAAGCACGGAAATGTTCCGAAATGACTTTATTCATAACTTTTCCCATGAATTCAAAACTCCCATCATTTCCATTCGCGGTTTTGCCAGACAATTATATCAGGGAAACTTAACGCCGGAACAGGAGCATGAATTTGCCAAAATTATTATGGATGAATCCGAACAGTTGGCTAATATGTCTTCCAATGTACTTCTTCTTACCAAGTTAGAGCATCAGGGAATTGTAACAGATAAAACTAACTTTTCTTTGGATGAGCAGTTACGTAACTGTCTGATTCTTTTTGAAGAACAATGGTCCGCCAAAAATCTCAATCTCGACTTGGATTTGGATGAAATAACAATTCACCAGAATGCAGAAATTTTATCCCACGTATGGAAAAACCTGATATCCAATGCCATAAAGTTCTCGAAGACCAATGGTTTCTTAAATATAAAATGTAAAAGAACCGTTGACCACATTCACGTCTCCATCGAAGATACAGGCACCGGAATGACAGAGGAGACTATGTCACAGATTTTTGATAAATTTTATCAGGGCGATACTTCCCACGCCACTCCGGGCAACGGATTGGGTCTTCCTCTTACCAAGCAAATTGTAGAAGTAATGGGCGGTAAAATTTTTGTAAAAAGTACTTACGGCAAGGGAAGTACTTTTACGGTGCACCTTCCTCTTGAAATGTCCGTTAACTCTTAATATACACATAAAAACAAGGCGCTTACACTTTAACATGTAAACGCCTTTTTTAATATTCTCTGTCAATAAGTTTAATACCAGTCTTCCCAGTCCGAAGTATAATCGTATTCGTCCCAACCGAAGTCGTTCTGCTGATATTCTTCCCACTGGTCCCAGTCTTCCCAGTTGTACTCTTCTTCCTCTTCTTCGTAGGTTTCCCAGCCGCCCCACTCTGACTGTCCCCAGTCATAGTTGTCCTGAACCTCGGCATCTACAAAGGATTCTAAGAAAGCAATATACTCATCGTCAAAACCGCAGTTGGTGTAGATTTCTTCCATATCATTGTAAAAATATTCTGAATTATAGGGCAACGTAACGGACAAACCTGTCATTTCTGCATCTCCCGCCGTTGCACTGGAATAAACCAATGCCATACCAAGCGCCGCCTTCAGGGCTTCTGCTTCTTCCGTACTTAACGTAGCCGCCAATGCCATTAAATCCACGGCATAATTATACTCTTTTAAAGTATTTTCATTGCTATCAAACAGATTCTCCCAAGGATCACGCATAATTCGTTCCAATGGTGTTGCAAACCAAAGGGATGCTCTGTCACTGCGGGACATTTCCATACTATAGTTACATTCCAGCAAATCATCATGAGCAGAATAAGCAAAATCAATCCATGCCTGGAAAAGCAATCTTGTATATCGCAAATTAATTAATGCGAGTATTCCGTCCGCTCCCGTCTGTTGCGACTCTTTTACAAAATCATCTATAATAACCTTACCCACCTGTTCCATAGGTGTCGAAGAATCCATACCCAGTACAGTCAGCCAGTTCTGGTATTCCCAACCTCGACCGGACTCAAAATCCTCCGAAGCGATCAGATAATCCGCTGTATCATAAAATGCACATGCAGTTTCCAGACCACCCATCAGGCAGGCATCAAATCCAATCATCTCAAATTTTACGCCGGAATTACGAATTGCATCCTGCATTTCGTCTAACGTCAGAGCCGCAGTATAATCATCTACATTTTCATCATATCCGAAACCATATACCGCTCCGCTTCCGTGATTCCACATAATTAACATATTACGATCCGCCGGATAATACGTATCACAGAACACGATAAAATCTTCCAGCGTCTGCGGATCCGTAATATCTAACTGTCCCAGGCTATCGTCAACCAATGTAAGTGCACCGTTTTCCACCAAAAAACGCTGGGAATGATCCGAAGCAATGGCCTTGGTTTTCCACCTTTTGGTTCCTCCGGTCTGAATTACAACATTTACATTCTCCGACAAGGTCGCTTTCAAGATTTCACGAATATCATCCGATGCCATTCCGTGGTCACTTTCCAGGTTTGAACCGTTCATATAGATCATAACGGTAACCGTATCCTGATTATCACCTTTTAAGGTTACAAAAGGTTCACGAATGGCACTTGCCACATAATCATCTTCCGGAACAATTTCAACGTTAGAATTGTCATGTACTACCGGAGTTTCGGTCTGTACATCGTTTTCTTCCGTATTTGCATAATTATTTACAATAATTTCATCTTCCTCTTGCAATAATATTCCGGCCACCCAAAAGAGTGTCACAAGCAAAACTGCACACATGGCCAGCGCAAGCATACCGCCACCGGTAATTCCCAACGCAATCAGCCAGCCTTTTTTCTTCTTTTTCGGTTTTACCGTGTTGACCGGACGCATCATTGGTTGCTGTCCTTGTGACGGCATTGGCCTACCTTGCATTGTACGTCCCTGAGGTGCTACCGGACGTCCTTGCATAGACTGACTCTGCGGTTGTATCGGTTGTCCCTGCACCGGACGCCCCTGAGGTTGTATTGGCTGTCCTTGCACCGGACGTCCCATATACTGACCCTGCATTTGTCCGGGTCTGTCTTGCGGACGCATAAATCTGTCATTACCGTTCTGACCTCTAAACTGCCCCTGCATTGGTTGTCCTTGAGCCGGTCTTCCCTGCCCAGGCATATTTCCCGGCACCTGGTTCATATAAACCTTAGCCGGACTTCCTTCCACAATCGTAAAATGATATCCGCACTTGTCGCATATCAATTCATCTTTTTCAATCGGATCCCCACACTTTACACAATAGAGCATCATAGGCCCTCCCTCTGCCGAATCAATCGGCTTCTTTTGTAAATCACGTTTCTTTTATGGATATCACACCCGCCATGGTTCCGCGACGTCCCTTGGTTGCGCGGTGCGAAAACAACACATTTCGGTTACAACAGGTACAGATTCCGGATATTGTAATGTTCTCCGGTAAAATCCCCCTGTTTGTCAGGGTACACCAGATTACGCGCCATAAATCAATGTCATAATGCCCGTTATCCTTCTCATAATACCAGCCGTCGCCCAAGTAAACCAAATCCGTAAAATCATAAAATACATCTTCATCCACCTCAAAACAACACATACCGATGGACGGACCAATACCGGCTATAATATCTTTTACATCACAACCGTAATCGGATACCATACGTTCCACCATTTTACCGGCAATCTCTTTTACGGTCCCCCGCCAGCCGGAATGCGCCATACCCACTACTTTTTTTACCGGGTCATAAAAATATACCGGAACGCAATCCGCAAACGTTGCCGTCAAAACCAGTCCGGGCACATTCGTGAGCAAACCGTCAATTCTCTCATAGGTAAAAGGTTTTAATAATCCGCACCCCGCATCCTCGGCAGTTACATTTCGAATATTAGCTTCATGCGTTAACTGTCCGAGAACAATTTTATTTAAATCCAATCCCAATGTATCGAAGAAAATCTGATAATTCTCCTTCACATTCTCCATAGAATCATCGGTATTAATTCCCAGATTCATAGTACGGTAAAAACCTCCGCTGACGCCGCCTTCTCTGGATGAAAAGGCATGCACAATCTCATCGAACTTCTCAAACTCCGGAAATGTATAATATAAAACTTCACCATCAAAATTCTGTTGCATATCAATCTCCTCACTTATCTACAAGTATAACCGATTGATTTTCAACTGTAAAGAATAAAGCATTCTGTCTATAAAACAGAAAAGAGCACGAAAAGGTTTCAACTTTCGCACTCCTTCATTCAAATTCATTTCACGTTTTTTATATACGGCCATAAAAAATGTATGTATCATATCGGTTGACACCGCTACACGTTACCCGGGCAGTTAGCTGGGCTCAGGTTGCCTCGCGGCACCCGGAAGGTTCCTCT
>JAZNLG010000002.1:0-2395 GCA_045578965.1 Lachnospiraceae bacterium | reverse complement strand
CAGGGGCACAGTCGTTTGAAATTGCAGATTTATTGTAAAAGTGGGAAATGCAGTGGTATCGATTGTAAAAGGAGTAAAATGAATGAAAATTTCGGAGATTTTTGAACAGAAAAAAACAGTATTTTCTTTTGAGGTATTTCCGCCGAAGAAAACCAGTTCCATTGACAGCATATATTCAAAGTTGGGCGCTTTGTCGGAGTGTAAGCCTGATTTTATCAGTGTGACTTATGGTGCCGGCGGTGGCGGAGCCAGCGTGCTGACAGCGGATATTTGTAAGGCGATTCAGGAGCAGTACCATATACCTGCCATGATGCATTTGACCTGTGTAAATTCCAGCAAAGAGTCGGTAGAAGAGGTTCTGAAGATGATTCAAGAGTATAAAATTGAGAACATTTTAGCGCTTCGTGGCGATATTGTTCCGGATTTACCCAGACAGACTGATTTTATGCATGCCAACGAATTGGTGACTTATATTAAGGAACGCGGTGATTTCCATGTATCCGGTGCGTGTTATCCGGAAGGTCATCCCGAATCCGATAATATGGTGGATGATATTTTAAACTTAAAGAGAAAGGTAGAAGCCGGCGCAGAGCATCTGGTTTCCCAGTTGTTTTTTGACAATAATATGTTCTATGAATTTCAGGAAAAGGCCAGACTTGCGGGCATTAATGTGCCTATCGAGGCCGGAATTATGCCAGTAGTCAACAAAGCGCAGATTGAGCGTATGGTTACCACCTGCGGTGCAAGCCTTCCTGCTAAATTTGTGAAAATGATGAATCGTTTCGAACATTCTCCGGAAGCGTTAAGAGACGCGGGGATTGCTTACGCAATCGATCAGGTTGTGGATTTGATGAGTCAGGGTGTGGACGGTGTACATCTGTATACTATGAATCAGCCCGAGGTTGCGAAGAAGATTAGTGATGCGGTAGCAGCGTTGAGGAATGCGTAATGAAAAAGAATGCTTTGCTGTTTTTAATTATGATATCGCTGTTTTTGACTTTCGTGGGCTGTAACAATGCCGATGCGGAAGAAATTGCAGAGGAAGAAGGAACAATATATACAAACGAAGAAATATATATTGTTAGTTTTGACTGCGCGTGTAATTCTATATATGAGCCCTTGAGAAATCATAATTGTGTAATTGAAACAGAAGAGCAATTAGAACTTGCTACGGAATTTTTTTATCTGGATCGCCCTATAAATGAGGAGTATGCAGAGTGGTACCCTGTGGATGTATGGACCGAATTTTTAAAGATGAAGGATATGTATTCATTGGAGAATTATAATTATTTGTTGGCATATCAGCAGGTTTCCGGAGATTATGATTTAAAAGCGGATAAGGTTAAAATAACGGAAAACGGTATTGCATTCCTAATGAGCGATGACAGCGTATATCCGGAAGATGGGGAACCTCAGCCTTGTATTGAATTAGGTTTTTTTCATATGGCAGCCGTTCCCAAGGAATATTGTGCCGGGTACGAATGGGAAAATATTATATATCCGGATGTAAATGATGTAAGGATGTACCAGGAATATAAATTGCGCGTGAACTATGATATGGCAGATGAAAGTTTATATGAGGTTTACGGCGATAACAAGTATCTAATTAGAAGCGAAGAGGAATATGAAGCATTTTTGGCAATGGCTGAGGATGTTAAATTATATGAAAATAACACAAATTATTTTTGGGATTATCAAGATGATAATGCTGTTTTAGTAACGTATTTTACAACAGATCAGACCAATGAATATTGTCGGAAAGAGGATGTAGTAATAGACGGGAATACCATTTCCATGGAATATGAGATCATAAAAAAAGGTACCGGAGAAAAGACAGATACCAATACATGCAGACTGTACGCGTACGTACCGTTAGAACTCATTACCGAAGAAGAATATGAAGGGTGGATTATTCCGCAATAAACTTTTTGAGTTGACTAGTTTCTTAAAAATTGGACACAATAAAAACAGTTGACAAAAAGCACACCACCTTGTATAATAACATTTGCGTCGGAAGGCGTAACACATGAAACATACACATATTGGTAAGGTAGTTTCAGGCTAAGGAGAAATACTCAAGAGGCTGAAGAGGCGCCCCTGCTAAGGGTGTAGGTCGGGCGACCGGCGCGAGGGTTCAAATCCCTCTTTCTCCGTTGAAGATTAAGCGAAAGTTCAGATGGACTTTCGCTTTTTTATAAAAATGAAGAAGTAATAAATAAAGGAAAGAACTATGTTACCTAAATTAGAAGTACATTTTGGAGAAGAGGTATTGCACGTACCACAGAATAAGAAAGTAAATCTTATCACATTTGCTTATAAAAGGGATACTTTAAAAGAGAGCATTTTGGAATGTTATCGTATGAGAACATCGGATGTAATAGAAGAAGCCGGAATA
>JAZNLG010000001.1:0-7572 GCA_045578965.1 Lachnospiraceae bacterium | reverse complement strand
GATTATCTGGCAGAGATCCGAGGCTAAAAACCGAGACTAAATGATTGCCTGTTACTTCATTCATCAATGGAACGTAATGGGCCGGTGAGGAATTATGACGGAAAAAAAGTGGAAAGCAATAAAGATATTTTTGATTTGCGCCAGCATTCTGGCTACTTTGAAAATTATCTTTTTGACTATACATTAGATGAAGAATATCAGATTGTTATGGCGTATCGTCATTTGCAGGGCGATGCGCTTTTTAAAGAAATGTGGGAGCCCCACCAGACGTCTGCCTTTCTGTGCATCGGTTTGATGTGGTTTTATCATTTGATTACCGGAACCTACACAGGGGTAGTCATTTTCTTAAGAGTTTGTACCACGGTGATTCAGGCTCTTTTGGCAATGTGGGGATACCGTATTTTTAAGCGTTTTACCCGTAAGGAGTATGCGTTTCTGCTTGGGATTGCATATTTTAATTTTGTGCCGAAGAACATTCAGATTCCTGAGTTTTCCAACATGCAGGTCTGGTTCTTTGCTGTTATGGTATTTGCCCTGCTGGAATATTATTGGGCGAAGGGCAATCCGGCAGAAGGCAAAAAAGGAAGCAAATGGTGGATAGTGTTATCCGGCCTGGGTATGGCGTTGGAAATATTGTCTTATCCTTCGTGTCTGCTTCTGTTTCCTGTGTTTGTAATTTATATTTGGATTGCCTCGGGGAAAGAAAGAATTAGGGATTGTATGATTTACATCGCTACCTGCGCGGCAAGCGGTGCAGCGTGGCTGCTGTTCATTCTTCGCAAACTTTCTTTGGATGAGTTTATTACAAATGTGGGCAATGTGTTCAGTTTTGACTTAACCCACGAAGTGTCCGGCGCAACGGACGGAAAGTTTGCCGGGATTGTTGAGAACCTATTGGGAGGTATGATTTTCCTGCTTGTCATCGGTGCAATTTCGGGAGCGATTTATTTTTTTATCCAAAGAAAAGAAAAAAAGGCGCAAATCCAAAGAGATAACAAAATAGCAAAATTGCAATTTCTTACCATAGCTGTTTGTGTATCGGAAGCGATTCAGATTGTTTATTGGGTGATCCTTAGAAAAGGATTTGAATTCCCCCATATCCATGTTGTGGTAATTTGTCTTGCTGCGGCTTTGGTGTGGAAGGACGCTGACCATAAAAGAAAACTTCTGATTGCAGGTTTGATCGGAATGGTGGTTTCTTTTGTTGCGGTTGTTTATATCAGCGACCTGAAAATGTACAATGCATTGCCTCATGGCGTGCTTGGTATTATTTTAAGTGTTTTGGTTATCGTAATGGCGTGGGAGAAGCAGACGTATAAAAAAGCAGGGAAATGGATTATGCTTCTTTTACTGGCTACCTGTATTACGATTTTGGTGGGAAAAGGATATACCTTCCGAAGCGGAAGAGAGTATTATTCTGTGTTTGATACCAAAGGCATTATGAAGCACGGTCCGGCCGTGGGCATTCTGTCGGATTATATGTTTGCGTATATTTATAACGCCAATTATGAAGACTTTACCGCAAACATTGAAGAAGGTGAGCAGGTAATGATTGTGACCAACCTAATTTTTTCGGCGGGCACAACACCCTATATGTTTCGGGATTCGGAAATCTGCCACTATTCCATTGTAGACCCTACGGCTTATGATGAGCGTCTGGTGGAATACTGGAAATTATATCCGGAGAAAGCACCGGATGTGATAGTAGTGGATTGTTGGTACGGTGAATTAATGGAGCCTGCGGACAATTACATTATGACCTATATTGAAGAAGAATTCGGCTATACGGAAACGGTAGACGGTAAGTATGTAAGATTTTATAAAAAATAGGATGGATGGCATATGAAAAAGTTATGGCAATTCGTCAAATTCGTTTTGGTGGGTGTGTCCAATACCTTAATCAGCGAAGGAATTTATGTGGTGCTGATTTTCTTTGGAATGCACTACGCGTTGGCGACTTTTATAGGTTTTTCCGTAAGTATTTTAAATGCATATTATTGGGGAAACCGATATATTTTTAAGAAACAGGAAGGCGACGAAAAGAGAGTCTGGTGGAAGGTTTTGCTTAAGACCTATGTGGCCTATGGCGGCGGATTTATTATGGATGTGATCCTGCTGTTTCTCTGGATTGATGTTCTGCACATCGGTCAGTTTATGCAGCCGCTGGCGGACCTGTGTCATACCATCGGCATTACCGCAGTGGATGCCGAACTGATCGGAGAACTGATTGCAAAGGCAATCAATGTTATCATTATTGTGCCTCTGAATTTTGTGGTAAACAAATATTGGGCGTATAAACAGAAAGACTAACAATACAACAATAAAACTTAAATTGAGTCAGTAATGAAAAAGGAAGGCATATGCCTTCCTTTTACTATTCGAACAGTCTGTCGACCTTTTATTTCTCTTTTTCCAAGAAATTGTATACCAGTGCAGCCAATGCAGCGCCAACCAAAGGACCTGCGATGAATACCCATACACAAGCGATGGGAGCGGTATTTCCTGCGATTGCAGCCACGATAGCGGGACCGATGCTTCTTGCGGGATTTACGGATGTACCTGTCAAACCGATACCAAGAATATGTACCAAAGTAAGAGTAAGACCGATAATCAATCCGCTGAAAGAACCATGACCTGCTTTCTTGCTTGTTACACCTAAAATAGTCATAACGAAGATAAAAGTTAAAACAACTTCTACCAGTAAACCGGCAACGATGCTACCGTTCACACCGGCAAGACCATTGGAACCGAAACCGCCTGTCATGTCGGTTACTCCGCCAAGACCAAAGATAGCAGCAAGGATTCCTGCGCCGGCCAAAGCGCCCAAGCACTGCGCAACGACATAACCGAAGAAGTCTTTTACGCTCATTCCTTTGCTCATCAGAACGCCTAAAGATACAGCAGGATTGATGTGACAACCTGAGATGTTGCCCACGCAATAAGCCATACCAACGATGACGAGACCGAATGCCAATGCTGTTAAAATGTAGCCACAACCCTGTGCTGCATTACATCCTACTAACATTGCAGTACCGCAGCCTAAAGTAACAAGAACTGCCGTGCCGATAAATTCGGCAATCAACTTTTTCATGCAAATGAACCTCCTTGTTTATTTTGTACAGAAAAATCACATAAAAGGTATCGGTTAAATTTCATTTTTTCTTAAGAGAGAAAATGATTTTAAAATATTTTTAATTTTCGAAATATTACTTGCATATTCCTATAAAAGTAATAAAATATAATTAATGAGTACAACAAATTCTGACAATAAACAACAAAAGAATACATCCAATAATAAGCCTCAACCGTTGCTGAAGATTTTTGCACATATGGTGGGATACGGCGGTTTTGCGGTGTTGCATGCATTACGTTTGCCGTATTTTACGTTAAAAAAGAAAGCGGCATCCAATCGTGAAATTAACCGGTCGAAGAACATTGTGTTTCCCTTAAACGGGCAGGCAACCGGGATTCTGAAGGAATTGCGTATCGGCAATCATAGTTTTGCCCACAGCGGATGCGGAGCCATTGCAACATTCAATGCCACAACCATAGCGGGATTGCAGCCGGACATCGCAGAGATTGTTGATTTTTATGAACATAAAGGTCTTATTATGAACGCGGCGCTGGGTATCAATCCTTTGGCGGTAAAGAAGTATTTGACTGCCAGCGGATTGTCTTGGAAGAGTTACAGAGGCAAACAGAATTGGATGGAGTGTATCGGTCCCGACCAGGTTGCAATTATGTTGTACTGGTGGGTAAGCAAAGACGGGTTAGGTGCACATTACGTAACGCTGGAACCTTGTGAAAAGGGAATCCGCGTTTATAATTTCTATGGAACGAGGGACGTTTCGTATGAGTTTGAAGATGTACAAGCATTTTTGGAAAGCGGCAATTATAAGAGAGTCGTGACCATGTTTGTTATCGATAAAAAAGGTAATTAAGACTACTTTATAAAAAACAGGAGGGTTACAATTATGGGTAAATTTGTAGTCAAAGAAACAGGTACAGGTATTAAGTTTGATTTAAAAGCAGGAAACGGCGAAGTAATCGCAACTTCAGAAGTATATTCTTCTAAGGCTGCATGCTTGAAGGGTATTGCAAGTGTTCAGAAGAACGCTCCCGTGGCAGCAATCGAAGATCAGACCGAAGAAGGTTATGCAACTGCTAAGAATCCCAAATTTGAAGTTTATACAGATAAGAAGGGTGAAACACGTTTCCGTTTGAAAGCAACCAACGGACAGATTATTGCTACCGGTGAAGGTTATACCACAAAGGCAGCATGTTTAAAGGGTATCGAAAGCGTTAAGAAGAACGCTGCAGATGCAAAGGTAGAATAAGAACAGAAACAGGGGCTGTTCTCAAGCGGGGACAGCCCTTTTTTATACAATATGTGTAAGAAAATAATGACAAGACATATATTGTCATATATTATAAAAGTATTAAGGAATAAAAGGAGGAATGAATTATGCCCGATTTATTATGGGTTCCCGTGGCAATTGTAATTGCCGTGGTTGCGCTTGTCGTATTAATGCTTTTAGGTTATGTGAAGGCTCCGCCCGATATGGCCTATATCATTTCCGGTCTCAGAAAGAAACCCCGCTACGCCATTGGTAAGGCTACCGTGCGTATCCCTTTCTTTGAAAGATTGGATAAATTGAATTTACGTTTGATTCCCATCGATGTTAAGACCAGTAATGCAGTACCTACTGCTGATTACATTAACATCAACGTGGATGCAACCGTTAACGTCAAAATCAGCAATGAAGCAGATAAACTTCAACTTGCTGCAGAGAACTTCTTAAATAAACCTACCGAGTACATAGCAAACGTTGCCAGAGAAGTTTTGGAAGGTAACGTACGTGAAATCGTAGGTAAAATGAAATTGGAAGAAATGGTTTCCGACCGTCAGAAGTTCGCAAACCTTGTAAAAGAAAATGCAGAACCCGACCTTGCGGCAATGGGTCTTGATATTATCAGTTTTAACGTTCAGAATTTCGTGGACGGCAATGAAGTAATCGAAAATCTCGGTATTGATAATATCGTTAAAATCAAAAAGGCAGCAGCGATTGCACGTGCAGAAAGTGAAAGAGATATTAAAGTTGCACAGGCAGCAGCAGACAAAGAATCCAATGATGCAAAAGTTGCAGCTGAAACCGAAATTGCAAAGAAGCAGACTGAACTTGATATTAAGAAATCCGAACTCCAGATGGATGCGGATACCAAGAAGGCTATGGCCGATGCAGCTTACGATATCCAGAAGGAAGAGCAGCGTAAGTCTATCGAAATTTCAACCGCCAATGCGGATATCGCACGTCAGGAACGTGAGATTGAATTAAAACAGAAGGAAGTTGCTGTTAAGGAACAGGCTTTGGAAGCGGAAGTTAAGAAGCAGGCAGAGGCTGACAGATATGCTGCTCAGCAGAAAGCGGATGCACAGTTGTATCAGCGTCAGAAAGAAGCGGAAGCAAAGCAGTTCGAGGCACAGAGAGAAGCAGAAGCTCGCAAGGCACAGGCAGAAGCAGATCGTTTCGCAAGAGAACAGGAAGCGGAAGGTATTCGTGCCGTGGGTGAAGCGGAAGCGGCAGCAATTGCAGCAAAAGGTCTCGCAGAAGCAGAAGCAATGGAAAAGAAGGCAGAAGCATATGCGAAGTACAACAAGGCTGCTGTGGCTGAAATGATGATTAAGGTATTACCTGAAATCGCAGAGAAAGTTGCTCAGCCCCTTGGACAGATTGATAAGATTACCATTATCGGCGGCGGTGAAGGCGGCAATGGTGTTGATCAGGTTGCCGGAAATGTTCCCGTTGTTATGGCCAAAGTTTTTGAGAGTATGAAGGAAGCAACCGGTATTGATTTGGCAAATATCATCAATGCTGAATCTTACGATGCTAAGGTTAACAGAAATGTTAATTTGACAGGTCTTGAAGACATCAACCTGGTGGTAAAGGATAATAAACCCCAGGATACAACCACAATCTAATATTTTAAGATTATCAAAAATAAGAGCACTGTTGGGATGTTCCAAGCAGTGCTCTTTTCATACGTGTGCAATTTTATTTTAACATATCCAAAATCTTCTGTTTTGAGGTAACTCCGGTTACACGGTTTACGACTTCACCATTTTTAAGAACCACCAGTGTGGGAACACTCATAATCTGATATTTGGTGGCAAGTTCCGGCTGTTCATCGATATTTACCTTGCCTACTTTGAAGCCTGTGGCTTCTTCGGCGATTTCATCAATCACAGGTCCTAACATACGGCAGGGGCCGCACCATTCTGCATAGAAGTCTACCAATACAGGTAACGAACCGGTTAATGCTTCGGATTCAAAATTGTCTCTTGTAAATTTAATCAATGCCATATAAGTACCTCCTTTTGCGTTAAACTGCTATGTTTGTCGATAGTATGTCCCAAAAAAGATTTATTATGTATTAAGTGTAACGAAAACGAGATATTTTTGCAATAATTTTATGTGGATAAAATGCACTTAGTCATATCACATATCAAGAATAAATAAAGCAAAAAATGCACATTCTAAAGGTGAATTTATGTTAAATGTGTAAGTGCGAATTTGCGTTTTGGTGTTCAGCCGTACTATATGTTGTATGGATATTTTTAACCCATAAAGAACCGTGTGAAAACGTCGGCACTTAACGAGTACAAATGAAATGCTGTACGAGTTTAGTGTCCGTTACGTTTTCGCCCGAGCGAGAGCGAGTTCTGTTGGGATATAAAATAATCCATACAACTTTTATTTGACTCCGAACACCAGAAGGCAAATTCGCATAAATATAATGAAAAGGAAGATGCATTATGTTGAAGGAAGCCTTGGAGATACAGTCACAGATAGAGAAGGACTATGCCCAGTTGCATTACTGTGCGGAAACCGGTTTTGCTCTGACAAAGACCCGCGCCTATGTCAAAAAGCGTTTGTTGGAGATGGGCTATCAGCCAATGGATTGCGGTAAAGCAGGAATTGTAGCGGTGGCGGGGAATGCCGGTATGGGTAAAAACTTTCTGTTGCGGGCCGATATGGATGCGTTGCATATCAAAGAAGAGGCTGATGTGCCTTTTAAAAGTGTGAACGGAAATATGCATGCCTGCGGTCATGATGCGCATACGGCTATGTTGTTGGGGGCGGCCAAAATCATTAAGTATCATGAGCAGGAACTTAACGGCAGTGTTAAATTTATGTTTCAGCCTGCGGAAGAAATACTGGAAGGTGCGAGGGATATGATTGACCATGGGGTATTGGAGGTGTCCAAAGAAATCACGGATACACAGAATACGCAAGCACCGAAAGGACATCCGGGCCCCGGCATCTGTCATAAAGCCAAAGTGGACGGGGCCATGATGGTACATGTTATGACCGGTGTGCCCTTGAAAACCGGGACTGTGGTTGTATCTGCACCCGGCGTCAGCGCACCGGCGGCGGACTTTTTTCGAATAGAGATCAACGGAAAAGGGTGTCATGGTTCCACACCTCATCTCGGGGTGGATGCATTAACCGCGGCTGCTCATATCCTGATTGCACTGCAGGAAATTCATGCACGTGAGTTAAGTGTTTCCGA